>NZ_JBPIZD010000018.1:0-73783 GCF_051172395.1 Brevibacterium sp. H602 | reverse complement strand
AGGTAGCTGGGCCGCCGTCAGGTAGTAATTCCTACGAAAGTACTTTCCAATATGGAAAGTAGTTGGTACTGTGGAACTACTTCCACAGATCAACCTCAATCAAAGGAACCGACATGGACGCGAACCCCACCCCGCAGCAGGCTGCAGATCTCCTCAGCCAGGTCGAAGCGAACCAGTCCCAGGCGCGCAGCGGCGATGCGTGGCCTCTGGTCACACTGCTCTTCGTCCTCTCCGCCGGGCTCTCCGTCGGACTCATGGCCGTCGGCATCATCGACGACAACACCACCCAGCTCATCATCGCCGGAGCCGGACTGAGCTGGATCATTCCCGCCCTGGTCGTCTATCTCGTCAAGGCCCTGTCCTGGAGCCGCCGCTCCACCGCCCTCCTGCTGACATGGCTGGGCGTCATCATCGTCGCGTTCATCGTCGGCGTCATGGCCGATTCGTTCGCAGCCGGCGGTCCGATCCCGTTCATCGCCGCAGGACTGCTGTGGGTCGCCGCCCCGGTCTTCTCCCTGCTGGCCCTGCGCCGCTGAGGAGGGACCGACGATGACTGCGAAACAGAACTCCGCGACCGAACCAGAGGACGCGCACACCGAAGACGAGGCGATCCCCCACCTCGGCGATTCTCTGACCCGGCTCGAACCGGAGCTGAACAACCCCACGAGGCTCGGCATCGTCTCGAGCCTGAAGAACCGGGACAAGGCCGAGTTCAAACTGCTGCGCGACAGCCTCGGCGTCTCCGATTCCGTGCTCTCCCGGCACATCACCGCACTCGAGAAGGCCGGAATGATCGAGGTGAAGAAGGGGTACGTGGGCAAACGCCCGCGCACCTGGGTCTCGATCAGCAAAGACGGGAACAGCCGCCTCGAGGCACACATCCAAGCATTGCGGGAACTGGCCGGAGCATAACCCCGTAGATCACTGTTCCCCCTGGTGAGAAGATCGGCTAGGGTGATGGAAACCGATGCAGGGAGGCATGATGACCACACCGACGAGCACCGAGATCCCGTTCCTCGAACTCCACGAAGTCTCAACTCTCATCCGCACCAGGCAATTGTCCTCCCGTGAGGTCACCGAGGCGATGCTCGAACGCATCGAGCGACTCGAACCCCGACTGCAGGCCTTCGCCACGGTCATGGCCGAATCCGCCCTCGCCGAGGCCGACCGCGCCGATGCGCTCCTGTCCCGCGGGAACTGGCTCGGCGATCTGCACGGTGTCCCCGTGGCGGTGAAGGACCTCGCGAACACCCACGACGCACCGACCGGTGCAGGCACCACGATCCATGCGGACTTCCGCCCCGACTTCGATGCCACCGTCGTCGCTCGACTGCGAACCGCCGGAGCCGTCATCCTCGGCAAACTGCGCCTGACCGAAGGGGCGTTCACCGGTCACCATCCGGACCTTCCGACCCCGGTCAATCCGTGGGATGCCGACACCTGGTCGGGCGTCTCCTCCTCGGGATCCGGTGTGGCCACCGCGGCCGGACTCTGCTTCGCCTCTCTCGGTTCGGACACCGGCGGCTCGATCCGCCTTCCGTCCTCAGCCAATGGCGTCACGGGACTCAAACCGACCTGGGGCCGGGTCTCCCGCCACGGCATCTTCGCACTCGCTCCCAGCCTCGATCACATCGGGCCGATGACCCGCAGCTCCCGTGATGCCGCGATCGTGCTGCGGGCCATCGCCGGCCACGATCCGGCCGATCCCACCTCGTCACTCGAACCGGTGCCTGACTACCCCAATGAGCTGCACGTCGACCGGGCCCCGGTCGTCGGATTCGACCGCACCCTGGCCGAAGAGCACTTCGATGACGCGACGAACGCGATGCTCGAGGACACCATCACAAAAGTGACCGGCCTCGGGTGGCGGGTGCTCGAGGTCGAGACCCCAGGTTTTGAGGCCGCGGCCAAGGAGTGGACGGCTCTGTGCGGGGTCGAGACCGCCGGTGTCCACTCGGAGACGTACCCGGCCCGAGCGGACGAATACGGTCCCGACCTGTCCGGTCTCATCGATATCGGGCGCGGACTCTCCGCCGTCGACTACCACCGACTACTCGAATCGCGGAGAGACTTCACCGGCCGTATGCGCACCCTCATGGCCGATATCGATCTGCTCCTGCTGCCGGGGTTCGGCGTCGGCTCGCCGACGATCGCCCAGATGGCGAATCTGGGTTCCGACCAGAAGCTGTTCGCTGCGGTGACCGTGCCGACGGCTCCGATCGACAACTGCGGAATGCCGTCGATCACTCTGCCCGCAGGGTTCACCGACCGGGGCACTCCCCTGGCTGCACAGTTCGTCGGCGGTGACTTCGCCGAACCCTTGGTCCTGGCCGCCGGTCACGCCTTCCAGCAGGTCACGGACCACCACACCCGTCACCCGGCACTATAGGAGCAGCGCCGCGGCTCACTTCGCCGCGTTGCGGGACACCATCTCCGTGATCCAGGTCGGGGCGAAGGGCGAGGTGCAGCCGGGCGAAGTCGGGTAGTCGCGGAGCACGCCGAGGCGCTCACCGATGTCGATGGCACGTTTCCGCCGATCCGGGTTCTCGATGCCGATATAGGACAACGTCTCGTTCATCGCCCACTGCAGACGTTCGGGGGCCTCGGCCATCTCGGCCTCGATCGTGTCCAGCAGACCGGACAAGTCTAGGCCTTCGGGTTTCTTATTGACCCGTTCGCTCGTCAGTGCCCAGCCGGCGGAAGCGACGACCGGATCGGGATCGTCCATCCACGACTGACGCAGCGCCTCGGCGTGGGGCGACTTCTTGACGATGTAGCTGACCAGCCAGCCGTGGACCTTCGGGACTCGGGAGTCACGCAGCATCTCATCGAGCTGTGCTTCGCTCCAGGCCTTCGGGCGCATGATGAGGATCGCGACGAGGCGGGCCGCAGTGTCACCAGTTGCCCAGAGCTCGCCGGCGAGTTCGTCGTTCTTCTTCAGGTCCTTCGCCACAGCCCGCAGCTTCGTCAGGTTGACCGCGTGGTCGTCGCCGTGGCGGGCGTTGACGGCGCGGATCTTCTCGTCCTCGAGCGAGGCCAGGGTGGCGAGCACCTCGGTGCTGGTGGTCATGGTGTCCTCCTAGGGTCAGTCGTCGTCATCGGCATGCGGCGAGGCATCGATTTCGGCGCGCGTCCTCTTTGCACTGCGGAAGCCGACGATGACGACGATCATGCCGACGACGGCGCCGATGACGGTTTCGATGGCGCGGGAGGCCAGCAGCTCCGAGACCGGGTGCGGGCTGCCGATCTGGGTCATGAGCAGTGCCAACGGAGTGATGAAGAGCAGCGCCACCGAATAGTTGCGCAGCACGAAGATCTCGGCGAGGAACTGCAGCAGGATCACCCACACCACCAGCTGCCACGGCTGAGTGGGGAACGACAGCAGGAACGCTGTGACGATCACGCCCAGCAGGGTTCCGACCACCCGGTGGACGCCGCGCTTGAGACGGGCCGAACGACCGGGTGGAGTGATCGGTGCGACCGCTGCGACCATCGCCCAATAGCTGTGGGACAGCAGCGGGAGCACATCGATGAGCAGGGTGCCGAGAACTCCGGCGATGAACGGGGCGATCGTGAATCGGGCGGCGTGGGCGGCCAGATCGGACTTGCCCACCGGCGACAGCCCGACCCGCACATAGGTCTCCTTCTCCGGAGGCATGCGTTCGCCGGCATAGTGGGCGAGCGCTCCGAGACCGATGCACACCAGCGCCGAGGCGGCCGCCACACCCATTGCCACCGGCACCGAGGCGCCGCCCGGAATGGATCCGACGGCTCCCGTGGCGAAGATGAAGAAGATCGACCCGCCGGGTTTGAGCCGGAAGCGCAAGGCGATGGCCGCACCCGCACCGGACACGAGCGAGGTGATGACGACGAGCACCCAGACCGAAGCTCCGAGGCTGCTGAGCAGGGCGCCGATGCCCACGCAGACGACGAGGACGGCGGCTGCGATCGACTGTCGCCTGGTCCGCGATTGTGGGGATTCGAAGCGTGCGTAGATGCCGGTGAAGGCGCCGAAGGCGGCATAGACGGCGAGGTCGAGGCGGTCGATTCCGAGCAGCACGAGGAGTGGGATAGCGACTCCCAGGGCGATGCGGAACGCGGGAATATGGTCGCGTTCACCCGGTGGGATGCGGAAGAACTCCTGCAGGTGGCTCAAACGGGTTCGGCCTCTTTCGACATCGGGAACGGACCCCGGTGACGGGATCGCTGAGATGGGGTGGTGAGCTGAGCGCTCCCTTCGATCGTAGTCCGCCATCGGTGCGTACGAATGTCTTCTGCCGACAGGAGTGATCAACCTCGCTCACCGAGGCGGCCGATCGAGACCGTGATCACCGTCGTCTCGGTCACGGCAGGTGCCCCTGCCCCGACCGAACGCGTGCCGCCTGCCGGTTGAGATGGTCGCGTTCGGCGAGGCTGCCGGCCCGTTCGGCGGCCCGTGCGTAGAGGTCGGCGGCCCGCTGTGACTCCCCTGCCCGCTCGCGCAGGTGCGCTTCGACGGCGAAGTACCGGGGCAGCCCCTCATCGAGGGCACGAAGTTCGGCCAGGCCCGCCCTTGGACCGTCGGCCTCCCCGATGGCCACGGCACGGTTGAGTCGCACAATCGGCGTATCGCGCAGGGCCAGCAGTTCGTCGTACCACTCCACGATCTGCACCCAGTCGGTGTCCTCGACCGTCTGCGCATCGGCGTGGAGTGCCGCGATGGCGGCCTGTGCCTGATATTGGCCGAGTTCGTCCCGACCAAGCGCTGCCTGCAGGATTTCGATGCCCTCGACGATGAGTCGTCGATCCCACAGGGTGCGGTCTTGATCGGCCAGCGCGATGAGGCGACCGTCGGCGCCGAAACGGGCGTCGCGGCGGGCGTGGTGGAGGAGCATGAGGGCGAGCAGTCCGTCCACCTCGGCGGAGTCGATCACGGTCCGCAGGCTGCGGGTCAGTCGGATCGCCTCGGCGACGAGGTCGACCTCGCCCGAGTGTCCTTCGTTGAACACGAGGTAGAGGGTGGTGAGCACCGAGGACAGGTCGCCGGGTCGGTTGAGCCGGGACCCTGCGATTGTGGATTTCGCCCGGCTGATGCGCTGGGCCATCGTCGACTCGGGCACCATATAGGCTGCGGCGATCTGCTTCGTCGTCAGTCCGCCCACCGCCCGCAGGGTCAGGGCCACCGCCGAGGCGGGGCTGAGGTCGGGATGGGCGCAGAGGATGTAGAGGTCGAGGGTGTCATCGGCGTTCGGGACGCCGTCCGTCCCGGGTTCGGACGAGGTTCCGGGCTCGGCGAGAGTGGCGGCCATGACCCGTTCCTCGCGTTTCATCCGCGATCCTTCAGATCGCACGATGTCGAGGAACTTCCGCCACGCCACCGTCACGAGCCAGCCCCGCCGGTCACGGGGCGGGTCGGACCGCCACGATCGCAGGGCTTCGATGAGCGCGTCCTGAACGGCATCCTCGGCGGTCGCGAAGTCTGCTCCACGACTGACGAGGATGCCGATCACGGCGGGGACGAGCTCACGCAGCTCCGCCTCGGCGAGGGGATCCGGATTGGTCATCGCGGACTCCGTTCGCGTCCCTGATCATTCGTCCACGCTGGGTGCGTGGTCGAGGAAGGGGCGCAGTTCGAGCCATTCGTTGATCGACTCTCCTCCCTTGCCCGGTGCGGCGGACAGCTCACCGGCGAGTTCGAGAGCCCGGTCGTAGTTCTCGACGTCGATGACCATCCACCCGGCGATGAGGTCCTTCGTCTCGGGGAAGGGACCGTCGGTGACCGGAGGCTTACCCGGTCCGCCGGATCGGACGAAGGTGCCCTCGGGCGAGAGCGCCTGGGAGTCGACGAATTCGCCGGAGTCTTTGAGTTTGTCGGCGAAGGCGTTCATGTACGCCACATGCGCGTCGACCTCGTCGGGACTCCACTGGTCCATCGGGGTGTAGTCCATATACTGCTCCGGCATCCGATAGTGCTTGAGAATGAGGTACTTGGCCATGATGGTCTCCTTGTCTCGTGCCGCTCGCACGGGTTGTGCTCGCTGACATGTCTGGGACGCAGCCGGACGCGTGTTCTCGACATCGGCGGAGAAGTTTTCTCGTATCTCTTCGGCTCCGGTCATCGAACACAGTCCCAGAATAGGCCGATGTGTCCGTCCTGGAACATTCGTCACCGGATCCGAACACGAATCGGCCCAGGTCACGGCTCCGCGCTGAGAGGCTTGTCTTGTACGAAACACCGACAGCCTCTTACACACGAGACCAGGAGCAGATCATGAAGGCACAGACACTTCTCAAGACCATCACCGTTGCCGGAGCCGTTGCCGCGACCCTGACGCTCTCGGCCTGCGATATGAAGATCACCTTCGGCCCGGAAGGCCAGGGACAGGAACAGGGCCAGGACGGCCAGCGGGAGCAGCAGACCGAGGACACCGAGACGACCGCCGAAGAACCGGCGTCGGATTCGGGCTCCACCTCGGACTCCGCCGGTTCGGGTTCGACCGGCACGAGCGATAACGGCACTAGCGACAACGGCACCACCGGCAGCGGCGGATCCACCGATTCGTCCAGCGCCTCCTCGGCGAGTGGCTCCTCCACCTCGAACGGCTCGTCGTCGACCGGATCGTCGTCCTCGAGCGACTCCACCTCGAGCGGATCATCGTCGTCGAGCAGCACGACCGACACCGGCTACCAGGGCCCGCGGATCGGCGAAGACGGAGTCGAACTCGACGCCGACGGCAACGGCAAGATCCCCGCCGACGTTCTCGAGGCGGACATCAAGAACGCCTACGCCAAGCAGGGCACCACGGTCGACACCGTCGACTGCTATTCCGACCTGCGGATCTTCTCCCACAGCGGATCGCAGAACTGCACCGTCACCGCTGCCGGCAAGAATCACTACGGCACTGTGAAGATCACCTCGGCGTCGCAGTCCGGCATCGGCTACAGCCTCGAGTTCCCGAACATCTGAGCCGTCCGCCGGGCCTACGAAACGTACCCCTCGAGCGTCTCGCATCCCCGAATCGCATTCCCCTGGTGACCTCGGCCAGGGGAATGCGTTCGTCGCGGTCTGGAACAGATCGGTATTCTTCGTTGTTGAGCCCAGCGTGGGTGTCGGTTCAGCCGCACGTCGGCCTCGACGTTCCGGCCAGCCGGGCCCATGTCAGATTCGACAACCTCACAGATCACAACTGACAAGGAGCACCATCATGGCACTCTCTGACAAGAAGATCGCATTCCTCCTCACCAGCGGCGTCGAGCAGATCGAACTCACCAGTCCCCGCACCGCTCTCGACGAGGCCGGGGCGACAACCGTCATCGTCTCCCCCTCAGAGGGGACTCTGCAGGCGATGGAAGGCGATTGGGAGCACGCGAAGACCTTCGACGTCGACGTTCCCGTCGCCGAGGCCTCGGTCGATGACTTCGACGCCCTCGTTCTGCCCGGCGGCACCCTCAACTCCGATGCCCTGCGTCTGAATGAGGACGCCGTCAACCTCGTCAAGGCGTTCTTCGCCGCCGACAAACCGGTCGCGGCCATCTGCCATGCTCCGTGGATCCTCGCCGAGGCGGGAGTGGCCAAGGGACGGAAGCTGACGTCCTTCATCTCGACGAAGACCGACCTCATCAACGCCGGAGCCGACTGGGCCGACACCGAGGTGGTCGTCGACGGCAACCTCATTACCTCCCGCAGCCCCGACGACCTCGACGCCTTCAACAAGGCAATCGCTGATAAGTTCAGCTGACCTGGAACGATGCCTCTTTCGCCGAGGCGGAACCACCTCGGCGAAGAACTCCCCGGAACGATCGTTCCGGGGAGTTCGTCTGTTCGTCACCTGGGGTCTTGACAGCCGCGCTTATGATCTACTCATGCCAGCTTCCCCGTCCGTCAAGGCGACGACTCCTGCCCTCGCGGCACTGCTCATCGGGTTCCTTCTCATTCTCTGCTCCACACCGCCTCCGGCACATGCTGCCTATGCGACTTCGGGTGCGATCGGGACGATGCACAGATCGCTCGGTGGGAATTCCGGCAAGCTCGGCCCAGCGGTCGGCCCGCAGCGGTGCACGCTGATCCAGAAGGGCTGCTATCAGTCGTTCAAGCACGGCAGCATCCATTGGACGAAGGCCACCGGCGCCCATGCGACTCTGGGTGCGATCCGCACAGCATGGAAGAAGTCCGGGTGGGAACGCGGTCCGCTCGGCTATCCGACGAGCAACGAATACCGCTCAGGTTCGGAGACCCGGCAGAAGTTCCAGAACGGCATGATCGTGTGGACGGCGAAATCCGGGGCGAAGGTGACGCTGACGAAGGCGCCGTCGTCGTTCACGATCAAGGGGTCGGGGTTCGGCCATGGAGTCGGGATGAGCCAGTACGGAGCGCGCGGAATGGCGACAGCCGGAAAGTCGTCGACGCAGATCCTGCAGCACTACTACACGGGTGCCAAGGTCACGACGATGTCGAAGAACGCCGACGCCAGTCTCAAGGTGCAGCTGCTGACCGGTAAGAAGTCCGTGACGGTCACTCCGCGGTCCGGCCGTCTGCGGGTCAAGGTCGGGTCGAAGACCATCGAATCAGGCTCGAAGGTCACGATCGAACGGACGTCATCCGGTTCGGTCAAGGCGACCGTCGGGTCGAAGAGCTATTCGGGGTCGAAGCTCACCCTCGAATGGCAGGGCACCCGATATTGGAAGAGTTCGTCGGCGACGACGGTGTCGGTCAGCGGTGCCCAGAACGGGGCGACCGGCACCTACCGACACGGACGGCTCGAGATCGGTCAGCTGAAGAGCTCGCTCAACGTCATCAACGTGGTGGGTCTCAACAAGGAATATCTGCCGGGCATCGCCGAGATGCCGGCGTCGTGGCAGTCCGAGGCCCTGCGCTCTCAGGCCATCGCTTCGCGCACCTACGCCTACCGCAATCTCGGTGCGGTGAAGCCGGCCTGCGGGTGCAACGTCTATGACGAGGTGGCCTCGCAGCGTTTCCTCGGGTGGACTCATGAGAATGCAGGCGATTCCGGTCCATGGCGCAAGGCCGTGGCCGCGACACAGACCACGAGCGGGTCGACGGTGAGGTCGGCGCGCCTCATCACCTACAGGGGCGGGCTCATCGATGCTGTCTACTCGTCGTCGGCCGGGTCGAAGACGCATTCGGCTGCCGAGGTGTGGGGGTCGGCCGTGCCGTACCTGGTCTCGGTCGATGACTCTCCGTCGAAGTATGCCTCTGCGCAGAACCCGAACGCCTCGTGGTCGGTGACGGCCAAGCAGTCCGACATGGCACGGGCCTTCGGGCTGGCAGACGTCCGGTCTGTGGCGGTGGCGAAGACCGGCTCAGGTCTGGTGAAGACGGTGAAAGCCACCTCGGTGAAGGGGAAGACCGCGAGCCTCACCGGCGATCAGCTGCGAACGAAGCTGAAGCTCAAGTCCGCGTCATTCAGCGTGGCCTGAGGGAAACCGACTGGCTGACTCAGACTCCGGCGGGGGTGAGCAGTCCCCTGTTGACGAGTTCGGCTTCCTTCTCGCGCACGATCGGGATGACGGTCTTGCCGAATGCTTCGAGTTCTTCCTGGAAGTGGAGGAAGCCGGTGAGGATGAGGTCGACGCCGATCTTCTTGTATTCGATGATGCGGTCGGCGACCTGTTCGGGGGTGCCGATGAGCTGGGTGCGGAAGCCGTCGTTGTACTGGACGAGGTCTTCGAAGCTCGAATCCGCCCACATGCCCTTCTTATCGTGAGTCGAGGCTCCGGCCTGTTGGACGGACTTGCGGAATCCTTCGACGGCGCCTTCATCGGCTTTGGCGATGATCTCGCGCAGCTGTTCTCGGGCCTCGGCTTCGGTATCGCGGACGATGGCGAAGCCGTTGAGTCCGAAACGGACCTTCCGATTGTGCGCTCGGGCCACCTCGGTGACGTCGTCGTACTGTTCGCGGAAGCCGTCGAAGTCCTTGCCGTTGGAGAAGTACCAGTCGGAGTGTTTGCCGCCGTTGATGCGGGCGGCCGAGGAGTTTCCGCCTTGGAAGATCTCCGGGTGGGGGCGGGCTTCGACCGGGTAGGGGCCGGGGCGGAGAGTGAAGTCGTCGACGGTGTAGAAGTTGCCGCGATAGCTGCGACGTCATCGGGCCAGTTCCCTTCAGTCGCTCGTGATGTGTGCAGGTGTGCAGTATCTTCTGTGCGGGTGTGCCGTGCCAGACTACTGAGACGCAGGCCACATACGGCGGGCAGACTTCGCGGGCTGACGCATGACGTCACAATCACGCACTCCGCCACGAACCGTCATGCGATTTGTGCGTCCAGCAGCGGTCGTGGGCTGCGCCGCGCTGGGCATCCCTCACCGCGAGCGGCACACCACCTCGTTGCACCGGTGCGTTTTGGCAGGAGCGATGAGGGATGCGAAAGCACCCGTAGGAGATGCCACGGCCGGTGGAGGATGCAGCGACCGACCGGCTCGGAACCCATAACCGGTGAATCGACGAAGTCCCGGCCCGCAGCAACTGCGAGACCGGGACTTCCGTGGCGGAGGATAGGGGATTCGAACCCCTGAGGGCGTTAACCCAACCCGCGTTCCAGGCGAGCGCCATAGGCCACTAGGCGAATCCTCCGCGAATCAGCTTATCCGAGTCATGACGACAATGCGAAATCGCGGTGGCCGAGTGTGAAGCATCCCACTTCCCGCAGGTGAACAGGCGGCCTCGACCTCCGACCGCGAACACGCGACCTCATCACTCGACGGCACACGGCTCAATCGGCGACGGCGCGGAGATGCCGTTCTGCCGACGGCTGCGCCCCGTCCTCCCGTCGGCGTTCGATGCTGCCGTCGTTGATCCAGCCGTGCAGCGTCTCCAATCGGGACCGCGTCACCGTGTCCACCGGCTGATAGACCGAGAGCGTCAGCCTCTGGTTCTCCTGCGCGATGAGCGTCGTCATCGTCAGCTTGAGCGTGCCCACATACGGGTTCTCAATGGTCTTGACCCGCCCCACAGATCGACCGACCGATCCCGAATCCCACAGGCGGCAGAATTCCGGATTCCTGCGCAGCCGCGACAGCAGCGGCGACCACTCCGGATCGTCGATCGACTCCGCGTAGGAGGCACGCAGCTTCGCGACGACCTGCGCCCGGTGACCGTCGTCGGAGTGGAAGGTCCGCGCCCATTCCGGACTCTCGAAGGACTGGATCGCGCAGTTCCGGTCGGCCGGAGCGAGCGCTTCGAGGTCGGAGGCGAGATACCGTTCGACGGAGTTGAAGGCGAGGATCGTATACCGCGGATCAGTGACCATCGCCGGCAGCGGCAGCAGTTCGTCGAGCAAGGTGCGCATCTGCTCTCCCACAGCCGAGTCCCCCGGGTTCGCGACCCGATCCGGATATCCGCCCAGCAGGAAGAGATGGGCACGCTCCTCACGGTCGAGCAGGAGCGCCTCGGCGATGGATTCGAGCACCGACTCCGAGGGGTGGACCTCGCGCCCCTGCTCAAGCCAGGTGTACCAACTGGTGCCGATGTTCGCGAGCACAGCGACCTCTTCACGCCGCAGCCCCGGCACCCTCCGCCGGGTGCCGGCCGCAAGACCGACCTCGCAGGGCCGCACCCGGTTGCGTCGCGAACGCAGGAATCGTCCGAGCTCCTCGGTTCTCACTTGTGCCATGCCTCCATTGTCCGCCCGACGCTCACGCCGTTCCACCCCGTCACCGCCCTCAGCCTGGTGGTGCGACCAACACCATCAGCACGCCCTCCCACTCCCCCGCGGGCCACCGCAGACTGGATCCATGAGAGATTCCCACACGCAGACATCATCGACCTCCGCCGGGGCGGTTCCGACTTCGGCCCTCGCCGAGGCGGCTCCCGGTCACGCACCCAACGTCGACCCAGCCCCCACCGCGGGCCATCCCGCCCCGGTGCTCTGGCCGCTCCACCTCGGTGCGTTCCTCGCGACGTTCATGTTCTCCGTCTCGAACGTCGCAATCCCCGCGGTGAAGGCCGACATCGGTGCGAGTGATGCGACCTCGGCCCTCATCGTCGGTCTGTTCTCCGCAGCCTTTGCCTCCGGCCTCATCCTCTGCGGTCGCATCGGGGACCGCTTCGGGCGTCGCCGCCTGTTCATGATCGGCACGGGCGCGCTCGTCATCACCTCAATAGCCGTCGGACTGGCACCCGATCCGCTCTTCCTGCTCGTGGCTCGCGCAGCCCAGGGCTCGGCAGCGGCGATGATGATGCCGCAGATCCTCGCGAGCTTCCAGCATTCGCTCTCCGGGGCCGCACGGCTGAAGGCGATCAGCCTCTTCGGCGCGTTCTCCGGAGTCGGCACCGTCGGCGGTCAGGTCCTCGGCGGAGGACTCATCTCCCTCTTCGGCGAGACCTGGGGGTGGCGAGCGGCGTTCCTCAGCTGCGCGCTCACCGCCGCAGCCGCCTATCTCGGTTCCCTGCGACTGACCGAATCACGCAGCACCGACCCGGCACCCCTCGACGCCCCCGGCGCGATCCTCCTCGGCGTGGGCATGATGTGCCTCGTCATCGGACTGGCGCTTGGACCGGTCACCGGCTGGCTTCCGCTGCCCGCAACCCTCTTGGCAGCCTGCGCTGCAGCACTCACCGCGTTCGCACTCTGGCAGAACCGCGCCGAGGCGGCCGGACGGGACCCCCTCATTCCGCCACAGGTGGTTCGCATCCCTGCCGCATGGATCGGGATGCTCATGGCCTTCGTGTTCTTCGCCGGCTTCGGCACGTTCCTCTACAACTTCGCGCTCACATCGCAGACCGGCCATGGTGACCCCGCCGCCGTCTCCGGACTCACGCTCGGCCTCTTCGCCGCAGCTTTCCTCATCACCTCTCTCCTCGTCCCCCGGGCCGTCGGTCGACTCGGCGGGCCCGGCACGATAGTCCTCGGCACGACCCTGCAGGCGATCAGCCTTCTCGGGGTGGCTTGGGCGTCGGCAACGGCCCCAGCCACAGAATGGAATCTGTGGTTCCAGCTTCCGGGAGTCGTCCTCGGCGCGGCTCAGGCTCTCCAGTTCGGTCCTCTTGTCGGCACCGTGGTCGGAGCGGTCCCCGACCGAGTGGCCGGGCTGAGCGGCGGTCTCATCGCAACGATGCAGCAGGCAGGCATCGCCGTGGGCGTGGCACTGCTCGGAGCGCTCTTCCATGTCTTCACGCTCAGCCTCGGCTATGACAATGCCTTCGCCGTGGCATGCCTCGTTCAGGTCGGGCTGTGCCTGGCCTTCGGAGCGGGCGCTCTGGCACTCCTCAGGCTCGGATCGCGTCGATGATCCGCACCCGAGTGGCGACGACAGCAGGCACCGATCCCGCCAGCGCTCCGGCTCCGACCGAGACGAGCATGCCCACGATCGCGGCAGAGATCGGGACCTGCGGAGTGCTCGCACCGTCGAACATGAACTCAGAGACGAGCGGCGCCTTGAGCACGAGCACGGCGATGAGAACGCCGACAGCGCCTGCGATGGTCGTCGCGACGACGCTCTCCATCATCACGGAGAAGAAGATGCGCCGACTCGTCGCCCCGAAGGATCTGCGGATGCCGATCTCCCTGATCCGCTGTTGGATCGTCACAAGAGAGATGTTGAGCAGGCCGAGCATACCCATGAAGAGAATGAGGATGCTGATGACCAACAGCACGTTCTTCACCGGACCCAGTGTTTCATCGATGTCCGAGGCGAAATCGGTTCTGTCCGCACTGACGTCGAAGCCGGGCAGCTGCCGTCTGAGATCACTCGTCACCTGTTTGCTCAGCTCCTCACCGACCTCGGGCGGCACCCACATCTCGAATTCGGTGACGGCGTAGGCGTCTGCGGCGAACTGCTTCTCCTGCCCGTTGAGGACGTAGATCTCCCCGTACTCCTGGAATTCGGAGGAGGGCACCGAACCGATGACCGTGGCCGTCTTCTTCGGGGAACCGGACAGCTCGATCGTGGCCGGCAGGGAAGTCGGGTCGATGCCGTATTCGCTGAGAAAAGTCTCATCGGCGACGACGGCCGGCGACAGGTTCGCGGCGTCACCGGCGGTGAACCACCTGCCGTGATCGACGGAGAGTCGGCGCATGACGTCGAAATCCGGGTCGACGATGTACATCGAGGCGCTGACGGTGCCAGCCGGTCCCGGCACCGTGGTTTCGACCTGACCGTAGGCGGAGATGTGGCTGATTCCGAAACGGTCGGCGGTCTCGTCGAGTGCTGACCGGACCTTCTCGACCTCGGATTCGCCCATCTCGGACTCGGTCGGATTGAGGCTCAGGGTGTAGGTCGCGGCTCGACCACCCTGCTGCTCGTACGAGTCGGCGAGCCCCTTCTGCATCATGTTCCCGAACCCGACGACGAGGGTCAGTGCACACACAGCCACGCCGACGCCGATCAGGGACATCAGCACGCGCACCTTGTGCACCCTCAGTTCCTGCCAGGCTTCGACGATCGATGCGGCGAATCCTGTGATCATCGGCTCTCACCCGCCAGCGCCTCGGCGGTGGCCCCGTCGAGGACCGGATGGAGACACCCCTGACTGAGCGAGAACTGTCGGGTGGTCATGTTCGCCACCCCGAGATCATGGGTGATCGTGATGAGCGCGGCCCCCGAGTCCTTGGTGATGCCGTCGAGGATCTCCATGACCTGACGCCCCGTCTCAACGTCCAGGGCGCCCGTCGGCTCGTCGGCGAGCACGAGCTTCGGCTCACGCACCAGCGCGCGTGCGATCGCGACTCTCTGCTGCTCACCTCCGGAGAGACGGTTCGGCTTCGCCTCGATCCGGTCGCCGAGGCCGAGGCGCTCGAGCATGGCTTCGGCCGATCTCCGCCGATTGCGGAACTCCCGCCCAGTGGCGTACATCAGTGGGGCTTCGACGTTCTCGACCGCGGTGCGTCCGGGCAGGAGGTTGAACTGCTGGAAGACGAATCCGATGTCCCGTCCTCTGATCGCTGCGGCCCTGTTCCGGGAGATCTTCTGCACGGGTTCACCTGCGAACTCCATGTCCCCGGTCGTCGGCGCGTCGAGGAGTCCGAGGATGTTGAGCAGCGTCGATTTGCCGGTGCCGGAGCGCCCGACGATGCCGATGTGCTCCCCCACCCCCACCTCGAGGTCGATATCGGCAAGGATCGTGAGCAGCTGATCGTCAGCGATCGGCACCGAACGCGACACATGCCGCAGCGAGAGCAGAGTCTCTGCCGCCGTCGGCTCCGGGCGGCTCACCAGTCCTCTCCCTCGCCGAACTCGTCATCCATCCCGCCCTCGGAACTCTCATCTTCAGGTTCGGTGCCGGGAACGAATTCATCGATCTCCTCACCTTCTTCCAGGCCCGACTTCACTTCGACCATGGACCCGTCGTTGAGGCCGATCTCGACCTCGCGCTCCTCGGACTTGCCGCCGTCTCCGGTCACCCAGACTGATCCCTTCTCGGTGAGTCCGCGCACCGCGGTCACCGGAACGACGATGACGTCCTTCGCCTCTCCAGCATCGATGGTCATAGTGAGATCGAGGCTGTTGTAGACGGTGACATCGTCGGGGATGGCACAGATCAGCTGCGGACCGTCTCCGGAGCCTCCCTCCGAGCCTTCGGCGGCAGAACCGTCGTCACCTGCGCCTTCAGCCCCTGGGCCCTCGGACTCATCCTCACTCGTCGACGACGATCCCGAGGCCGCACCCGGTCCCTGGTCGAGTCTGAGACCCGTGCAGTCGAAGGGCTTCGGGCCTTCGTCGATCGCGATGTTCGCGGTATCCGGAAGCTCCTGCACTCGGTAGAGGTCGGTCGCCTTGATCGGCGCCTTGGCGGTGAAGGTCTTCTTCAGCAGCTCGGTCACCTGGGTGTCGGCGGAGACGGTGTCACCCTGCTCGACTGAGAAATCACCCACGGTGCCGTCTTCCGAGGCGATCACCGAATGATACTTCGGCTTGGCCGGGATCGACGGGTCGCCTCCCGATGCCTCGTCCCCGCGTTCCGAGTCTGCTGGCTCGGCACCGTCGCTGCCGCCGTCCGGTTCCTCTGGCGCCTCCTGCTCACCCTCGCTTCTGACCTGGAACAGCTCCGCGCCTTTGAATACCTCATCACCGGGCTTGACGAAGAAATGGTTGACCACTCCGTCGTGGTCGGCTTTGACCGCGGTCGGGGAGTCGACGTTGATGCGTCCCTTGACCTCGATTGTGTTGGAGATGTCGCCGCGCTCGGCGGTGATGGTGGATTCCGCCGGTTCCCCACTGGCTCCGACATCGTCGAATTCGTCGTCGGCAGCCGGTCTGAATGCAATCCAGCCGAGGAAAACAGCGATGAGGATGAGGACGAGGAGGAAGGCCAGCGGCAGAACCACTCTGCGGAAAATGTGCATGATTCCTTAGGGATGGGAAACGAGGATGCGTCCACACTATCCAGTGAATGTCCCGCTCAGATGATGTTTCTGTCACGAGTGGATAACAGAGTCCTTGTCGCAATCTTGTGGCCCCGCCCACTCGTTTTGTCCACCGAGGCCGCTCTCGACTAGACTGATTCACGGCTCCCCGTGCGGCGTCATCTTGTGAACTCCCCCAGGGCCGGAAGGCAGCAAGGGTAAGCGAGCTCTGTCGGGTGCACGGGGAGTCCTCTATTCCCCAACATCACAATTCCACAACTCCCCCTCTCCCCCATCTGCCCAGGTCAGCTCTGCCTCCACGACCTGCCGAGCGCCGGAATCGGGGCAAAGATGCGAAAGCGTTAATACTTTCGTGATTTTGCTTCATTACCATTATTCGCAGTTCTCATCCCTGTGTTTATACGAGGTTTCCCTGTTGTCCACGAAGATCCAAGGGGCCGTTGCCGCCCTTTCGGCACTGGCCCTGCTCACGGCGTGCACGCCGTCGAGCGACGATCCCGACGCGACCCGCGATGGCGCGAACAAGACCGCCGAGGCGGCCGCGGACCCCGTGTTCCGCGTCGGAGCCATCACCTCCGAGGCAGCAGAATCCGCGTCCGAATCGACACCGACGTCGCAGTCCAGCGATGCGACCTCCTCAGCTGAGCCGAGTGAGTCCGCCGATGCAGCGACCGCGATGCCCGGCGCTGGGGACTTCGGCGAAGTGACCGAATCCGGTGACGACGTCGGCCTCGAGGCCGGCCAGCGGATCGGCATCTCCGTCGAGAACGCCGACCTCAGTGACATCTCCGTCACCGAGGAGGCCCACCCCCGCATCGCGCACGATCCCGGCACGTTCTTCGACGCTTCGGGCGCCGCGCTCGACACCGATGACGACGCCCAGGCCGGATCGTCGACACCGAGCTCCACCGAGTCCGGGACCGCCGACGATGAGGCGAAGGACGGCGAAGCAGAGAACAAGGACAGCGCCGAGGCGGTCGCAGCCCCCGATGAGTCCGCCGCCTGGATCTCGACCTACGGCCTCGTCGCCGACAGCGAATACACCGTGAAGGCCACCGCCACCACTGCCGAGGGAGACGAGGTCGACCTCGACGCGACGATCACCGTCGGCGCCAGCGACGGCGCTCCGATGTCGGTGCGCACAACGCTCGCCGATGATCAGACGGTCGGCGTCGCCGCCCCCATCATGCTCAACTTCGGTTCCACCGTGTCCAAGGACTTCCGCGACGATGTCGAACGCCGCCTCTCGGTCAAGGTCACCGATGAGGACGGCAAGGAGCGGGAGGTCGAAGGCTCCTGGGGTTGGCTCTACGACGACCCTCAGTCCCGCCTGCACTTCCGTCCGAAGGAGTTCTGGCCGGCGCACTCGAAGGTCTCCGTCGACGTTCCGCTCAAGGATGTGCCGACGGGCGAGAACAGCGTGGGTCAGAACGACCTCACGCTCGATTTCGAGATCGGACGCAAACAGGTCGTCAAGGCCGATGTGAAGACCCACCGCATGACCGTCACCCGTGGCGGCAAGACCGTCATGGACTTCCCGGCCTCGCTCGGCGCGCCGAAGTCCCCGTCCTACAACGGCACGCATGTGGTGATGTCGAAGGCCGCCGACTATACGATGACCTCCGAACAGTGGGACTACGAGACGGATGTGCAGTGGGCGGTGCGCATCCACAACAACGGCGAATTCATCCACGCCGCCCCATGGTCGGCAGGCGTCCAGGGTTCGCAGAACGTCTCGCACGGCTGCATCAATCTCACCACCGAGCGGGCCAAGGAGTACTACGACTCCGCGATCTTCGGCGACCCCGTCGAGGTCACCGGCTCCCACGTGAGCCTGTCGACCAACGACAGCGACATCTCGGACTGGGTGTACTCGTGGGATGAATGGAAGAAGCTGAGCGCCCTCGGTTGAGAGCGCCCAGCTTGCTTGCCTGACCGATGCGACAGACTCCTCGCCGACGACTTACTTGTCGAGCTTCTTCACCGCTTTGTCGATCATCGGCACATAGCGCTCGAGCGTCCAGGGGACGGTGAGCGGGTTGATGATCGAGGAGCCTGTGACGAAGGGCTGGTCCTCCGGAGCCACGACGGCCCCGGCTTTGATCGCCGGAATGTTCGCATACAGTCCCTGCGATTCGATCTCCTTCCTGTTCTTCTCATCGGAGTAGAAGGTGAAGATGAGGTCCGAATCGTTGAGCTTGTCCGCATTCTCCAGACCGATGAGCGCTGAATCCGTTCCCGGCTCGTCGTAGTCCTTCTTCAGTTCGTCGATGATCGGATCCGGGGTCAGCCCGAGCGCCGAGACCATCGCCACCCGCTGCTCGTTGGGGTAGAAGACGCCGAGGGTGCCGGGGCCCGAGTTGTAGATGAAGGAGAACGTGAGGTCCTTGTATTCCTCCCGCTTCGCCTCTTTCAGCTGGGTCTTGATGTCGTCGACGAGGCCTTCGGACTCCTCTTCCTGACCGAGCGCCTTGCCGATCGTGGTGATCTGCTCATCCCACGTGATCGTCCACGGCTGCTTCGGGTACGCCACGGTCGGGGCGATGGCATCGAGCTGTTTGTACTGCTCAGCCGTGATTCCCGACCAGGGGGCGAGGATGACATCCGGTTCGAGTTCGGCGATGGCCTCGACGTCGAGTTCCGTATCGCCCTGGAACTGTTCGGGCAGCTTCTCGCCATTGTCCTTCACGGCCTCGTAGATCCACGGCATGTAGCCGGTGTCATCGGATCCCCAGGCATATTCCTCCATGCCGACCGGCGTCTTGCCCAAAGCGATCGCGGTCTCCGTCGATCCCTGGCCGAGGGTGACGACGCGTTCGGGCTCGGACTCGATGACCGCTTCGCCGAGTGCGTGCTTGATCGTCACGGTCTCGAAATTCGCGGACCCGGATTCCTCCGCGGCCTGCGATCCCTGTCCGCAGGCGGTGGCGGTGAGCGAGAGCGCAACGAGCGCTCCGGCGATGACGGCCCGTCGGCTGTGAGGAACTGGCATTCCTGTCCTTTCGACAGTGGTCGGAGCCTGATGCGGCCCCTCGACATTAACGTAGGTCAGCCTAACTTAACCTACTGCCGTTTCCGCAACACCTGTGAGCCACCTCACGTCAGTCATCCTCATCTGCTGACAGCAGAAACCCTCGCCGAGGCGGCGCAGAAGACCGTAGGCTCACCCCATGACCGACATGCTCCCGCACAGCCCGACCCCGCCGCCGCTGTGGCGTGAGGCGCTCGGCCGCGCTCTCCGACTGCGCCGCACCGATCTGGGTCTCACCCTGGCGCAGGTCTCCCATCGGTCCGGGGTCTCGACCCAGTTCCTCTCCGAGATCGAACGCGGGCTCAAGGACCCGTCGTCCGAGGTCATCGAGGCAGTGGCCGAGGTGCTCGGGCTCCAGCTGCCGCAGATCCTCGTCCTCGCGGCCTTCGGCCTGACGTCCGGGGTCCCTGCGACCGCGCTGCTGTCGGCGACCGATATGACGCGAGCCGCACCTGCTCCGCCTGCAGCGGGTCAGGTACGGCTCGCTCTCGCAGCCTAGCCGTTCCCTGCCTCGAGCCGATTCGCCCGCAGCACCTCGAGTCGGGCGCGATACTCGGCCTCCTCGATGTCCCCTTGAGCGAAGCGCTGGGCCAGAGTCGCCTCGGCGCTCCTCGTACCCTCTCGTGCTGCAGCCGCCCACGGCGGTCCCCCGGCCTGCCGCCACCGGCGACGGTTGAGAGCCACGATGAGAGTGACGATGAGTCCGATGACGAGGACCCAGAAGATCGGGATGAGGAAGAAGAACGGCCAGGCCAGCGGTCCGTGTTCCATGTGCATGATGCCTCCTTGGCGGGTGTCCACGCCGTTCGTGGACCTGACATCAATGACACACCTCGGGCTGGTCCCTGCGAATCCGCCGACGGGAGTCACCTGTGCTGCTCCGCACGGAGCAGAACTCAGTGCTCGTTCAGCCATCCGGGAGAGACCAGCCCCGATTCGTAGGCGAGGACGACGAGGTGCACGCGGTCTCTGGCCCCGACCTTCGTCATGATCCGCGAGACATGGGTCTTCGCGGTCAGCGGGGAGAGCACGAGCGATTCGGCGATCTCATCGTTCGACTGACCGCGGCCGACGAGCGCGAGGACTTCGCGTTCGCGGTCGGTGAGAACGTCGAGTCCGGAGTCGGGTTCTGCCTTCAGCCCCAAGGACATGCGGGAGAGCAGGTACTTCGTGACTCCGGGCGAGAGCAGGGCCTCACCGGCGGCCACGACGCGCACGGCGCGGATGAGGTCGGTCGGGTCGGTATCCTTGAGCAGGAACCCGCTGGCCCCCGCGCGAACGGCGCGGACGATGTATTCGTCGAGTCCGAAGGTCGTCACGAGCACCACGCGGACGGCGTCGAGCCGCGGATCGGCGGCGATCTCCTCCGTCGCCCACAGTCCGTCTCCGTCGGGCATGCGGATGTCCATGAGGACGACGTCGACGGGTGCTGCGCGCAGCGCCTCGAGCAGAGCGTGTCCGCCGGAGGCTTGGATCGTGACCTCGATATCGTCCTCGGAATCGAGCAGTGAAGCGAAGCCGGCGCGCACGAGCTGATGGTCATCGGCGATGGCGACTCGGATCGGTGTCATCGGTGCGGCTCCTCGTCGGGCAGCTCTGCAGGGTCGGCGTTCCAGGGGAGGTCGACGTCGACGGTGGTGCCCTGTCGACCTTCCGATATCAGGGTGAGTGACCCTTGCAGCAGCTTCGCCCGCTCACGCATGCCCATGATTCCCGTCCCTTCGACTCCGTCTGGGAGTCCAGCCCCATCATCGCTGATGCGCACCCGCAGCCGATCCGAGTGCCGTGCGATGACGACCCGTGCGCTGCCGGCGCCGGCATGTCTGAGCACGTTCGTCAGTGCTTCCTGGATGATCCGATAGGCGGCTGCATCCGTTGACTGGCCGGGTGTCTCTCTCACTCCCTCGGCGTGCGTATACCGCCGATCGTCCACGCTGATGTCCGTGGTGCCGACGAGGCGGGAGACCAGCGCCGGAACATCGTCGAGCCCGAGCACCGGAGCCAGGGGCGCCGGTCCGGAGGCTTCGGCAGCACCGGTGTCGGAGCGCATCGTGTGCAGCACGGTGCGCACTTCGTTGAGCCCGGTGCGGCTGAGTTCTCTGATGGCCGCGAGTGCGGACCGCGCCTGCTCCGGATCGCGGTCGATGAGGTGTTCGCCGACTCCGGCCTGAACGTTGATCTGGGACAGAGCATGGCCGAGGACGTCGTGGAGATCCCGGGCGATGCGCAGTCGTTCGGCCTGGACGACCTCGGCGCGGCGTGCGTTCTGCTGGGCTGCCTCCTGGCGACGCAGCTCGCCTCGGCGGCGGACGAAGGCGCCGATGCCCACAGCGATGGCGAGTCCCATCGTCGCCGAGACCACCCGCCCCACCGACCAGTCGATTCCCAGCAGGGGACCCAGCAGCAGGCAGCCCGCCCAGGCTCCCGCCGCCGAGGCGATCGCCCAGACTGCCTTTCCGCGGACGATCGCGGCGACGACGGCGAAGAGGTAGGCGGCATAGAACGGCGTCGTCCCGGGCCCGGCCTCCGCGGGCGACCAGGGACCTCGGTCGCTCCACGCACCCGGTCCCATGCCGAATCCACCGGGGCCCGGATCGGGAGTCGCCGCCGCCCACACCAGGACATCGAGGAGGACGAGCCCTGCCAGTACGGCCACGCGCGGTCCGGGCCATCGCGCTGCGACGAAGAAGATCACCGGTGAGAGGACCGCGGTGCCGATACGGGCGATCATCGCTGCCGCAGTCGTCTCGGTCGCCGCGGCGAGGACGATGGCGAACGGCAGCTGCAGCACCGCTGCGGCGACGGTGAGCAGGACGATCCGCCTGCGCGCGCGGCGGTCTGGACGGGCCGGTCTCATTCTCCGATCGTAGCGACCCGACCCGGAGCTCGTCGTCATCCTCAGGGAGTATCTCCGCCCACCGCGGCGAGAGTACGCGGTCAGAGGATGACGTCGACGAGTCCGAAGTCCCGCGCCGCCTTCGCGTCGAGGACGAGGTCGCGATCGAAGTCACGGTGGATCTGCTCCGGGGTCCGTCCGGTGCTGCCGGCGAGCATCTCTTCGACGTCTCGGCGCTGCCGGACGATCTCGTCTGCGGCGACGATGAGGTCGGGGATCGTGCCGCGCGCCCCTTCGGCGTGCGGCTGTCGCAGCACGGCGCGGGCGTGGGCGAGCATGGCCCGCTGGCCGGGTTCTCCGGCGGCCAGGAGCACGGCCGCGTCGGCGACGGCCTGCCCGACGCAGGTGGTGGCCACGGGTGCGCCGATGTGGTGCATTGCGTCGAAGATCGCCGTCATCGCGGTCAGGGAGCCGCCCGGGGAGTTGATGTACATGCTGATCGGCAGGTCCCGGCTGCTCGAATCGAGGTGGAGCAGCTGCGCGATGATCGTGTTCGCCACCCCGTCGTCGATGGGCACGCCGAGGTAGACGATCCGGTTGCCGAGCAGATGCGAGTAGACGTCGACGATCTTCTCGCTGCCTCCGGTTCGGTCGACGACGTTGGGGATCGTGTACTGGCTCATCGCCCTCCTCCGATCTGAGCTCGCAGGTCGGACGGGGAGTCGATGACCCGATCGATGAGTCCGTACTCGATCGCCTCCTCGGCGGTGAACCACCGGTCCCGCAGGGAGTCTTCGAAGATGCGGTCGTAGGTCTTCCCGGTCGCCTCGGCGATCCGGTGCAGGACGGTGTCCCTGACCGATCGCAGGTCGGCGGACTGCAGTTCGATGTCGGCGGCGGCGCCGCCGATCCCGCTCGAGCCCTGGTGGAGGAGGATGCGGGCGTGGGGCAGGGCGAGGCGTCGTCCGGGCGTTCCCATCATGAGCACGAACTGTCCCGCCGACAGGGCGTAGCCGAAGGCGATCGTGACCACGTCGTTGGGCAGGGCGGCGATGGTGTCGGCGATCGCGTGCATCATCGGCACGGATCCGCCGGGAGAGTTGATCCACAGGTGGATATCGGAGCGCGGGTCCTCGGCGGAGAGGAGGACGAGTCGGGAGATGATCTCCATTCCGTTCTCGTCGCGGAGCTCGCCGTTGAAGACGACGGATCGGTAGGCGTAGAGCATACGCTGGGATTCGGGAATCGCGGTGGCTGCCGCAGCTTCGTCGGAGTCGGAGAACAGGGGCGGTCGGCTGTGGGGCGAAGAGTTGAGAGTGAACATGCGTCCACCCTGACAGTGCCGGTGGGCGCGGGGAACCCTGATCCGCTCGGCGCAGACGCCTGCCGCTGTGAGCGGACGGACTCTTGTTTCACTGAACGGCCCGCACAGGCCCGCGTGCTAGCATCGACGCACTGGTTAGGGGGCAAGATGATGGCGAATATGTGGCTGACTCTGCAGCTGCTCGTCGTCGTGCTCTCTTCCGACCTCGACTCGGTCGTTCCCCAGTCCCCCACTCATCTCATCGTCCTGGCTCTCCTCGGTGCGGCCCTGCTGACGCCGATCGCCGCATGGGCGAGCATGTCTCTGCTGCGTGTGCTCTCGCTGTCGGCGCGCCCGCCGTCTCTGCCGGACGCGCGCCGAAGCATCCGCGAATTCCGCATGCCTGAGGAGCCCGGCACTCCGGGTACGGCACTGCCCAGAGCCCCCTCTTCCGTCGTTCACGCCATCGCCTGAACGACCTCGATCACGTTCCGTACGGAACGCCTCCCTGCCTCGGCGCGGGCAATTGTCATCAGTCGTCACGGTGATGGCCTGCAACGGCCCATTCAACTGCGCCTCAGTGCGCCTAAGTCCGAAGGACACTCACCTGTGAACATCTACGAATTCCTGCCTATCCGCCTGCTCGTCGAGGCCGCCTATACGGTGGTCACGGGGATCAGCGACATCCTCGAACCACTCGCCGGCGGCTTCAGCGCCGCCCTGGCCGTCATCGTGCTCACCGTCCTGGTCCGCGCCGTGCTCATCCCCGTCGGTGTGTCCCAGGTCAGAGCCGGCATCACTCGGAAACGACTGGCCCCGAAGATCAGCGAGCTGCAGAAGAAGCACAAAGACAAGCCCGAGCTCATGCAGCAGAAGCTCATGGAGCTGTACAAGGAGGAGAACGCCTCTCCTTTCGCCGGGTGCCTTCCGGTGCTCGCGCAGATGCCCGTGCTCATGGCCGTCTACGGTCTCTTCATCAATGCGACGATCGGCGGGCATGCCAATGAGCTGCTCGGTCATACTCTCTTCGGTCTGCCTCTCAACACGAGCTTCGTCAAGCTGCTCGGCGCCGGCGATCTGACGGGCACCGCGATCACGGTCTACCTCGTCCTCGTCGTCCTCATCGCCGTCGTCGCCGGGTTCTCCCGGCACCTGCTCACCCCGGCCACACCCGAGGCTCCGACCGCTCCCCCGGCGAAGAACGGGGCAGATGCTCCGGCGATGCCGGATCTGTCCGGAGTGATGAAGACTCTGAGCTTCATGCCCTTCCTCACCGCGATCTTCGCGCTCTTCGTCCCCTTGGCCGCCGCTCTCTACCTGGCGACGACGACCACGTGGACGCTCGGCGAACGGCTCGTCCTCAACCGCCTCCTCGGAGCGAACGAATCGCAGTCGGAGGCGACCACCGCGGTGTCCGGCTGAGTCGGGAGCACAACAGAGCCCGGGGCGGAGGATTCCCATCCTCCGCCCCGGGCACTGTGGCGGCGGCCGGCGCGGGCCGCCTCGGCGATCGAATGATCAGGCGATCATCGGCTCCGGGCGGGTCCCGGCAACGACCTTGAGTGCGCCGTCGACGACAGTGGCGCGCACGGTGCCGCCCTCATCGACCGCCTCGGTGACGAGGAGATCGGCGATGCGGTCGTCGACTTCGCGCTGGATCGTGCGACGCAGCGGACGAGCGCCGAACTCGGGTTCGTACCCTTCGTCGGCCAGCCAGTCGAGAGCCTCTGCCGAGACGTCGAGGGCGATGCCCTGAGCCTCGAGGCGCTGCTTCGACGCGGCCAGCTGCTGATCGACGATGGACCGCAGCTGCTCACGGTCGAGCCGCGAGAACATCACGGTGTCATCGATGCGGTTGATGAACTCCGGCCGCATGAACTCCTTGAGGCGACCCATGACCTTGGCCTTGAGATCCTTCTCCGCGTCTCCCGCAGCACCGGAGGCGAAGCCCAGCGGAGTGCCGGACATGAACTCGGAACCGAGGTTCGAGGTCATGATGACCACGGTGTTGCGGAAGTCGACCGTGCGGCCCTGGCCGTCGGTGAGCCGTCCGTCGTCGAGGACCTGCAGCAGCAGGTTGAACGCATCCGGGTGGGCCTTCTCGACCTCGTCGAGGAGGATGACCGAATATGGGCGACGGCGGACCTTCTCCGTCAGCTGCCCCGCCTCGTCGTAGCCGACGTAGCCGGGAGGAGCACCGACGAGGCGGGACACCGTGTGGCGTTCTCCGAACTCGCTCATATCGAAGCGGATCATGGCCGACTCGTCGTCGAACAGGGTCTGCGCCAGAGCCTTCGCCAGCTCAGTCTTGCCGACACCGGTGGGGCCGAGGAAGAGGAAGCTGCCGATGGGCCGATTGGGATCGGCCATACCGGTCTGGCTGCGGCGGATCGCGCGCGACACGGCGGTCACGGCTTCATCCTGTCCGACCACGCGGTCGTGGAGGACCTCTTCCATGTTCGCCAGTCGTGCCTTCTGGCTCTGCGTCATCCGTGCTGCCGGGATTCCGGTGGCCCGGGAGACCACGTGCGCGATCTCCTGTTCACCGATGATCGCCTCGGCGGCAGCGGTCTTCGCGGCCTCCGCGTCCGGGTTCTCGGCGGATTCGATCCGGGCGGTCACCTCGTTGATCTCATCGCGGACACGGCCGGCACGCTCGTAGTCCTCCACCTCGATAGCGGACTTCTTCTCCGCTTCGAGTTCGGAGAGATTGAGCTTGAGCGCGTCGATATCGACCGCGGGTCCGCGCCTGAGCGACATCCGGGCACCGGCCTGATCGATGAGGTCGATGGCCTTGTCCGGCAGGAAGCGGTCGGTGATGTAGCGGTTCGACAGCTCCACGGCCGCACGGACCGCCTCGGCGGTGTAGGTGACCTCGTGGAACTCCGCGTAGCGGTCCTTGAGCCCGTCGATGATCGTCACCGCATCCTCGACGCTCGGCTCACCCACGGTCACCGGCTGGAAGCGACGCTCGAGAGCCGAATCCTTCTCGATGGTGCGGTACTCCTTGAGCGTGGTCGCGCCGATCATGTGCAGATCGCCGCGGGCCAGGCGCGGTTTGAGGATGTTGCCGGCGTCCATCGAGTTCGCCTCGCCGTTGCCTCCGGCACCGACGAGGGTGTGGAGTTCGTCGACGAAGACGATCATGTCTCCGTCATCGGCGATCTCGTTGAGTGCTCCGGTCAGGCGCTCCTCGAAGTCACCGCGGTAGCGGGTGCCGGCGAGCATTCCGGGCATGTCGAGAGCGATGATGCGCTTGCCCTGCAGCTGCTTGGGCACTTCGCCCGAGTGGATGGCCTGAGCGAGGCCTTCGGCGACCGCGGTCTTGCCAACGCCGGCCTC
This sequence comes from Brevibacterium sp. H602, assembly GCF_051172395.1. Taxonomy (NCBI): domain Bacteria; kingdom Bacillati; phylum Actinomycetota; class Actinomycetes; order Micrococcales; family Brevibacteriaceae; genus Brevibacterium; species Brevibacterium sp. H602. The sequence continues at coordinate 46,972 of NZ_JBPIZD010000018.1, read as the reverse complement.
ACCGAGGAGGACCGGGTTGTTCTTCGTCCGGCGGGCGAGGATCTCGATCGTCTGTTCGATCTCCTCCGAGCGGCCGATGACGGGATCGAGCTTGCCCTCGGCGGCGAGCTCGGTGAGGTCCGTGCCGAACTTCTCCAGCACTGATTCCTGACCGTCCTCACCCTCGGCCTCCTGGCCGGGGTGCATCCCTGCGGCTTCGGCCGCCTCGGCACCGGCCTGCAGCGCGGCCTGGGTGACGCCTGCCTGCGCGAGGATCCGCCCGGCGGGCATCTCCTGGTTGAGCACGAAGGCGAAGAACATGTGTTCGGGATCGATGTAGGTCGACCCGAACGCTCGCGCCACCTGGTAGGCGTCGAGCAGGGCGCGCTGGGCCGAACCGGTCAGTGTGGGCGTGGAATCCGCCTCGGTGTCGGTTGCAGCCGGAAGGCGCTCTTCGATCGCATGGGCGATGGCCTCGGGATCGGCACCGGCCTGGCGCACGGCGGAGATTCCGGGTTCGGCATCGACCATGGTGCGCAGGATGTGGAGCGCGTCGACCTCGGACTGACCGTGTCGTCCTGCGAACTCCGCGGCCGCTTCGATGACCTCGTGGCTGCGCTTGCTCAGCAGTCGGTTGATGTCGACGGAACGGCCTCGGCGGGCTCCGGTCTGTCCCTGGAGGAAACGAGCGAGGAACTCGTCGAACGAGTCTCCGCCCGAGCCTGCGGGTCCGAAGAATGTGGCCAAAGCTGACCTCCTCTTTCAAAGTTGAGCGTATACGACTCAATCAACAGGTGGATGCGGACATATATTCCCACCTGTCGCCCGCCCGACGACGGAGTGTGAACAACATCACCGTCGAGAAATGCATCGGATGCATTTCTGCATTTGGTGCAAATTTGCAAGAGGTGCATAATTTTCTGGTGAGTTCCGAACCGACCGAATCCCTGCGCGAGCGTCAGACCCGTGAGCGCCGCGCGTCCATCCACGCCGCGGCCGTCGATCTCGTCTTCGATCATGGGCTCGACGAGGTGACCGTGGCTCGGATCGCGGAAGCTGCGGAGGTCTCGACGCGCACGTTCTTCAACTATTTCCCCACCAAGGAGATGGCGATCGTCGGACTGACGACCTCTGACGATATCGCCGCCGCTCTGCAGCGATTCATCGAGGACTTCGAGCCCCGGCGCGAGCGTCTGGTGGAGGATCTCTCCTTCACCATCCGCGCCGCGTTCGAATTCCTGCTGCCGCGGTCGGCGAACAAGCAGAAGCTGCGCGCGATCCAGGCTCGGCATCCGCACCTCGGCATGCTCAGCATGGAGACGAAGCGGCACTACTCCGAGCAGATCATCACCGGCATCCGCCGGCGGGTCGAACGTCGCGGAATCACCTTTGCCGATGACGACACCGCCGCACGGGCCACGCGGATGCTCGCGCAGCTGTGCAGCATCCCGCTCGAGCATGCTTTCGCCTCTGCGCGGTTCGACACCGAACACGAATTGGACGACGAGCGAGTGGACCAGGCGTTCACCTCCTCGATCGAACTGTTCCTGACCCTCTTAGAAAGGCTGAAATGACCACTACCGCCACTGAGCCCGCTGCCGAGAGGCAGCACGGCGCCGAGGAGGAGCCGGAGATCGAGACCTCGTCGGTGATCCTGCTGTTCACCGGCCTGATGCTGGCAATGTTCATGTTCTCGCTCAACCAGACCATGCTGGCCACGGCCCTGCCGACCATCGTCGGCGACCTCAACGGCGTCGACCAGATGCTGTGGGTCTCGACGGCGTTCATGCTGGCGTCGACGATCATGATGCCGATCTACGGCAAGCTGGGCGATTCGTTCAACCGGAAGAAGATCTTCATCTTCGCCATCTGCATGTTCATCCTCGGTTCGGTCGTCGGCTTCCTGGCCCACAACATGGCCGTCCTCATCACCGCACGCGTCATTCAAGGCCTCGGCGGCGGCGGTCTCATCATCCTCTCGCAGGCTCTCATCGCCGCGGTTGTGCCGGCTCGCAAGCGCGGCCCGTACATGGGCATCATGGGAGCGAACTTCGCGGTCACCTCGGTGGCGGGACCGCTGATCGGCGGCTGGATCACCGAGGGTCCGGGCTGGCGCTGGACGTTCGCCCTCAACCTGCCGTTCGGCGTGCTCGCCCTCATCGCCGCCATCCTCTTCCTCAAGGTCCCCAAGTCGGACCGGTCGGTCAAACGCCATGTCGATGTCGCGGGCATGATCCTCATCGCCGAATTCACCTCGGCGCTCATCCTCACGACTTCGTGGGGCGGACATCAGTACGACTGGGACGATCCGATCATCATCGGACTCATCGCCATCGCCGTCATCAGCGCCGTCGTCTTCGTCTTCGTCGAACAGGCTGTGCCCGAACCCGTCATCCCGATGTTCGTGTTCAAGGACACGAACTTCGTCCTCTGCACGATCGCCGGCATGTGCATCGCCATCGGCATGTTCGGCGTCCTCTCGTACATGCCCACGTTCCTGCAGATGGCCCACGGGATCGAAGCGACGAAGGCCGGGCTCCTCATGGTGCCCATGATGGCCGTGATGCTGCCGAGCTCGGTCATCATCGGCTTCGTCGTCTCGAAGACGGGACGGTACAAGTGGTACCCGGTGCTCGGCAGCGCGATCGTCGGCGTCGCCCTCTTCCTCATGGGGACCTTCGTCACGGCCGACCAGAACGTTCTCGTCGTCATCGGCTGCCTGTGTGTGCTGGGCCTCGGCCTGGGACTGTCGATGCAGATGCTCGTGCTCATCGTCCAGAACTCGTTCCCGGTCGCGATGGTCGGCACGGCGACGGCGTCGAACAACTTCTTCCGGCAGATCGGCGGCACGCTGGGCATGTCGCTGATCGGTTCGCTCTTCACCTCGCGGCTGGCATCCAACCTCGAGGACGGCATCAAGTCCCTGGGACCTCAGGGCGCCCAGGCGATGAAGGGCACGGGGTCGAACTCACTGACCCCCGAGGTGGTCAAGTCGCTGCCCGATCCGATCCATTCGATCATCGTCAATGCGTACAGCGATGCGCTGGTGCCGATCTTCCTGTGGGTCTGCCCGCTGGGAATCATCGCGGCCGTCATCCTCATGTTCGTTCGCGAGAAGGCTCTGGCCACGAAGCTCGATGCAGGTGCCCCGGCGGACCATCAGCGTGAGGTCGTCGCAACCGACAGCATCGCTGTCGTCGAACAGCCTGGTTCGCTGACCCCCTCGGGCACGAGCTCCGTCAACGATGAGATCGAGTACGAGAAGGCCACGCGGGGTAACGGAGACTATTCTCTGCGGCCCCGCTCGCCCAAGCATTGAAACGCACATCCACGCACTGACAGCGCAGGCCCCGCAATTGCGGGGCCTGCGGTGTATCGGCCTGAGTCTGTCCGCGACTGCCGCGGAACTAGCTCTTCGAGGGCCACCCGTTCGGTTTGCAGCCCTGCAGACCCTTCGTCTGCTGCTGCATGAGCGGGGCGGTCTTGCCCGGTCCGGGGCAGGATTCGTGGCCGTGGCCGAGGGCGTGACCGACCTCGTGGTTGATGAGGTACTGCCGGTACTGGACGATGTCGTCGAACTCTTCGGTGGCCGAGACCCAGCGCTTGGCGTTGAGGATGACGTTGGGTCCGTTGCGACACGAGAGTTTGCCCAGGGTCCGCAGCGGCAGACACATCTCGTCGACGGTATCGGGGCTGGCGATGGAGATCATCGTGTCCTGACCTTCATCGACGAGCTCGATGGAGACGTCGTCCATGTCCTGCCAGCCGCGTTCGTCCTGGAGGGTCTTGATGATGAAGTCGCCGGCCTCATCGACGTTGATGGGCAGGTTGTCCTCGACGCGCAGGGCAACTTTGAACGTCTTGCCCTCGTCGCGGTTGGGTCCGGTCTCCTCTTTCGGCCGGTCCCATCTGCCGCTGCCGTGGGTGTCGATATCGCCTTCGCTGACTCCGGCCGCTCCGGCGTCCTCGACGTTCGCGGTCTCGGTGGGCTCGCTGGTTTCGGTGGCTGAGCCGCTCGGGCCCGGCGAGGCGGCCTGCGTTTCGGCTGCCTTCGGAGTCGGCCGGGTCTCTTCGTCGGCGGCGGGCGCGCAGGCGCTCAGCCCGACGATCAGCGAGACAGCGGCAAGCGAGGTCAGGGTGCGGAGGCGTGGACGGGAGACAAGACGGGTTCGACTGAGCACGCCTGTGAGTCTATCTCCTGCCGATTCATCGAGAAACGGGCTGCGTGTCGAGAAACGTGCGCACACACCCGTGTCTCGACACTCAGCCCGTTTCTCGGCGAGTGATCAGAACTCGAGCACGCCGCCGGGTCCGCGCAATCTGGCACGCAGACGGCAGTCCGGCCCCTCGACCACCGTGGTGTCACCGGCCCCGAGCACCTCGAGCACCTCCCGCGCCGCCTCGGGCTCGGGCGATTCCACACGGAATTCGAGCAGTTCGAGGGTGGGCAGGGCCGCCTCGGCGGGATGCACGGATTCGCCCCAGTCGATGAGAAACGGCTGCGCACCTGAGTGCGGCAGCGGGGAACGCGTGGTCAGCCGCCATTCGAGGCGGTCACCCTCGGCAGTGTCGCGAGCCATGTCCTGGACCTCGCCGAAGTCGATGCCCGCGGAGTTCGCGGCCGCGATCTTCGCGAGGAACGCCGGCGGATGGATGGCCCAGGTCTGCAGGGTCGGCTCGGCGGCCAGATGAGCGTCGAGCGGCAAGGTCCCGTCAGCGGGCGGCACCTGCTGCGGGTCGGGGCCGAGGATCTCGAGGTAGGTGTGGGCTCCCTCCGGCCAACCATTCGGGGTGAGCCCGAGCAGAGAGTTCGCGGTCCCTCGCCCCGGGTGCGAACCGCCGGGAACCGCACGCACCCCGGTGGCCTCTTCCACGGCGGCGACCCCGGCCTCGAGGTCGGGCACCGTGATGATGAGGTGGTCGAGCTGCGCGGGAATGGTGTTCAGAGAGTCCATGATCCACCCGGACCTTTCAGATGAGCGTGTAGGCCCTCAGTCTCCCCCTCTTGGCGGCCTGGGGCAATGATGTCGAGAGCGATGCCGAAGAAGTCGAGGACCGAACCGACCGCAGCAGGCTCGTCACTCGCGGCCCACAGCTTCTCGAGGCGGACCCACGGCATCTCCTGGCTCGCCGGATGCTCGGAGTCCTTCCAATCGATGAGGAACGGCTGGATTCCCGACCACGGCAGTGGGGTGCGCCTGGTCAGGCGCCAATCGAGGACCACCCCGTCCGGTCGGCGTCGGGTCATGTCATGGACCTCGCCGAGGTCGACGCGCGGTTCCCGTGACCGCGCAGCTGCCGTGACGACGCCGTCGAAATCGTCCGGACGGATCGCCCACCGCTGCACGGTCGGTGCCGTGATCCCGGCCAAGCGCCCTGCCGCGAGTGCCGGGTCCTGCTCGGGGTCGGGGCCGAGGATCTCGAGGTATGTGAGCGGGTTCGCACCACGTGGACGCGCGAGTCCGAGGGACTCGGTGAGGTCATCGTCGAGCTCGAGCCCGAGCAGCGCATTGGCTGTACCCAACCCCGGATGGGCCCCACCGTCGATCGCTTTCACCCCCAGAAGATCCGCTGATTGCTCAACATATTTCTCAAGGTCGGGAACGGCGATCACCAGATGATCGAAACTCGATGTGTTCAACATGTCTCAATATTAAGCCCCGGATTGACGCGGATTGCACGGATGCGCTTAACTCAAGGCATGCACATCCACCTCGGGCCCCGCGCCGGACACTGCCGTTGCCTGCCGTCAACGGCAATCGCAATGTCCGTATATTGTTGAACTATCCGGCTCAATTCCCTCTGTTCCATTCCTCTTGCCCGAAGGACGTCCCATGACGGATCACCGTCTCTCCACCTCAGCGCGTCTGACTCAGCGCCTGACCGACCGACGCCTCGACCGCCGCTCGGTACTGAGCCTCGGTCTCGGTTTCGGCACTCTGCTCACCCTCAGCGCCTGCACTCCCCATGACTCAGGTTCCTTGGCCGAGGGCGAACCCGTCCGCGGCGGGGTGCTCACCTACTTCGAACCCCAGACCTGGACTCTGCTCTACCCGCCGTCGGTCGGCTTCTACCCCAACGGCGGAATCATGAACAACATCTCGGCACGCCTGCTGTGGCAGGATCCCGAGACCCTCGAGCTCCATCCGTGGCTGGCCACGGACTTGCCGGAGACCGACGCCGACGCCACGACCTACACCTTCACCATCCGCAAGGGCGTGACCTATTCGGACGGTTCGCCGCTGACACCGGAGAATGTGGCGAAGAACTTCGACCTCTTCGGTCGCGGCGACGAAGCCCGCACGCTGCCGGTGTCCGAGCAGATCTCGAACTATGAACGCAGCGAAGTCCTCGACGGAAATCGGGTCCGGTTCCACTTCTCCGCCCCCTCCCCTGGTTTCGCGCAGGCGACGTCGACGATGAACGCGGGGCTGCTCGCCGATTCCACTCTCGACCTCGACGCCGAAGGCTTCGGCCCGGGCGGAGCCACGCAGATCCACACCTGCGGGCCCTTCCACATCACTGACGAGACCATCGGCACGAAGCTCTCCGTCCGTGCCCGCGAGGACTACGACTGGGCGCCCCCGCACCTGAAGCATCAGGGCCGGGCCCACCTCGACGGCATCGACTACCTGACGAACAACGAATACTCCGTGCGCATCGGAGCCGTGCTCTCCGGGCAGGCAGACGGCGTCCGTGATGTCCAGGCACCGGATGAGTCGCGTGTCACCGAACAGGGGCTGCGCCTCTATGCGAAGGCGACGAACGGAATCAACAACAGCATCAACTTCCGGTTCCGCCACGACCTGCTGGGCGACATCGACGTCCGGCGAGCGCTCATCGCCGCCATCGATCGACAGGAGATCGTCGACAAGCTCTTCACCCCGAACTACCCGCTGGCCACCGGCCTGCTGGCCAAGGGCGCCATGGGCTACACCGACCAGTCCGGATCATGGGACTTCGACCCGGACAAGGCGAACCGCCTCCTCGACCAGGCCGGCTGGAGCGAGCGCAACGGGCAGGGCTACCGCGTCAAGGACGGAACTCCGCTGGCGCTGACGGTGAATATCGCACTGCCGCAGCCGCGGTCGAACGAGGTCCAGACCCTCATCCAACAGCAGCTGCGCCGCGTGGGGGTACGCCTGTCGATCAACCCCGGGGACCAGTCGAAGCAGACGCTCGACGCCCTCGAACTCGACACCGTGCAGATCTACCACTCGATGGTCGCCCGCGCCGACTTCGACAATCTGCGCTCGAACTACTCCTCGGTCAATCGCGACGTCTTCCTCAACGGAGTCGACCGCGCGGACGCCGACGACGATTCGGTCGACCCGAAGATCGACGAACTCCTCGAAACGCTGGCGTCCGAACCGAACCATGAGAAACGGCAGGAGGCCGCCGAGGCGGTCCAGAACTACCTCGTCGACCAGGCCTATGTGCTGCCGTTCTTCGAAGAACCACAGGTCTTCGCATTCCGCCGCCGCGTCCACGGCTTCACCACCGAACCCGTGGGCCGCCCCGACTTCTACAGCACCTGGCTGGCAGGAGAGAAATGATCCTCGACACCCGCTACCTCCTCCTGCGCCTGGGCCAGGCGGTCCTCGTGCTGCTGCTCGCGTTCACCGCGGCATTCATCCTGCTCAGCCTCATCCCCGGAGACGGCGTCACCGCCCGCTTCGCCGATCCCGCACTGGGCCTGTCCAACGACCAGATCGCCGAGATCCGAAACGCCACCGGCGCCGACGACTCCTGGTTCGGCAAGTACCTCACCAGCCTCACCGGGTTCCTCACCGGCGACTTCGGCTATTCGGTCCAGACCGGCGCGGCCGTGTCGACGAGCATCGCTGCGGCTCTGCCGTCGACCGCAGTGCTCGCGGCCTCCGGGTTCGTCACCGCCCTCGTCCTCGCCGTGATCATCGCCGTCTTCGCCACCTTCGGACCGTCCACCGGGCCGACTGCTCGGGTGCGCCGGATCCTCGACTCGGTGCCCAGTCTGTTCATCTCCATCCCGGTGTTCTGGCTCGGAATCCTGCTCATCCAGGTCTTCTCCTTCCAGCTCGGCGTCGTCTCCGTCGTCAATCCCGGCCCCGCCGAAGCGCTCGTGCTGCCGACCCTGACCGTGGCGGTTCCGCTCTCGGCCCCGATCGCCCAGGTGCTCATCCGCTCCATCACCGAGGTGCAGGCCTCCGGCTTCGTCAAGGTCACCACCGCGAAGGGCGCCTCCGAACTGTGGATCCTCGTCCACACCGTCGCCCGCAATGCGGTGCTGCCGGGGCTGACGATCATCGGGCTCGTCTTCGGCGAACTCGTCGCCGGCGCCGTGGTCACCGAAACCGTGTTCGGCCGCAACGGCATCGGGCTGATCACCGCCCAGGCCGTCACCCACCGGGACAATCCGATCCTGCTGGCCGTCGTGGTCATCGCCACCTTCGGCTACGTCATCATCAATCTCGCAGTCGACCTTCTCTATCCCGTCATCGACGTCCGTCTGCGCACGAAACGCAGCACCGCCTCGGCGGGCAGGCCACTGCGCAGCCACGACGAACCGACACGTCGCGCTCTCACGGCATCCGCGGCCAGCGTCGGCGTCGACCTCGACTGGGATGACGAGACGAAGGAGAAGAACTCATGAGCATCGTCTTCACCCGCGGCCAGGTCACCGAGTCCCGGCGCGCACGCGGCGGCCGGGCACGCGCCGCGATCACCCCGGCCACCATCGCCTCCGCTCTGGTCCTGCTCATCGCCATCGCCTGGGCGCTGTTCCCCGGTCTCTTCACCCACTACGATCCCAACGACGGCGGAAACACCCCTGCCCTTCTGGCCCCGAGCCTCGAGCATTGGTTCGGCACCGACCAGACCGGCCGCGATGCCTTCACCCGAGTCGTCTACGGCGCCTCCCAGTCCCTGCTGGCCGCGCTCGTGGCCGTCGGGGTCGGGCTCATCGTCGGCACCACGATCGGACTCATCGCCGGCACCCGCCGCGGACTCGTCGACGATGTGCTCATGCGCCTGATCGACGTGCTGCTGTCCATCCCCGCGATCCTGCTCAGCCTCTCGATCGTCGTCGTCCTGGGATTCGGCACGATCAACGCGGCCATCGCCGTCGGGGTCACGGCCATCGCCCAGTTCGCCCGTCTCGCCCGGTCGCAGGCGGTGCAGGTCAATACGAGCGACTTCGTGGCCGCTGCCTACGGCTCCGGCGGCACCTTCTTCACCGTCCTCGTCCGCCATATCCTCCCGAATTCGATCTCGCCCGTGCTGTCCTTGGCGGTCCTCCAGGTCGGTTCGGCGATCCTGCAGATCTCCACGCTCGGGTTCCTCGGCTACGGCACCCCGCCGCCCACCCCCGAATGGGGCCTCATCATCGCTGAAGGCCGCAATTTCGTCGCCACCGCCTGGTGGCTGACAGTGCTGCCCGGCCTCGTGGTCATGGCCATCGTGCTCGCCACCCACCAGATCGGCAACACCCTGCGAAAGGTGACATCATGACCGACTCCTCACTGCTGCGCATCGACGGCCTGTCCGTCGAATACTCCCACCGAGGCGGCTCCGCGGCACCGGCCGTGAGCGAGCTCGATCTCGCGGTCCGTCCCGGTTCGATGACCGCCGTGGTCGGCGAGTCAGGTTCGGGGAAGTCGACGACGGCGAACGCCGTCATCGGTCTCCTTCCCTCCTCGGCCAGGGTCGCGGCCGGGCGGATCCGCCTCGGCGAGGTTGATCTGCTCAGCCTGGGCACCTCCGGTTGGCGCGGTGTGCGCGGTTCCCAGATCGGCTATGTCCCGCAGGACCCGGGGTCCTCGCTCAATCCGCTGCAGACGATCGGGAAATCCGTCGCCGAGGCGCTGCGCATCCACCGTCGCGCGGGCCGCGCCGAGGCTCGCGCCCAGGTCGTCGAGCTGCTGGACCGGGTCGGCATCGACCAGCCGGAGAAGCGGGCCGATCAGTTCCCGCACGAGCTCTCGGGCGGGATGCGGCAGCGTGTGCTCATCGCTGCGGCCATCGCGCTGCGTCCGCGCCTGCTCATCGCCGATGAACCCACTTCCGCCCTCGACGTCACCGTCCAGAAGCAGGTGCTCGACCTCCTCGACGAACTGCGCACCGAGACCGGGATGGGCATCCTCTTCATCACCCATGATCTCGCCGTCGCCGGTGAACGCGCCGACGAGGTCGTGGTCATGCAGGGCGGGCGCATCGTCGAAACGGGGCCGGCCGGACGGGTCTTCTCCGACCCGGCCACCGATTACACCACCCGTCTCATCGCCGATGCTCCCGCACTGCAGACAAAGGCACGAACTGCCCGCGCCGAGGCGACCAGGGAGTCCACAGACCCGTTCGTCTCCGTCGAATCGCTCACCCATGTCTTCGACCGTACGGATGATCGGATCACCGGCATCGAGGGTGTGGACTTCACCGTCGCGCGCGGGACCACGCACGGTCTCGTCGGCGAGTCCGGCTCGGGCAAGACCACCACGGGCAAGGCGCTGTCCGGGTTCCTCACCCCGCAGTCCGGGCATGTGCGCATCGGCGACTTCGATGCTGCGGAGCTCGGACGCGGTCGTCCCTCACGGCAGCGGCTGCGGGAGTTCCGGCGCACCGTGCAGCTCGTCCATCAGAACCCGTTCTCCGCTCTCGATCCCAAGCATTCGATCCGGTCGACGCTGACGGAGCCGCTGCGCAACTTCCGCCTCGGCGATCGCGCCTCCCGACCGCGGCTCGTGACCGAAGCGATGGACCGGGTGGCGCTGCCTGCCGACTTCCTCGATCGGCGTCCCGCCGAACTCTCCGGCGGACAGCTGCAGCGAGTGGCGATCGCCCGCGCCCTCATCGTCGAACCCGAACTCGTCGTCTTCGACGAAGCCGTCTCCGCTCTCGACGTGACCGTGCAGGCGCAGATCCTCACCCTGCTCGACGAGCTCCAGCAGGAACTCGGTCTGACCTACGTCTTCATCACCCATGATCTCGCCGTCGTCCGCCAGATCGCTGATACGGTGTCCGTGATGTCGCACGGACACCTCGTCGACGACGGCGCGACCGAAGAGATCTTCACTCGCCCCCGCTCTGTCTACACACGCACTCTGCTCGAGGCGATCCCCCGTCCCGCGACGCTGTCGGTCAATGCAGCGCCTGCGAACAATCGACCGGCAACCCCGACCCTGCTCACCGCAGCAGCAGAAAGCTGAGAACCATGACCCCTCAATCCACCGGCACTCAGGCCACCGACGCTCAGGCAACCGGACCGAAGCTCGGATTCTTCACCCGCCTGCTCGAAGACGCCCCAGCCGCAGACCGCTATCGCTTCGCCCTCGAACAGATCGAGGCAGCCGAGGACTTCGGCTTCCATTCGGCCTGGGTCGCCCAGCACCACTTCTCCGCGGCCGAGGGCGGACTGCCCTCCCCGCTCGTCTTCCTCTCCCACGCCGCTGCCCGCACCACCCGGATCAATTTGGGCACCGCGATCATCACCCTGCCGATGGAGAATGCCGTGCGCGTGGCCGAAGACGCCGCCGTCCTCGACGAACTCTCCGACGGTCGCCTCGAGATCGGGCTGGGTTCGGGCGGGAACCCGAAGTCGTTCCCCGCCTTCGGCACGAGCTTCGATGAGCGTCGTGAGGTCTTCGCCGACAATCTCGCGACCCTGCGCACACTGTTCTCAGGCGACCGGCTGCCCACCGACCACGGTCTCTACCCTGCTCCCGCGGGGCAGCGTCCGAGCCTCGAGCGACGACTGTGGCAGGCGACGTTCTCCTCAGGCGGTGCCGGTGCGGCCGGGGCTGCCGGTGACGGTCTCATGCTCTCGCGGACCCAGCCGCGGCCCCAGGACAATCCGGCGGCACGCCTCGACGAGGTGCAGCTGCCGGTCATCGACAACTATCTCTCCCAGCTGCCCGCGGGGGCCGAACCGCGCGTCCTCGCCTCCCGCACCGCCGTGGTCGCCGACGCAGAGGATCTGCCCCGGCTGCGCGAGATCACCGAGCCAGCGCTGCGGGCCGAGGCCGACCGCCTCGTCGGCTATGACACCTCGTCACTGACCCTCGATGAGCTCCTCATCGCCACCGACACCTACCTCGGCACGCCCGAGCAGGTGAGCGAACGCCTGCAGCATGACCGCGTCCTCGACCGGGCCACCGACGTCAGCTTCCAGGTGCACTCGGTTCCGGCGACGAACGAGACCGCTCTGCGGTCCATCGAACTGCTGGCCACCGAGGTGGCCCCCGCCCTCGGGTTCTCCGTGACCAAGGAGAAGGTGCACTGAGATGCCAGATATCATCAACCTCCTCGCCGGAATCGCGGCGAACGATCCTCTCGATGAGCTGCGCGGCCACCGGGCACAGGCGAAGGAGAACGCGCAGCTGAGCTTCGAGGCTCTGCTCGAACCCGCCGATCCGAAGAGCGTGAGCTTCCGCGACCGTTATGCGGTCGCCGCGTTCACCGCGGGTCTGCTCGGTTCCGCGCGGGCCGAGGAGTTCTACCGTGATCTCCTGCGTGACGAAGACGAGTCCGTGTCCTGGGCGGTCGCCGAACTCCTCGACGAGGCGACTGCGCCGGCCGGCACCGCTGGTCCCTACGGAATCTTCGAATCCGCAGCGTTAGCTGAGGAGAACGTTCCCGGGCCGTGGTTGACTGCCGCCGGGGCGACGGCGAAGAGACTCGGTGAGAAGCTGACGGCAGGACTCGAATTCGCTCATCTTCTCGTCCTCCATCCGCGCGACAGCCGCCCGGGTCACCTGGCACTTCTGCTCGAGGCGGGTTGGGACGAGGACGGCATCGTCACTCTCGCTCAGCTCGTGTCGTTCCTCAACTTCCAGATCCGCATCAGCACCGGACTCGCCGTACTCACCGATGCGGCCTCTGCGACTCAAGCCCCGGCCGACGCCGCCCCGTCCTCACACGAGGCCGACGACAGCCCCACCTCGGCGAGGGCGGAGCAGGCACTGCGAGACGTCGGGGACCAGGTGAAGACGTATCCGGATCTCCACCGTCCCGAACTGTTCCAACAGGGCGGGCTCGGATGGGTGCCGTGGATCGCGCCCGTCGCCGAGGCGGACCTCAGCGACGTCCAACGGGATGCGCTCGTCGAGGCGGGACGGGCGAAGAACCCCTACTTCCGGCTGCTCGCACGCGATCCTGCCGCGCTCAAGGCACGGACCCTGACCGACTTCGACATCTTCTTCAACACCACCGACGGGCTCGGCCGGGCCGAACGCGAACTCGCTGCGACCGCAGCCTCGCGGCTCAACGGGTGCCTGTTCTGTGCGTCGGTCCACGCCGATCGGGCCACCGAGGAATCCGGGCGTCGGGACGTTGTCCAGCGCCTCCTCGACGACGGAATCGGCACGCAGAGCCACCTCGGCGATCAGGTGTGGGACGCCGTCGTCGACGCCTCGGTCGCGCTCACCCTGACCCCGCAGGCCTTCGGAACCCAGAACGTGAAGGAACTGCGTGCGGCGGGTCTGGAAGACGGCGACATCATCGACGCACTCAGCTGTGCCGCCTTCTTCAATTGGGCGAACCGGCTGATGCTCTCCCTCGGCGAACCCGAGGTGCTGAAGTAGGCCTCAGCCAACGTCCATGAGCGTCGAGCGGATGATGAAGCGGTTTCCCGTCGGTGATTCGACGCTGAAGCCGCTCCCCCTGCCCGGCACCACATCGATCGTCAGATGCGTGTGCTTCCAGTACTCGAACTGCTCCGTCGACATCCAGAAGTCCAGTCCGGCCTTCTCGGCATCGTCGATGGGCAGGTCGAAGTGACCGAGCAGCACATCGGCTTCCGAGGTGAGGAAGTCGCCTTCGGGGAAGCACATGGGCGACGAGCCGTCACAACAGCCGCCGGACTGGTGGAACATGAGCTGTCCGTGTTTGTCGACGAGTCCGGCGAGCAGGTCGATGGCGGCCTGAGTCATCGCCACTCGCGATTTCTCTTCGCCCTCGATCGTCGGTGTCGATTCGAGGGCGGCTGTTTCGGCTGTTTCACTCATCAGAAGAATCCTTGTGCATTTTCGGAGTAGCTGACCAGCAGGTTCTTCGTCTGCTGGTAGTGGTCGAGCATCATCTTGTGGTTCTCACGTCCGATGCCCGAGGACTTGTATCCGCCGAACGCGGCGTGGGCCGGGTAGGCGTGGTAGTTGTTCACCCAGACGCGGCCGGCCTGGATGTCGCGTCCGGCCCGGTAGGCGGTGTTGCCGGTGCGAGCCCAGACTCCGGCGCCGAGGCCGTAGAGGGTGTCATTGGCAGTGGCGATGGCGTCGTCGTAGTCGGAGAACGAGGTCAGCGCCACGACGGGTCCGAAGATCTCCTCCTGGAAGATGCGCATCTTGTTCGTGCCCTTGAAGATCGTCGGCTGGATGTAGAACCCACCGGCAAGGTCACCGTCGAGTTCGGCTTTGTCGCCGCCGATGAGCACCTCGGCGCCTTCGTCCTTTCCGATCTTGAGATAGGACATGATCTTCTCGAACTGGTCGTTCGAGGCCTGTGCGCCGACCTGGGTGTCGGTGTCGAGGGGGTTGCCCTGCTTGATGGAGCCGACGCGTTCGACGCCGGCGGCGACGAAGTCGTCGAAGATCGAGTCCTGGACGAGCGCACGCGACGGGCAGGTGCAGACCTCGCCCTGGTTGAGAGCGAACATCGCGAAGCCCTCAAGTGCTTTGTCCCGGTAGCTGTCGTCGGCGGCCATGACGTCGTCGAAGAAGATGTTCGGTGACTTTCCGCCGAGCTCCAGGGTGACCGGGATGATGTTCTGCGAGGCGTACTGCATGATGAGGCGGCCGGTCGTCGTCTCACCGGTGAAGGCGATCTTGCGGATGCGTTTGTTAGACGCGAGCGGCTTGCCGGCTTCGACGCCGAATCCGTTGATGATGTTGAGGACGCCGGGAGGCAGCAGGTCGCCGATGAGTTCGGCGAGGACGAGGATCGACGCCGGGGTCTGCTCGGCGGGTTTGAGGACCACGCAGTTGCCTGCGGCGAGCGCCGGAGCGAGCTTCCAGGTGGCCATGAGCAGTGGGAAGTTCCAGGGAATGATCTGTCCGACCACGCCGAGGGGCTCGTGGAAGTGGTAGGCGACGGTGTCGTCGTCGATCTGGGAGACGCCGCCTTCCTGCGCCCGGATGGCCGAGGCGAAGTAGCGGAAGTGGTCGACGGCCAGCGGCAGGTCCGCAGCCAGCGGTTCGCGGATTCCCTTGCCGTTGTCCCAGGTCTCGGCGACGGCGAGCATCTCGAGGTTGGATTCGATGCGGTCGGCGATCTTGAGCAGGATGTTCGACCGTTCGGCGACGGAGGTCTTGCCCCAGGCCGGTGCCGCCGCCCATGCGGCGTCGAGTGCGGTTTCGACATCGTCGGCGGTGGAGCTGGGGATCTCGGTGAATGCCTGTCCGGTGACGGGAGTGATGTTCTCGAAGTAGTTGCCGTCCTTCGGCGGTACCCACTCTCCTCCGATGTAGTTCTCATAACGGGGCTTGAACGTGACGAGCGCGCCGTCGGTACCGGGTGCTGAGTAGACTGCCATGACACTCCTTCGTGTGAGTCCATCCACCCCACAACACGTGCCTCGTCCGATGGCGGTCGGAGGCGCGGAGCGGATGTGTCCGTGTCCTCTCACCTTAGGTCGGAACCCGGGTGCGGACAATAGCCGTTGAGGGAGTTCGCAGGGACAGTCGTTCGCAGTCTCACCCCACCGGCTTCACCATGATCAGGCAGGGCGTGTCCGCTCCCCACAGGTCGGTCTCCTCCAGAGGCAGGAAGCCCATCTTCTCGTAGAAGTGACGGGTCCGTGCATAGTTCAGATCGTCCTTCGACGGGCCCAAGGTCTTCACTTCGAGCAGCCGCGCCCCACGGGTCCGAACATCCTCGGTGATGGCTTCGATCATCGCAGTCCCGACTCCCCCGCCGTGGACGGAGCGGTCGACGACGGTGAGATGGATTTCGCTGGTCTGCGGGAAATGATGCGTCACCAGCGTGGCTCCGACGACTTGGCCATGTTCGTCGCGGACAGTCCACGTTTCCATGCGGCGCGCGTCGTCGATGTATTCGGCGTTGGATTCGGGTCTGCCGAACCATTCCGGCACGGTTGCGAGCAGCCGTTCCACATCGTCGGGGACGGCATCGTCGCGCTGAGCTCTCCAGTCGGCTTCAGTCATGGGCTCCACCCTAGACTCGGCATCGATGCTCCGGTACCCCGTTGCTAGACTCAGCCCCATGAGCGAGCCCGAATCCCCCGTCCTCCGACTGATCCCCTATCTCGCGGCGATCACCGTCACGGTCTTCGCCACACTGTCCGTGGTCGGCACCGGGGAGTCCAACCTGCTCGTCACGCTCGTCGTCGCTGCAGTCGGCTATTTCGGCACATATTTCATCGTCAAGCTCATCATCCACGCACTCGTCACCCGTATCGGTTCCGACAGCCGCGACGACCACGACTGACAGTCGGCCAGCCGCTCCTACTTCTTCGCCTGCGCCGGGACGACGACCTTGCGGATGATGATGAGCGCCGAGGCGGCCACCGGCACCGCGACCACCGCACCGAGCACACCGCCTAAGGTTCCACCGGCGATGGCGGCGATGATGACGAGGGCTCCGGGCACGTCGACCGCGGCGTTCATGATCCGCGGGCTGAGCAGATACGCCTCGACCTGCATGTACACGAGGTAGTAGATGCCTGCAGTGATGCCCAGCCCGGGCGAGACCATGAGACAGGAAGCGGTGATGATGATCGAACCGGTGATCGGACCGACCAGGGGAATGAGCGAGGACAGGAACGCCACGAACGCCAGCAGCGCCGGCAGCGGGGCACCGATGATGGTGAGGAAGATCGCCGAACACACGCCGTTGATGACGCCCAAGGACACCTGACCGAGGACGTAGCGTCCGATGGATCGGGTGACCTCCTCGGTGACGGATTCGACGGTCGGCCGCGATGAGGCCGCGACCAGGGAGAACATCGCGGATTTGATCGTCGGCATGGACACCGCGAAGTAGATGGTGAGGATGACGACGATGATCACGCCAGTGAGGAAGCTCAAGATCCCCGCCCCGATCGACACGACGCCGCCGCCGAGCGAGAGCACATTCTTCGGGTCCGAAGCCCATGCCGAAATGTTGGCGAACACCGCATCGATGTCGATCGCGCCGGTGAACTGCTCCTCGAGCTCCGTCACCCACCCGGTCGTCGCGAGGTTCCCCACGATCCCGGGCAGATCGGCGACGAACGTCTGGATCTGACTGATCACGGCCGGGGCGATGAGCAGCGCGGCGCCGACGACGATGAGGATGAAGGCCACGATGACGATGAGCACCGACAGTGACCGCGGCACCTTCCGATCGACGAACCACTGCACGATCGGTTCGAGACCGAGCGCGAGGAACAGCGCCAGACCGATGTAGATGATCACGGTCGCCACGGACTGCAGCGCCGTCATCACCACGATCGCCAACCCCACGCCCAAGGCGCCGGTGAAACCGAGCCGGAACGCGCTGTTGAGTGTGAGGGACTTGCCCTGCCCAGTGCCCATGGAAACCAGTGTAACCAGCGATCATGCACTGTTCGGCTGACTCACGTTAGGATCGGAGCGAACCCTCAACCGCTAAGAAAGTGAATCGTCGAGAATGAGCGCAGATCCGAACGGCATCGATGTCTGGGAAGCGTTCCTCGACCCACAGACCGACTATTCGCTGCCCGACTTCGCGGCGGTCACCCCGGAGACGCTGCTGACCGCGGTTCACACAGCCACCGATTTCGCACGCGCCGAGGTGGCTGCGATCGTCGCCGATGACGCCGAGTCCACGTTCTTCTCCACCACCGTGAGGTTCGAATCCGCGTCCGTGCCGATGACCCGCATCGCCTCCGTCGCCGCAGCCATCGAATCGAATCATCTGCGTCCCGAACTCACCGACGCCATCGGCGAGACCTGGGAACTCCTGTCGGCCGCCGAGACCGAGCTCCTGCTCAACGTCGACCTCTTCCACCGCATCGAACAGGTCTCGGTCTCCGACCTCAACCCCGAGGACAAACGTCAGCACGAACTGACCATCGATCACTTCGTGCGTGCGGGAGCCCGCCTCGGCGAGGACGAACGAGCGCAGATGGCCACGATCGCGGGCGAACTGACCACGCTGGAGAACTCCTTCTCCCGTGCCCTGCAGCTCGATACGCGCGAGTTGGCTGTGCACGTCAGCGAAGCCGAGTCCCTGGCCGGAATGAATGACGATCAGATCGCGGCGGCGGAGAGTCGTGCCGCCGATCGCGGCGTCGACGGCTACCTGCTGCCCTTGAACAACTTCACCCAACAGGGTGTGCTCGAGTCCTTGAACTCAGCACAGACGCGTCGGCACGTGCTGAACAACTCGATGGCGCGCGGATCCCGCGGCGGCGACGGCGACACCCGCACCCAGGTGGCAGACACCACGGCGCTGCGTGCACTGAAGGCGCATCTGCTCGGATACCCCTCCTACTCGTCGTTCGCCATCGACAATCAGACCGCCGGCAACCCCGATGCGGCCGCCGATATCGTCTCCTCCCTCATCAGTCCCGCGAACGCCCAACTCGATGAGGAGCTGGCACAGGTCAAGCAGCGCTACGACCTCGAGGACGTCGCAGCCGAAGACGTCAAGTACTACCTCGCGAAGTACCGCGCCGACGAGTTCGGCATCGACCCCGACGAGGTGGCCAAGTACTTCGAATTCGACACCGTCCTCACCGAAGGCGTCTTCCGGGCCGCCACCGGCCTGTACGGAATCACCTTCGCCCCCTACGAGGGTGTCACTGCTTGGCATGAGGACGTCCGCGTCTATGAAGTCACCGACGTCAACGAACGTCACCTGGGACTCATCCTCATCGACCCGTATTCCAGGGATACGAAGCGCGGCGGAGCCTGGATGGACCAGCTGGTTCCCGCCTCCCGGCTGACCGGGCTGCTGCCGGTCGTCACCCTCTCGCTCAACCTCGCCAAGCCCGGTCCGGGTCGGCCCACTCTGCTCAATCCGACCGAGCTGACGACGTTCTTCCACGAATTCGGCCACGTCCTCCACGGGCTCTTCGCGAACTCCACCTACCCCTCGACGGCAGGAACCGCCGTCCCCCGCGACTATGTCGAGTTCCCGTCCCAGCTCAATGAGATGTGGCGTTTCCACCCGCAGGTCCTCCCCCACTTCGCCAAGCACGTCGACACGGGTGAGCCGATGCCGGCCGAACTCGTCGACGCACTCGTCGCCTCGGAGAAGTTCGGGCAGGGCTTCGACACGATCGAATATCTCGCCGCTGCCATGCTCGACCTGTCCTGGCATTCGCTCGAGGCCGGAGAGCACATCACCGAGGTGCTGTCCTTCGAATCGGAGGTGCTCGCCGCGGCCGGGTTCTCCCCGCTCGTGCCGCCGCGCTATCGGTCGACGTATTTCGGTCACATCTTCGCCTCCGGGTATGCGGCCGGCTACTACTCCTACCTCTACTCCGAAGTCATCGCCGCCTGGGTGAGCGAATGGTTCGAGTCCCAGGGCGGACTCAACCGAGAAGCCGGAGATGCCTTCCGCGAAGCCATCCTCGCTCCCGGCTATTCGGTCGACCCGATGGCAGCGATCGAACGCTTCTTCGGCACCCGCCCGGATGTCGCTCCCCTGCTGCGCCGTCGCGGTCTCGCCGAACCCGTCACCGAGGTCGACGACGAGGACGCGGAGGCCACGGCCGAGACCGAGCCCGGAGCCGCCTCGGCGAGGTGGGATCATCCCAACCACGAGGCGGTCGCCGCCGATCTCTCGGCCGCCGGGATCGACCCGCGCATCGAGATCTTCGACGGCTCGACGCCGACGGCGGCCGCGGCGGCCGAAGCGCTGGGCATCGAGGTCGGGGCGATCGCGAACAGCCTCATCTTCTCCTCCGGCGGTGAACCCGTACTCATCATGGCCTCGGGCGCTCACCGGGTCGACACCACGCATGTCGCCGACCTCATCGGCGTCGATTCCCTCGACCGGGCGTCGAAGGAGCTCGTGCGCGAGGCCACGGGGCAGGTCATCGGCGGGGTCGCACCCTGCGGTCACCCGGGCCCGATTCCGACCTATGTCGATGTGTCGCTGAAGGACTATCCTGTTCTCTGGGCCGGCGCGGGGACACCGAATTCGATGGTGCCTCTGACGTACGAGCAGCTGCTCACGGTCACCGGAGGAAAGGAAATCACCGTTGTCGCGCAACAGTCCTGAGTCTGGGCGTTCCGAGTCTGAGTCTGGGCAGCCGGATCGCACCACCGATCCGGCGCACACCACTTCGGCTGCACGATTCGCAGCCTTCGCATCCTCCCGGGGCCGCTACTATGCGGTCTTCCTCGCCGTGTTCTGCGCGGTGCTCATCATCTCGAACATCTCCGCCACGAAGGTCATCGGCTTCGGACCGATCGTCACCGACGGCGGCGCGTTCCTCTTCCCCATCGCTTACATCCTCGGCGATGTGATCAGCGAGGTCTACGGCTTCAAAGCCGCTCGCAAGGCCGTGATCACCGGTTTCGCCCTGCAGCTACTGGCCACCTTCGTCTTCTGGCTCGTGCTCATCTCGCCTCCGGGGCCCGGCTACGAGAACCAGGACGCCTTCGCCGCTGTGCTCGGCTTCTACCCTCGCATCGTCGCGGCCTCCCTCGTCGGCTACTTCGTCGGCCAGCTGCTCAACTCCTGGGTGCTCGTGGCGGTGAAGAAGCGCATGGGCGAGTCGAAGCTGTGGGTGCGTCTGCTCACGTCGACCGGTGTCGGCGAGTTCGTCGACACGCTGCTGTTCTGCATCATCGCATTCGCCGGTGTCATCCCGGGTCTCGACTTCCTCAACTACATCATCGTCGGCTTCGTCTACAAGGTCGCCGTCGAGATCATCTTCCTGCCCGTGACCTACCGGGTCATCAAGCTCGTCAAGCGCCACGAACCCAGCTACGAGCTCGACGCGGCCCGGGCTTAGGCCGACCGGACGCAGTGTGGCCGGCCCCGGACGAAAACTGCTCAGCGGCAAGTGTCATCGAGTTTCGTCACTGGACGCATCGAGTTCCGATCAGGTCATCGGGATAGAACTCGATGCGCTGATCAGAAGTCGATGACTCACCTACGGGCGGAAGCGCGTGGGACCGGCGGGCGACCGCAGTGGCTGCCGGAAGCGCGCCTACTTCTTCGCGTAGTACCGGCCGAGGACCTCGGTTTCGAGCTCGTCGAAGCAGCCGTCGATCATCGCCTGGCGGATCTCGGCGACGAGCGAGACGACGAAGTGTTCGTTGTGGATGGTGCACAGGGTGGAGAAGAGCATCTCCTTCGCCTTGTACAGATGCCGCAGGTACGCCCGTGAGTAGTTCTGGCACGTGTAGCACGTGCAGTCGGGATCGAGCGGGCCGAAGTCGCGGCGGTACTTCGCGCCGGTGAGGTTGTACCGGCCGTCGCGGGTGTAGATAGCGGCATTGCGGGCCACGCGGGAGGGCGAGACGCAGTCGAAGGTGTCCGCGCCTGTCTTGATCGCTTCGAACAGGTCGTCGGGTTCGGAGATGCCCAGCAGGTGGCGCGGCTTGTTCTCCGGCAGCTCCTCGCACACCCAGCGGATGATGATGCCGAGGTTCTCCTTCTCCAGTGCCCCGCCGATGCCGTAGCCGTCGAAGTCCATCGCGCCCAGGTCGCGGGCGGCCTTGCGCCGCAGATCCTCGTACTGCGCACCCTGCAGCACTCCGAAGAGCGCCTGGTAGGGCCGGTGCGACCGCTCTTCGGTGAGGCGGAAGTGCTCTTCGATGCAGCGGATCGCCCACAGTCGGGTTCGCTCGAGCGATTCCTCCTGGTAGCCGCGGGTGTTCACCAGAGTGGTCAGCTCATCGAAGGCGAACATGATGTCGGCGCCGAGTTCGTGCTGCACACGCATCGAGATCTCCGGGGTGAAGCGGTGCATCGACCCGTCGAGGTGGGACTTGAACGTCACTCCGTCGTCGTCGACGTTCGACAGCCGCTCCTTGCCGACGGCGACGAGTTCATCGTTCTGCTCGCCTGTCGACTCCATCGAGATGACCTTCTTGAATCCCGAGCCCAGGCTCATCACCTGGAATCCGCCGGAGTCGGTGAAGGTCGGTCCCGGCCAGTTCATGAACCGGCCCAGACCGCCGGCCTCGTCGATGAGGTCCGACCCCGGCTGCAGGTAGAGGTGGTAGGCGTTCGAGAGCACCGCCTGACCGCCGAGTTCGGCGACCTCGTCGGGACGCACGGCTTTGACCGTGGCCTTCGTGCCGACCGGAATGAACGCCGGGGTCTGGATATCGCCGTGCGGGGTGTGGATGACCCCGGTGCGTCCGCCCGTGTCCATGCGGGTGCCCACCTCGAATCCGAAGTTCGATCGGTCGTTGATGGGTGCGGTCTCGAATGCCGCCGAAGTTTCGTCTGCAGTCACCAGACAAGCTTAACTAAGTCCATGACGTTCACCCAGATGCTCACCCTCTCCGAGGTCGCCCCCATCGTCATCGACGGCGGTCTGGGCAGCGCCGCCGAAGATCGCGGCATCGACCTCGGCCACGCCCTGTGGTCGGCCGAGCTCATCCGCCGTGATCCGGACACCCTGCTGGCAGTGCACTCCGCCTTCGCTGATGCCGGTGCCCGCATCCTTACGACCGCGAGTTACCAGGCGACGCCGACGGGCTTCGTCGAAGCAGGAATCAGCGTCGCGGAAGGCAACCGGATCATCACCGACAGCGTGAGAGTCGCGCGCAGTGCCGCAGAACGCAGAGACGTCCTCACCGCCGGTTCCGTCGGCCCCTACGGCGCAGCTCTGGGCGACGGTGCCGAATACACCGGCGACTACCGCTTGTCCTCGTCCGAATACACCGCCTTCCATCGTCCGCGCATCGCTGCCCTCGCCGAGGCGGGAGCGGACCTGCTCGCCATCGAAACCCAGCCGCGCCTCGACGAGATCGCAGCGATCATCGGCCTGACAGACGAGACCGGACTTCCCTCCTGGGTGACCGTGACTCTACAGACCGGCACGGACACGAACGTCCCGATCTTGCCCGACGGCAGCACCTTGGCGGAGCTCGCGGAGGCGGCGGCCGCCTCGGCGAGTGTGCAGGCGATCGGAGTCAACTGTGTGCGCCCATCCCTGGTGACTCCGGCACTGAGAGAACTGTCGCGGCACACGGATCTGCCGCTCATCGCCTATCCGAACTCGGGTGAGATCTACGACGCGAACACCCTGACCTGGCGCGACGGCGCGGAAGCCGGTGTCGGTTCGTGGCCAGTGGCGGAGTGGACCCGCCTCGGTGCGCGGATCATCGGCGGCTGCTGTCGGGTGCGTCCGGAGGACATCGCAGTCCTGACGGAGCGGACCCGAGCCTGAGTCCTCAGGCCCGAGCTCTCACGAGGTCCGGATAGAACTTCTCGGCGACGTTCGGGTGGGACCGCAGCCGGGAGAGGAAGGCGTTCTCGCCGTACACGGCGTGCAGAGCGTCGCGTTCGTCCTGAGTCACACCGCGGGCATCGGCGGCGAGTTCGGCGGGCAATTCGACCTCGGGCAGACGAGCGTTCAGAGCCGGGTTGAAGAAGAACGGGATGGAGATGCGGTCCTGCCCGGGTCCGGTCGGCAGGACACGGTGGACGGTGGCTTTGAGGTAGCCGTTCGTGGCGACTTCGAGGAGTTTGCCGATGTTGACGACGAAGGTGTTCTCGATCGGATCCGCATCGATCCAACCGTCATCGGTGAGCACCTGCAGGCCGGTGGTGCCCGGCTGCGGGTAGAGCAGGGTGAGCGTGCCGGCGTCCCGGTGTTCGCCCACGCCCTGGGTGACGGACTCGGATTCGGCTTCGGGGTAGCGGACGATCTTGATGAAGGATTCGGCATCCTCGGCGAAGGCGGACGCGAAATGATCGCCCGCCTGACCGAGGCTCAGCGCCCACTGTTCGAGGAGACGAGCGCCGACCTCGCTCAGCTGCGCGTGCCAGGATTCCGTGGCCTCGCGCAGCTCGGGCAGCGATTCCGGGTACTGGTTGGGACCGGTGAGGTAGTCGAAGTCGTTGACCGGTTCGGTCACGGGTGCGCGTTCTGGGCCGATGTCGATCTGCTCCCGCCAGTCGACGCGGCCTTGGGTGCGTTCGCCGCCGGTGCGGGTGTAGCCGCGGAAGTGCGGGGAGTTCGTGTTCTCGATCGCGAGCTTCTCTTCCTCGGGCAGAGCGAAGAAGCGGCCGGCGACGTCGATGATGCGGGTGAAGTCGGCATCGGGAATTCCGTGGCCGGTGAGGTAGAAGAAGCCGATCTCATGGGTGATGCGGCGCAGGTCCGCACGGAATGCCTCGGCGGTCGCGGGGTCATCGGCCAGGCTGAGGTCGAGGATGGGGAGCTGGGTGAGGGTCATGTCACAGACGATAGGCACGTCCGCCGTCGTCGCAGCGGCATTCCGTCATCGTGCGCAACACTCAGTCACAGTGCGCTCTCCCGGAACTCCTGCTTGAATGGTCGGGTGACCCACTTCTATCGCCCGTCCGAGGGCCACCGCCTGCCGCACGACCCCTTCAACGCCATCGTCGCACCGCGACCCATCGGCTGGATCGGCACAGTCGATGCCGAGGGCCGCCGCAATCTCGCGCCCTATTCGTTCTTCAATGCGCTGAACTACTCTCCACCGCTCGTGGGCTTCTCCAGCAACGCGTGGAAGGACACCGTTGCCAACTGCCGAGAGACCGGGGAGTTCACCTGGAACCTCGTCACTCAGACGCTCGCCGAGGCGATGAACGCCTCGTCGACCACCGCGGAGGTCGACGAGTTCTCCGCCGCAGACGTCGAGGCGGCCAAGTCCGTGGAGATCTCTGCGCCACGTGTGGCAGCCTCACCGGCGACCTTCGAATGCCGAGTCGCTCAGATCATCGACCTGCGCACCGCGGACGGGGAAAGCTCCGGCTCGTGGTTCACCGTGGGTGAAGTGGTGGGGGTCCATCTCGACGAATCCCTGCTCACCGACGGGATCGTCGACACAGCCGCCGCCGAGCAGGTACTGCGCGGCGGCGGACCGACCGCATACTTCGGGATCAGCTCGGATCAGCGCTTCGACATGCGCCGACCGGGCTGAGTTCGATCACCCGAGGAGCTCAGCCGAGCATCTTACCCGGGTTGAGGATCCCCAAAGGATCGACCGCGGACTTGATCGACGACTGCAGCATCTGAGCGCCGACATCGAGTTCGCGCACCAGCCAGTCCTTCTTCAGATACCCGACCCCGTGCTCGCCCGTGATCGTCCCACCCAGATCGAGACCCAGCTGCATGATCTCCGCGAACGTCTCCTTCGCTTCGGCCACGCTCGCCGGATCGTGAGCATCGAAGAGCACACTCGGATGCATGTTCCCATCCCCGGCATGACCGGCCGTGGACACCTCCACCGAGTGCGCGGCCGCGATCTCGTCCAACCTGGCGAAGAACTCGCCGAGGCGGGACCGAGGAACGCACACATCATCGATGAGCTCTCCCCCACCAAGCCCCGACACGTACTTCTCCATCGCCGGAGACACCGCACGCCGGGCCGCCACCAGCATCTCCGAATCCGCCGGATCATCGGAGAAGAACACCTCATCGGCACCCTGCGCCCTGGCGATCGCCTCGAACGATTCCAGCTCGGTCACACCAGCCTGCCCCGGAGCATCCGACTGCACCAACAACAGTGCACCGGCCCCGTCGGGCAGCCCGAAATCACCATAGGCATTGATCATGCCCACGGTGCCTCCGTCCATGAGCTCGAGCATCGACGGGGCCGCCCCGGAAGCCATGAATGCAGAGACCGTATGCCCGGCCGATTCCATGTCCGGGAAGATCCCGACTCCCGTCACCGGCAGCGACAACAGCGGTTTGAGCCCAAGGGTGATCTCGACGATGACGCCCAGCGTCCCCTCGGACCCGACGAACAGTCCCGCCAGATCGAGACCGGCCACCCCCTTCGCCGTCTGCCGACCCAACCGGGTCACTGTTCCGTCGGCGAGGACGACGGTCAGTCCCCGCACATAGTCTCGCGTCACTCCGTACTTCACACAGCACATGCCACCGGCGTTCGTCGCGACGTTCCCACCGATCGTGGAGATCGCCACCGACCCCGGATCCGGCGGATACGACAGACCGTGCTCGGCCAGCGCGGTCTTGAGGTCCTGGTTGATGACTCCGGGCTGGACCCGGCACGTCTGGTTCACCGCGTCGATGTCGACGATCGCGTTCAGCTTCGCGACGTTGAGCAGGATCGCCCCGTCAGTGGCGTTCGCCGCCCCCGACAAACCCGTCCTGGCACCCTGAGTGACCACCGGGATCCGATGCGCGGTGGCGAAGCGCATCACCGCGACCACATCATCGACGTCGGCAGCACGAACGAGCGCCGAGGCGGTCCCCACCGGACAGAACAGGGCCTTGTCCGACGAATAGGAGTCGATGACATCCCGATCGGCGACCAGGGCGCCCGAGCTCAGCTCGGCCGCAAGTCCGTCCAGGTCCGTGCCCACCGTCGTCTCCGCACTCGTCGTCACAGCGACGCGGCCACCTTGAGCACACGGTCGAGAGCCTCATCGGGTCCGATGCTCACACGCACCCCGCCCTGCAGGCGACGCACGGCAACGGCCTGCTTCGCGCACTCACCTTCGAAGGCGACGGCCGCCTCGGGGTCGAGTGCGATCCACACATAGTTGCCCTGAGCATCGGGCACGGACAGACCCAGCTCCCGCAGACCGTGGGCGAACTTATCGCGGACTGCCGCGACTTCCTTGGCGCGTACGGCCACCTCGTCGACGCGTGCCAGTGATTCCCGGGCGGCGGCCTGGGCACCGGCGGTGACGGAGAACGGGGCGATGACCTGGCGCATCGCCGAGGCGATCTCGACATCGGCGATGCCGTAGCCCACGCGCAGACCGGCCAGGCCGTGGGCCTTCGAGAAGGTGCGTGCGAGCACGAGGTTCGCATGCTTCTTCCGCGCGGCGAGCCCGTCGGCCGCCTCGGTGGCGAATTCGAGGTACGCCTCGTCGAGGACGACGATGACGGACTCGGGCACCTCGGCGAGGAATCCCTCGAGTTCGGCATCGGTGATCGTCGGACCGGTCGGATTGTTCGGCGAGCACAGCAGCACGAGGCGGGTCGTGTCATCGATCGCCGCGGCCAGCCCGGCGAAGTCGTGCCGACCGTCTTCCAGGAGGTCGACGGGGCGCTTCTCCGCGCCCCGCGCCGAGGCGAGGATCGGGTACATCTCGAACGACGGCCACGGATAGACCACGGACGTGCCCGCTTCGAGGGTGATGTTCGTCAGCACCGTGAGGACCTCGGAGGCCCCGGCTCCAGGGACCACCTCGGCGGGTTCGACATCGAGGTGGGAGGCGATATCGGCCACGAGCGCGGCTGCGGTGGGATCGGGGTAGTTCCCCGGAATCGCCGAGGCGGATGCCACCGATTCGATGACACCCGGCAGCGGCGGCAGGTGGTTCTCGTTCGAGGACAGTTTGTACGGGGTCAGGCCGGGGGATGCGACGGGAGGCTTGCCGGGAACGTAGGGAGGGAATTCGGCGAGCGCGTCACGGAGCTGGAAACGTTTGGACATGTGCCCATAGTTGCATATCTTGTGGCACGCAACACAGACTGTCTTGCCAAAGCGTCCGAATGGTCGGATAAAGGCGAGCAGGGCGGACGTCCATCCGCTGTGAGAATGCTCTCGCGACGCTTCGTTCCCACCTCCCGGGTTACAGGTGGGCCGATCCCGGAGAGTACCCTGAGAGACGAATACATGTAGTCAGAGACGAGGAATGAGAGTCCAAATGCCCTCACCGCAGGAAAAAGTCGACGTCGTCTTGATCGGCGGCGGCATCATGAGCGCCACTCTGGGCGCCATGCTGACCGAACTTCAGCCCGATTGGGACATCCGTGTCTACGAGAAGCTCGACTATGTGGCAACGGAGAGCTCCGACCCCTGGAACAACGCCGGCACCGGCCACGCCGCACTCTGCGAACTCAACTACACCCCCGAGGACTCCAACGGTCAGATCGACCTGGAGAAGGCCTCGAATATCAACCAGCAGTTCCACCACTCGCGCCAGTACTGGTCGCACCTGGTCGACACCGGTGTCATCACCGATCCGACGACCTTCATCAATCCCATCGCCCACGTCAGCTACGGACGCGGCGACAAGGGACGTGACTACATCAAGAACCGCTACGAGACGATGGTGCGCAATCCGCTGTTCGCGGACATGGAATACACCGAGGACGCGGACACTCAGGCCGAATGGCTGCCGCTGATGTTCTCCGGCCGCGGTCCCGGGCAGGTCAACGGTATCTCGCGCATCAAGCAGGGCACCGACGTCGACTTCGGCTCTCTGTCGTCTCAGCTGCTCAGCTACGTCGCCGCCAAGGGCGCGACCGTGCGCACCAGCCACCAGGTCACCGACCTCGACCGTTCCTCGGACGGCTGGACTCTCACCGTGAAGGATCTGCTCTCGCACGAGACCCACCATGTGGGCGCGAAGTTCGTCTTCGTCGGCGCCGGCGGCGGTGCACTGCCGCTGCTGCAGAAGTCCGGCATCCCGGAGGGACGCGGCTACGGCGGCTTCCCGGTCTCCGGCTACTTCCTGCGCACCGCGAATCAGGATCTCGTCGCCCGCCACCAGGCGAAGGTGTACGGCCAGGCCGCCCAGGATGCTCCCCCGATGTCGGTGCCGCACCTCGACACCCGTGTCGTCGACGGCCAGGACTACCTGATGTTCGGCCCCTACGCCGGCTTCTCGCCGAAGTTCCTCAAGAAGGGCCGCTTCACCGATCTGCCGTTCTCCGTGCGCGGAAACAACATCGGCACGATGCTCAATGTCGCCAAGGACAACACGGACCTCGTCACGTACCTCCTCGGTGAGCTCGCCGCAACGAAGAAGGCCCGCTTCGAGGCTCTGCAGACCTTCATCCCCTCCGTCGACCCTGCCGACTGGGAACTCATCCAGGCCGGTCAGCGCGTGCAGGTGATGAAGAAGGATCCGAAGAAGGGCGGCGTCCTCCAGTTCGGCACCGAACTCATCTCGTCCGCCGACGGTTCGCTGGCGACCCTGCTCGGTGCTTCACCGGGTGCCTCGACCGCGGTGCCGATCATGATCGAACTGCTCAAGACCTGCTTCCCCCGCGAGTTCGCGGGCTGGGAGAAGAGCTTCAAGGACATGATCCCCTCGCTCGGCCGCGACCTCGTCGACGACGAGACGCTGCTCAAGGAGGTCTCCGAGTACACATCGCGGACCCTGCAGCTCATCTGACTGGACTGACGCACTCAGGCGACGGACATACGGGAGAGGCGGCTGGCCGGAATCCTTTCCGGCCAGCCGCTTCTTACGTTCCCTTAGGAGTTCGGAGCGTCGAGAGCCTCAGAGTTCGACCTGACGGTTGACGTCCTTGTACAGCAGGTAGCGGAAGCGTCCGGGACCGCCGGCGTAGCAAGCCTGCGGGCAGAAGGCGCGCATGGAGATGAAGTCGCCCTCCTGCACCTCGACCCAGTCGCCGTTGAGACGGTAGACGGCCTTGCCCTCGAGCACGTAGAGGCCGTGCTCCATCTCATGCGTCTCCGCGAACGGGATGACCGCTCCGGCTTCGAAGGTGACGATGTTGACGTGCATGTCGTAGGAGAGGTCGTCCGGATCGAGCGGACGGGTGGTGCGCCACCGTCCGTCGGTTCCCGGCATCGGTGACGGTTCGACATCGGCTTCGTTGCCGAACTTCGCTTCAGGGGTCAGTCCCGCCACGGGCTGGTAGCGTTTGCGCACCCAATGGAAGCGGGCCGCCTCGGTGCCGGTGGACTTCGCCGACCACGTCGAACCGGCGGGCAGGAACGCGAATCCGCCGGGGGTCAGCGTGTGCGCGGTTCCCTCATGAGTGACCTCGAGCGTTCCGGCCATGACGAAGAGGAATCCCTCGACCTCGGGCTGCGGTTCCGGCGCCTCCGAGCCGCCGCCGGGGGCGACTTCGAGAATCGTCTGCGAGAACGTCACCGCTCCCCCGGCCACGGGCTTGCTCAGCACCCACGACCGGGTCCCGGTCCACTCGGGCAGGTTCGAGGTGACGATATCGCGCATCACTCCGCGCGGGATGACCGTATAGGCCTCGGTGACGAGGGCACGGTCGGTGAGCAGGTCGGACTGCGGCGGGTGGCCGCCGGTCGGGGCCCAGTAGGTGTACGGGTCGGTCGTCGTCATGGGTGGGATCTCCTTCGGTCTGTGGTCGGTGGGCTCAGTCGAGCGAGCCGGTGCGGGCGAGCTGCCCGAGTTGGGTGAGGCTGAGGTTCGTCCGCGAGGTCACGAACTCCTCGGTGTGGGCTCCGCACACGAGCCCCCGGTCGAGGTAGCGTGCGAGCGCCTTCGCGGTGGCGGGTTCGTCGAGGACCGTCGAATCGGCCTTGAACACGTAGTCGTGCAAGCGCTGCGCCGCCCGTGGCCCACCTTCGCGGTAGAAGGCGAAGGTCGCCAGGAACCGGGTCGGGAGCTGGTGCGGGTGCAGGTCCCAGCCCTGGTAGATCCCTCGTTTGAGGTGGCGGCGGACGAGGCCGGCGTGCAGTGCCCACGCGTGGTGGACCTCTGCGGGCTCGCCGAGCGGGAGGATGTTCGTCGACCCGTCGGAGAGGTGGACTCCGGTGCCGGCGACGGCGAGCATCATCTGGTTCTTCGCGAAGTCCGCGACCGGATGGTCCATCGCCTGGTAGGCCGCTGCCACTCCCATCGACGCCGAATAGTCATAGGTTCCGTAGTGCAGGGAGGTCACGCGCCCGGCCCCGGCCTGCAGCGCCGTCGCCAGCGGCACGGTGCCGTCGGCGGCGAGCACGAGCTGCGGGGTCTCGACCTGGATCTCGAAGGTGATCGTCCCTTCGCCGAGGCTGTGCTCGGCTTCCAGCGCTCGTGCGGCGAGCACCATCGCCCGGACCTGGTCGACGGTGCTGACCTTCGGGAGGGTGAGCACGAGACTATCGGGCAGGCTGCCGCCTGCCTTGATGAGCTCGGAGATGAACAGGTCGAGAGTGCGCAGACCGCGTTCCCGGGTCGCTTTCTCCATGCATTTGAACCGGATGCCGACGAAGCCGGGGGCTCCCTTCTCCGCGCGGCCGGCCACCGCATCGCGGGCGGCCTGGACGACCCACCGATCCTCGGTCTCGTCGCCCTGGTCGCCGAACCCGTCTTCGAAGTCCAGGCGCAGGTCCTCGATCGGCTCACGTTCGAGTTTCGCAGTGACCGCCTCGGCGAGGAGTTCGGCTTCACGGGCCACCTGGTGGATGCTGACCACCTGGCCGGGGATCGCGGGACCGGATTCCTTCCGGGCGGCGGTGATGACGCGTTCGGCCAGCTGCAGCATTCCGCCATGGGCCTCGACGCATTCGAGCGCCTGCTGTCCCCACTGGTACGGCAGGTCGGCACTCGTGCGGTCGCCGGGCACGTACACGGTGTGTACGGGCTGGCGGACGTCACGATCACCGGGGTACGCGGTCGCCAGAAGCTCGTCCGTGTCCTGAAGCAGTGAGTCGATATCGGCGAGTGTTGATCGTTCCACTTTCACATTCTCTTTCTCTGCACGGGTTCGACGGCGAGGCGGCGGTGTGCGAGCCTGGCCTCATTGTCTCTCATTCTCCGCCCTCGGGCACGCAGGCTCTCTGGGGTTTCAGGACGAGACCCGGGCGACCGCCTCGGCGACCTTCTTTGCGACTTCGGGATCGAATACGGAGGGGATGACGTAGCCGGGGTGGAGTTCGTCCTCGGGGATGCACGAGGCGATGGCGTCGGCGGCGGCGACCATGATGTTCTCGTCGATGTCGCGGGCTTCGGCGTCGAGGAGTCCGCGGAAGATTCCGGGGAACGCGAGCACATTGTTGATCTGGTTCGGGAAGTCGCTGCGGCCGGTGGCCACCACGGCTGCGTGCTCGGCCGCCTCGGCGGGGTCCACCTCGGGGTCGGGATTGGCCATGGCGAAGACCAGCGCGTCCGTGTTCATCGCCGCGATATCGTCACCGTCGAGCACATTCGGGGCGGAGACGCCGATGAACGCGTCGGCGCCGACGACGGCCTCCTTGAGTGTGCCGGAGAAGCCTTCGGGGTTCGTGTTCGCCTGCAGCCACTTCTTGTGGTCGGTGTCGACCGTCGAGTCCGGACCGATCGCCCCATCACGTCCGCAGGCGATGATGTTCGTGGCCCCGGCGACCTGGAGGAGGCGGATGATGGCGTTGCCGGCCGCGCCGACTCCGGAGACGACGATCCGCAGATCCTCGATCTTCTTGCCCACGACCTTGAGCGCGTTCTTCAGTGCGGCGAGGGTGACGACGCCGGTTCCGTGCTGGTCATCGTGGAAGACGGGGATATCGAGTTCTTCGCGCAGGCGGGCCTCGATCTCGAAGCATCGCGGAGCCGCGATGTCCTCGAGGTTGATTCCGCCGTAGGCCGGTGCGATGGCCTTGCAGATGGAGATGATCTCCTCGGTGTCCTTCGTGTCGAGGGCGACCGGCCAGGCGTCGACACCGGCGAACTGCTTGAACAGCACGGCCTTGCCCTCCATCACCGGCATGGCCGCCTCAGGCCCGATATCGCCGAGGCCGAGCACCGCGGTGCCGTCGGTGACCACGGCGACGGTGTTGCGTTTGATCGTCAGCCGCCGCGCATCCTCTTTGTTCTCCGCGATCGCCTTGCACACGCGGGCCACACCCGGGGTGTAGGCGCGGGAGAGGTCGTCGCGGTTGCGCAGGGGCACCTTCGGGGCGGATTCGAGCTTCCCACCGAGGTGAAGCAGGAAGGTGCGGTCCGAGACCTTGTGGACGTCGACTCCGGGCAGCGCACTCAGCGCATCGGAGACCTCGTCGGCGTGGGCGACATCGCGGGTGTCGGCGCTGACGTCGATGATGACCGAGTGCGGAGTGGATTCGACGACGTCGAGGGCGGTGACCGATGCGCCGGTGGCGGCGGCCGCGGCGACGAGGTCGGAGGTCGAGGCCTGACCGACCTCGGTGCCGACGCGCAGAGTGATGGAGTATCCGGGACTGGTGGCGACCATGGGCAATATCCTCCTTGATATCAAGTTTCCGTATTATGGATAATAACTTCTGCCTAGTGGAAATACTAGACGGTGTCAGTGTATTCGGAAAGTTTCTTCCATTTCGGGACTAGACTGAACGGAGTTTCACTGCCGAGACTCACCACAGATTAAGGAACCTCGATGAGCAGCAAGGACACCCCGGCGATCCGCCAGTCCAAGGGCGGCGTGCAGTCCGTCGAACGCGCGTTCGGACTGCTTGAGTGCATCGCGAACTCCGCAGGATCGGCGACGCTGAGCCATATCGCCGCGGACGTCAATCTGCCCCTGCCGACGATCCATCGCCTGCTCAACACACTCGTCAACCTCGGTGTGGTCCGACAGCTGCCCGATCGCGGCTATGCGCTCGGACCCGGGTTGGTGCGACTCGGCGATATCGCCGGCTCCCAGCTCGGCGCCGTCGCCCGCCCCTACCTGCGCGAGCTCGTCGCCGAGCTCGGGGAGTCGGCGAACGTGGCGACGATGGACGGAGACATGGTCGTCTACGTCGATCAGGTCGCATCCGAACGCCAGATGAGGATGTTCACCGAGGTGGGACGCCGTGCACATATGCACGCCACCGGGGTCGGCAAGGCCATCCTCGCAGGGCTCGAGTCCGAGCAGGTCCGGCATATCGCGGCCACTGCCGGAATGCCCACCCCCACGGAATACAGCATCGGGACGATCGAAGATCTCGAGGCCGAGCTGGGCCGCATCCGTGAGCGCGGCTATGCCATCGACGAACAGGAGCAGGAGCTCGGCGTGCGCTGCTTCGCCATGGCCATCCCGGACTCCCCCGCGCCATTGGCGATCTCCGTCTCGGGTCCGATCAGCCGCGTCGACCAGTCGTTCGCCGATCGCGCCGTGCCCCTGCTCAAAGACGCGGCCGCCCGCATCTCCGCTGAGATGCAGAGCGGCCGCTGACTCTGGCTGCAGTTCCCGAACCGGTCAGGAGTCTCCGCCGGCCGTTCCCGAGGTGCCGGCGTTGACGTCGTTCAGACGATAACGGCGGGCCGCCTCGGCGGGGACCGATCCGTCGATCTCCCCGCGCTTGGCAAGCAGCTGCAGGGTGCGCACGACCATCGAATGCGCGTCGATCTTGAAGTGCCTGCGCGCGGCGGCACGGGTGTCGGAGAAGCCGAACCCGTCCGCGCCGAGGGTCGCGAAATCGTGGTCCAGGTACGGCCGGATGAGATCTGGCTGGGTGGAGTCGAAGTCGCTCGTGGCCACGATCGGGCCGGGCTGGCCCTCCAGTTTCTGACGCACGTACGGCACGCGGTCGGCCGCCTCGGCGCCGTCGGCGGCATCGAGCTCCGCGGCTTCGCATTCGAGGCCGTCGCGGCGCAGCTGCGCCCATGAGGTCACCGACCATACAGCGGCGTCGACGCCCCAATCGGCGGCGAGCAGATCCCGGGCCTCGAGAGCCCAGGGCACGGCCACACCGGAGGCGAGCAGCTGCGCTTGCGGACGGTCGCCCGCAGCCGCCTCGGCGACGCGGTGGATGCCCTTGAGGATGCCCTCGACGTCGACGTCCTCCGGTTCGGCGGGCTGGAGCATCGGTTCGTTGTACACGGTGAGGTAGTACATGACGTTGCGCGCGTCCTCGCCGAGGTCGTGCTCGCCGTACATGCGGTGCAGGCCGTCGCGGACGATGTGTCCGATCTCGTAGCCGTAGGCGGGGTCGTAGACGCGCACGGCGGGGTTCGTGGCCGCGAGCACCGGTGAGTGTCCGTCGGCGTGCTGGAGCCCTTCGCCGGTCAGGGTCGTCCGTCCGGCGGTGGCGCCGATGATGAACCCGCGGGTCATCTGGTCGCCG
This sequence comes from Brevibacterium sp. H602, assembly GCF_051172395.1. Taxonomy (NCBI): domain Bacteria; kingdom Bacillati; phylum Actinomycetota; class Actinomycetes; order Micrococcales; family Brevibacteriaceae; genus Brevibacterium; species Brevibacterium sp. H602. Next base: position 12,182 of record NZ_JBPIZD010000018.1, on the reverse strand, counting down.
GCGGCCCAGAAGGCGTCGCCGGTGCGCTGGAACCCGAACATCGAGTAGAACACGTAGATCGGGATCATTGGTTCGCCGTGGGTGGAGTACGCGGTTCCCGCGGCGGTGAAGCCGGCTGCGGCACCGGCTTCGTTGATGCCCACGTGGAGGAGCTGACCGCTCACGGCTTCTTTGTACGAGAGGAACATCTCGCGGTCGACGGCGAGGTAGTTCTGCCCGTTCGGGTTGTAGATCTTCGCGGTCGGGAAGAACGCATCGATGCCGAAGGTGCGGGCCTCATCGGGGATGATGGGCACGATCCGCTCGCCCAGCCCCTTCTCTCGCATGAGGTCCTTGAGCAGCCGGACGAACGCCATCGTCGAGGCGGCCATCTGCTGCCCCGAGCCCTTCTTCGTCTGCGCGAACGCCTTGTCGCTGGGCGCGGGCAGGGAGATCTTGTTGTTCTCGGGTTTCCGTGCCGGCAGGAATCCGCCGAGCTGACGCCGACGATCGAGCATGTACTGGATCGCGTCGTCGTCCTTGCCCGGGTGGTAGTAGGGCACGGCGTACGGGTCGTCGTCGATGACCTTGTCGCTGATCGGAATGTCCATCCGGTCGCGGAACGCCTTGACGTCAGCGGCGGTGAACTTCTTCATCTGGTGGGTGGCGTTGCGGGACTCGAACGTCGTGCCCAGACCGTAGCCCTTGACGGTCTGCACGAGGATGACGGTCGGCTTGCCCTTGGTGTTCACGGCCTTCTGGTAGGCGGCGAAGACCTTGTGGTAGTCGTGGCCGCCGCGTTTGAGGTTCCAGATGTCGTCGTCGGAGAGGTGGTCGACGAGCCCCTTCGTGGCAGGGGTGCGGCCGAAGAAATTATCGCGGATGAATCCGCCGGATTCGGCCTTGAAGGTCTGATAGTCACCGTCGAGGGTCTCGTTCATGATCTTCACGAGGTCGCCGGTGCGGTCCTTGGCCAGCAGGTCGTCCCATTCGCGGCCCCACAGCACCTTGATGACGTCCCAGCCGGCGCCGGTGAAGGTCGCCTCGAGCTCCTGGACGATCTTGCCGTTTCCGCGCACGGGCCCGTCGAGGCGCTGGAGGTTGCAGTTGATGACGAAGGTGAGGTTGTCCAGCCCTTCATTCGCGGCCAGCTGCAGGGCGCCGCGCGATTCGGGTTCGTCCATCTCGCCGTCGCCGAGGAACGCCCACACCCGCTGATCCGAGGTGTCGGAGATGCCGCGATTGTGGAGGTAGCGGTTCATCTGCGCCTGGTAGATCGCGTTGATCGGCCCCAGACCCATCGACACGGTCGGGAACTGCCAGAACTCCGGCATCAGGCGCGGGTGCGGATACGAGCTCAGCCCGTGCGGGGCACGCGAGACCTCCTGCCGGAACCCGTCGAGGTCGGCCTCGGTCAGGCGGCCCTCGAGGAACGCCCTGGCGTACATTCCCGGTGAGGCATGGCCCTGGAAGAAGACCTGATCGCCGCCGCCGGGATGGTCCTGACCGCGGAAGAAGTTGTTGAATCCGATTTCGTAGAGCGTGGCGGCACCCGCGTAGGTGGAGATGTGCCCGCCCACGGAGATCTCGGGCCGCTGCGCGCGATGGACGAGCATGGCGGCGTTCCACCGCAGCCATCTGCGGAAGCGGCGCTCGACCTTCTCCTCGCCCGGATAGAACGGCTCCTGGTCAACGGGGATGGTGTTGACGTAGTCAGTGGTGGTGACCTTGGGCTGGGCAACGGAGTTCGTGGCCGCGCGTGCACGCAGCGCCTCCATGATCTCGCCCGCGCGCTGGGTTCCGCGCGCGCCGACGAGCCCTTCCCAGGACTCGATCCATTCATCGACCTCTTCGTCGACGCTTCCCCTCGGACTCGCCGAGGTTGTGTCCTGTGTCATATCGGGGTTTCCTTCTCACGGGGTCCGGGCTCCCGGAACAGTACCCCGGGAGCCCGGAGATGGAAAGTCCTGTCTCAGCAGGTGATGTTCAGATCTCAGCAGAAGCCGGCGACCTGTGCCCATGCGTCCTTGTTCTCGTCGACGCCTTCACGGGTGAAGGTGGCTTCGATGAGGCCGTAGGGGCGGTCGGCGACGATGAAGACCTCGTTCGGGTTCTCGAGCCCGAAACGTTCGATGTCATAGAGGAAGTGGTGCTTGTTCGGGCAGGAGAAGCGGATCTCGTCGATCTCCGGCACGGCCTCGATGACCTTCTCGCCCATCTGGTACAGCGTGTGCTGCAGGGCGTGGGAGAAGTGATCGGTGAAGGAGTCGAGGATGATCTCCTTGACCTTGGTGTACACGGCTTCGAAGTCGAGGTCGGTGGTGTTGTAGATCCACCGGGTGGCGATATCGGTCGCGAGGATCCGGTCCTGGGTCTCCGGCAGGGTCGTGTACTTGTCCTTCGGGTAGCCGACGAAGCCCGACTCCGTGGTCTTGAGCACGGTGAGTCCGTTGAAGCCGGAGATCAGCGTGTCCTTGTCGCCGTCACGGGTGAAGACGACGGTGCGGACCTCGGGAGCGGACTTGTAGAACGAGTGCTTGTGGTCGTTGATCCGGTCCCAGCCGTATTCTTCGGCTTCCCAGCGTCCGCCGGTGACCCAGTCGAAACTCGATGTGAAATGGTGGGCCAGGCCCATGAGGAACTGTTCGGGGGAGCTCACGCCCAGCTCCTTGGCCTTCGCGAAGACCGTGTTCTTCTGGGTGTCGGTGGCGACGACGTGCTCGTTGTCGCCTTCGGTGTGAGCGGTCTCGAAGTCGCCCCACAGCTGTGAGGTGACGTTGAGATCGCGGATCTCGTGGCGGTCGGTGTCGCGGTAGACCCGCATGAGTCGGTTCTCCGCCTTGCCGTACTGGTTCGATGTCAGTCGGACCTTGCTCATTTTCTTCCTCCAGTTCGTCGGCGTGCGCACCTGCTCACGCCGTGACCATTCGTTTGGCGAGGCCTGCCGGCAGTTCCCGGTCGGCTTCGGCGGTTTGTTGAGGATGGAGATCCTGCAGGGGGCCTGCTTCCCCTGTGAGCGATTGTGGGCGCGGCTCAGCTGCCGCGGTAGGTGCTGTAGGCGAAGGGGCTGAGCAGCAGCGGGATGTGATAGTGCTCCTGCCCGGCCTGGACGGTGAAGTCGATGGTGACCACGGGGTGGAAGTGATCGATCTCGCGGGCCGCGAAGTAGTCGCCGGTGCCGAAGACGATCCGGTAGTCCCCCGGCTCGAGGTGGTCGGGGCCGAAGTCGGAGACTCGCCCGTTGTCGTCGGTGCGAGCCGAGACGATGACTTCGCCGCCGGAGTAGAGAGTGACCTCGAGGTCGGCGGCGGGTGTGCCGACCATGGAGTCGAGTGCATGGGCGGTGATGAAGCTCATGAGAGGATCCCTTCGAGTCTCAGTTCGGCGATCTGGATGAGCTGCTGCCCGACCTCGGCGGTCTCATCCTCGGCTGTGTTGTCCATTCGGCGCTGCAGTTCGGAGAGGATCTCCTCAGGGGTGCGACCGGCGGCGCGGACGAGGAAGACGCGGTCGAAGCGATCTTCGTAGGCGGCGTTTCCGGCGGCCAGCTGGGATTGCACATCTGCTTCCAGGGTGCCGAGTCCGGCCTGTTCACGGCTCGAGTGGGCCGCCTCGGCGCTCTCGCCCTTCGCCTTCTCACCGATGCGCGGATGATGGGACATCGCCGCGTCGATCTCGGCGGTGGTCAGCGGTGCGGCGGCGCTGGACGCCGCCTTGGCGGAGTCGAGGTCGGCCAGGGGGCGGGCGTCGACGATCGCGTCGATCCACCGGTCGACGTCGAGGCAGGGACGCAGAATTCCGCGGGCATCATCGGCTGGGAGTCGGTTGAACTCGGCCAGGTCCACGGTGACCTCCTAGGCAGGCGCTGAATGACTTTCACCGTTCGGAATACCATTTCCGAACAACTGATCCGAGTCTGCTGGGCGCCATCGGCAATGTCAAATTGCTCACACATTTTATGGAAACTTTCTTCCGTATGGTGGATACTGTTTGTGTGGCAACCGCCGCACACCCGACCATCGACGATGAGGTTGAATGAGTGCATGAGCCTGACAACGACAGATCAGACCCCGTCAATCGTCTGCGCCCCTGACTCCTTCAAGGGCTCAGCCTCCGCTCCTGCCGCCGCGGCCGCCATGGCCCGCGGCGCCCGCGCAGTCTTCCCCGGCGCACGGGTCACCGAACTGCCGTTCGCCGACGGCGGGGAGGGCACGCTCGATGCCCTGCTCGCCGTCTGGGGAACCCGGCCGCGCACCGTCGACACGGTCGATGCCCTGGGCAGGGCCGCCTCGGCGGACTTCGGCCTCTCCCCTGACGGAAAGACCGCGGTCATCGAGGCGGCCCAAGCCAATGGCCTGCCGCAGGTCTCGGACGTGGAGCTGCAGCCCGAACGCGCCGATACCTACGGCGTCGGGCTCATCGCGGCCGCGGCACTCGACCTCGGCGTCGAGGAGATCCTGCTGTGCATCGGCGGCTCGGCGAGCACGGACGGCGGAACCGGACTACTGTCCGCCCTCGGCGCACGCTTCACCGACGCTGCAGGTCAGCCGGTCACACCGGGCGGAGGCGGCCTGGCCGCGATCGCTGCGGTGGACACTTCGGGGCTGGACCGGCGGGCGACGGCAGTGCGGTGGCGCATCGCCGTCGATGTCGACAATCCGCTCACCGGGCCCCGCGGGGCCGCTGCGGTCTTCGGTCCGCAGAAGGGGGCGGACGCGGACTCGGTGGCCGTGCTCGATTCCGGACTCGGTCATTTGGCCGAGGTGCTCACCGACACCTCTGCCGAGGCAGAAGACCTGGCGGCGATGCCGGGGTTCGGGGCTGCCGGCGGGATTCCGCTGGCGCTGACGACGCTGCTCGGCGCCGAGGTGGTGCCCGGATCGACGATGGTCGCCGAGGCCGTGGGACTGTCCGAGACCCTGGCCGACGCCGATCTCGTGCTCACGGGAGAGGGGTCCTTCGATTCCCAATCCTTGGGCGGGAAAGTCGTCGCGGCCGTGCGGGACCATGCCCCCGCCTCGGCGAGGGTGATCGTCATCGCCGGTCGGGTCGGCCTGACCGCCGCGGAATGTCGGGACGCCGGGATCACGGCGGCGTTGTCGATCGCTCCGGGGCCGGCGGACCTGGCCACCCTGTCCGAGCGCGCCGAGGCGCTCATCGAGGACACGGCTGCGCAGGCGTGCGCACTCGCGGCCGTCTGACACACCATTTCAACCTGCCACTCCATTTCAACGACGAAAGGACGCACCATGACCACGACCACTCAGATTCGGCTCGCTGTCGGAGACATCGCTCCCGACTTCACGCTCACCGACGCGGAGGGACGGACCGTGTCGAAGGCGGACTATGCCGGCCGCAGCGTCATCCTCTACTTCTACCCGAAGGCCGCATCGCCGGGCTGCACGACGGAGGCCTGCGATTTCCGGGACAACCTCTCGGCGTTGGCGGCCGCGGGCTTCGAGGTCCTCGGGGTCTCCCCCGATGACACCGAATCGCTCAAGGAGTTCGCCGCCGAGGAGGGGCTGACCTTCTCGCTGCTCTCCGACCCGGGCGCTGCGGTGGCGAAGGCCTACGGCAGCTATGGACAGAAGACGGTCGGCGAGCACACGTTCCAGGGCACTCAGCGCTCGACCTTCGTCATCGGCGCCGACGGCACGCTCACCCACGCCGAGTACAACGTCGACGCCCGCGGCCACGTCGCCCGCCTCCGCGACGAGCTCAACGCTTGACCCTCCAATTACTACCTGGCGGCGGCCGTGCCACCTCGCGCGAGGTGGCACCACCGCCGCCACCTGCGTCTGGGAGCGTTTCCGGGCACTCAGTTCGTGCGCAGCCGGGTGGCGAGCTCACCGAGGATCCGCTCGAACGGAGCCGCACGGAAGAGATCGCCGTATGTGAGCCGGATGATCGTGTACCCCCTGGCTTCGAGTGCGGCCTGACGCGCCTTCTCCGCGGCGATGCTCTCTTCCGGCGAACGTCCATTCATCGTGTACTTCTCCATGCCGTCGATCTCGATGATCAGACGGGCATCGTGATTGCAGAAGTCGACTCGGGCGACAACGCCTCCGGAGTGGTCGAAGAATTCGACTTGCGGTTCGAAGCCGATGATTCCGTGCTCAAAGAAGCGCACTGCTGCGATCGACTCCGACGGGGCTTCGCGCCTGCCGTCGGTGAGGTCGAGGGCGCGCAGCACCGCCGCGTCCCCGCGTAATTCGGGGCATTCGGCCAGCACCGCCTCGATGCGGAATCGCGCGGTGCGGCGTCGGCGGATCACCTCGTCGAGCATCGGCACCGACATATCGGGTCCGTAGTCGCGGGCGACGTCGATGAGCGTCCGTTCCATCGTCGTCACCGCATAGATGCCGACCATCTGGCGATGTGGTGACGGAACCTCTCTGTCCCGGACATAGAGGTGCTTGTACTTGCGGCTGATGTTGGGACGCAGCACCTCCACCCTGGACTCGGCCGGATAGGCGATCGGGAGGCCGTGGATGAGCGCCGCCGACAGATGCGAGAAGACCTCGCGCCCCTTCGTCACTCGCCACCGTCCAGACGCGGTGTGGATCTTCTCAGCCCGAGTCCGGATGAGTACGCGAAGACGCTCGATCTCATCACGCATGTCGCCGTGGTGGCCGAACTCCTCGAAGTCCTCTTCACTCAGTGCCGACCAGATCGGCTCATGTCGCGCGTCCGTGCAGGAGCCGGTGGCCACATATCGTCCTCGCGCTACGCGTTCGAGGCAGCACTTCTCCCCGCGCCGAATCTCGTCTTTGGTGAACCCGAGCCGATAGAGCTTCTGCGTCGTCATACTTAGGTACATGACACCAAACTGCACTCTTGACCATCAAAAGACAATACCTGAGAACAACCTGTGGATAACTTCTCCCCACAACTACCTGACGGCGGCCGTGCTACCTCGCGCGAGGTGGCACGGCCGCCGTCAGGTAGTAAATCAGCGGGCGTTGAGGAGTCGGCCCGCCGGGGTCTCGAAGTCGACCGGGGCTCCGCGCAGCACCGTCTGTGTGACCCGACCGCGGACGGTGCGGGTGTCATAAGCGCTGATCTGGTTGCGGTGCCAGAGCTCTGTGGCCTTCACGGTCCACTCCTCGTCGGGAGCGAAGACGGCGAAGTCCGCGTCATTGCCCTCGGCGATCGCTCCCTTGCCTTCGACCCGCGCCACGGCTGCCGGTGCCGCGGACATCCAGCGGACCACCTCGGCGAGGTCGATTCCGCGCTTGGCGGCTTCGGTCCACACGAGGGAGAGTCCCAGCTGCAGCGACGAGATTCCGCCCCATGCGGCACCGAAATCGCCGGTGTCGAGCAGCTTGAGCTCGGCCGTTGAGGGCGAGTGGTCGGAGACGATGCAGTCGATCGTGCCGTCGATGAGCCCCTGCCACAGCGCTTCCCGGTTCGATTCCTCGCGGATCGGCGGGCAGCACTTGTGCGTGGTCGCCCCGTCCGGGATCTCCTCGGCGGTGAAGACGAGGTAGTGCGGGCAGGTCTCGACGGTGAGCTTGATGCCCTCGGCCTTGGCCGCGGCGATCTGGTCAAGCGCATCCGCCGAGGACAGGTGCAGAATGTGCGCCCGGGCCCCGGTCTCCCGGGCGGCGTCGATGACCCGGCCGATCGCGACGTTCTCGGCCTCGCGAGGGCGTGTGGCGAGGAAGTCGGCGAACTTCGGACCCGAGTTCTTCGGCGCCGACGTCATCACCTCGTGGTCCTCGGCGTGGACGATGAGCATTCCGTCGAAGGAGGCGATCTCGGTCATGTCCGCCTTCATCTCGGCCGGCTCCAACGGCGGGAATTCCTCGACGCCGGAGTCCTCGAGGAAGCATTTGAAGCCGTAGACGCCGGCCTCATGCAGGGGCCGCAGATCCGCGGTGTTGCCGGGGATCGCCCCTCCCCAGAAGCCGACGTCGACGAAGGCCTTGGGCTCGGCGACCTCGCGTTTCGTCTCCAGGGCTGCGATGTTGACCGTCGGCGGCAGCGAGTTCAGCGGCATGTCGACGATCGTCGTCACTCCCCCGGCCGCGGCCGCGCGGGTGGCGCTGGCGAAGCCCTCCCACTCGGCGCGACCGGGATCATTGACGTGGACGTGGGAGTCGACGAGACCGGGCAGCAGCACCTGATCATCCCCGATTTCGATGACTTTCACCTCCGCCGAGGCGGCTGTGCCCAGATCCTGTCCACCGCGGGCGATCTCGGCGATCTTCCCGTCCCTGACCCCGATCGTCACCGGTTCGATGCCCTCAGGCAGCAGAGCCTTCTCGGCATGGATGATCAGGTCGAAGTCGGCGTCGTTGCTCAATGTTCCTCCTCGGTCGCCCGCCCTTGTGGGCCGGTGGATGCAGTTTCGGTATACCGTTCTAGACTACTCGGCTCGGGCGGTTCGGCCCAGCCCTCCCGCGGTTCGACCCAGCGAGACCGGGCCCCACCCTATTTCGCCGCGGCCAGTTCGCCCATCGGGCTCAGCGCCGTCGGGGCATCGGCCGGGGTCTGGGCGAGGGTCTCGAACTCGTTGATCTGATCGAGGGCAGTTCCCATCGAAATGTTCGTGACCCGCTCGAGGATGACCTCGACGACCACGGGCACCTGGTGTTCGTCCATGAGTTCCTTGGCCACCCGCAGGCCTTCGCCGATGAGTTCGGGATCCTCGACCCGCAGCGCCTTGCACCCGAGCCCCTGGGCCACGGCCACATGGTCGACGCCGTATCCGGAGGATGCGGAACCGGCGGCGTTGATGTTCTCGAAGGCCAGCGACACCTCGTAGTCCATCTCGAATCCGCGCTGGGACTGGCGGATGAGTCCCAGGTAGGAGTTGTTGACGACGACGTGGACATAGGGGATCTTGTGCTGCGCGCCGACTGCGAGCTCTTCGATCATGAACTGGAAGTCGTAGTCACCGGACAGCGCCACCACGGTCTCGCCTGGCTTGCCCTTGGCCACGCCGAGTGCCGCGGGTCCAGTCCAGCCCAGCGGTCCGGCCTGGCCGGCGTTGATCCAGTGCCGGGGCCGGTAGACGTGGAGCATCTGGGCTCCGGCGATCTGGCTCAGTCCGATCGTCGAGACGTAGGTGACGTCCTGGCCGAACGCCCGGTTCATCTCCTGGTAGACGCGCTGCGGCTTGATCGGCATCTCGGTGAAGTTCGTCTTCCGATGCTCGGTCGACTTCCGCGCCGTGCACTCATCGGCCCAGCCGGTGAAGTCCGGCAGTCCGCCCGACCGGGCGCGCGCCGCCTCCAGCAGGGCATCGAGGGCTGCGCCGGCGTCCGAGGCGACCCCGAAATCCGGGGCGAAGACGCGGCCGATCTGCGTCGGTTCGATGTCGATGTGGACGAACTTCCGACCCTTCCGGTACACGTTCAGATCACCGGTGTGGCGGTTGGCCCAGCGGTTGCCGATGCCGATGACGAGGTCGGATTCGAGGAAGCTCGCGTTGCCGTAGCGCACGTGCGTCTGGATTCCGACCATGCCCGCGGCCAGCGGGTGGTCATCGGGGATCACGCCCCAGCCCATGAGGGTCGGTGACACCGGGATGGAAGTGAGTTCGGCGAATTCGACGAGCCGGTCGGCGGCGTCGGCGTTGATGATTCCCCCGCCGGCGATGATGATGGGGTGTTCCGCCTCGGCGATGAGATCGAGGATCTTCTCCGCCTGCGCCGAGGTGGCCGCGGGCTTGGCCGGGGTCAGCGGTTCGTAGGCGTCGATGTCGAATTCGATCTCGGTCTGCTGCACGTCGATGGGCAGGTCGATGAGCACGGGTCCGGGACGGGCCGAGCGCATGAGCTGGAAGGCGGTCTGGAAGACGCCGGGCACCTGCCCGGCTTCGAGCACCGTCTTGGCCATCTTCGTCACGGGCTTCGCGATCGAGGCGATGTCGACGGCTTGGAAGTCCTCCTTGTCGAGCACGGCGACGGGCGCCTGGCCGGTGATGCACAGAATCGGCTGGGAGTCCGCGGCCGCGGCGTAGAGCCCGGTGATCATGTCGGTGCCGGCCGGGCCCGAGGTGCCCAGGCAGACTCCGATGTTGCCCGGTGCCGAACGGGTGTATCCGTCGGCCATATGCGAGGCTCCCTCGACGTGCCGGGCCAGGGTGTGGCAGATTCCGCCGTGAGCCTTCATCGCCGAGTACAGCGGGTTGATCGCCGCCCCGGGCAGGCCGAAGGTCTCGGTGGCGCCTTCCTTTTCGAGGATGAGCACTGCGGCGTCGACTGCGCGCATGCGTGTCATGGTTCGTCCTTTGTTCGTGAGCCGGCGACGACGCTGTCGCCGGCTCGGTTCGGGGTTGAGTGGTGAGATCACCGGCGCCGAGGCGGTCGTTCAGTTCTCGTTCTTGCCGGAGAGGGCTTCGACGACGGTGAAGAGACCCGAATGATCGAGACCTCCGTTGCCCTGCTGCACGGTTGCGGCGACGAGCTGGGCGACCGTGGCGCCGAGCGGGATCGCCACTCCTGCCTCGCGGGCGGCGGCGGTGACGATGCCCATGTCCTTGTGGTGGAGTTCGAGCCGGAATCCGGGGTCGAAGGAGCGGTCGAGCATCTTCTGGCCCTTCTGATCGAGCACCTTGGATCCGGCCAGCCCGCCGCCGAGGACCTGCAGTGCCGCACCCGTTTCGACTCCATAGGCTTCGAGGAAGACGACGGCTTCGGCGAGGAGTCCGATATTGCCGGCGACCATGAGCTGGTTCGCGGCCTTGACCGTCTGGCCGGCTCCCGAGGGGCCGACGAGGACAATGGTCTTGCCGACGGCTTCGAAGACGTCGGAGACCGCATCGAAGTCGGCCTGGTCGCCGCCGACCATGACAGAGAGGACACCGTCGACGGCTCCGGGTTCGCCGCCGGAGACGGGGGCGTCGAGCGGTTTGAGGCCAGCAGCCTTGGCCCGTTCGGCCAAGTCCTTCGCGACATCGGGGCGGATGGTGGAGAAGTCGATCCAGGTGGACCCGGCAGACGCGTGGGCGAGGATTCCGTCGTCGCTGGTGAGCACGGCTTCGACGTCGGGTGAGTCGGGAACCATGGTGATGATGACGTCGGCCCCGTCCACCGCCTCGGCGATGGTGGCGGCGGCACTGCCTCCCGCCTCGGCGAGCGTTTGGGCCTTGGCCGGGGTGCGGTTGAAGCCGCGGACGTCGAATCCGGCGTTAACGAGGTTCTTGGCCATGGGCAGGCCCATGATTCCGAGTCCGATGAAAGCGATGGTCTTGGACATGGTGGGGGTTTCCTTCGAGTCGTCGGTGGTGAGGTTCAGGCAGTCTGGGCGGCGCGGTCGAGCCAGTCGAAGGCCGTGGCGCGATCCTGTTTGTATTCGAGTGCCACGGCTCCGGTGTAGCCGAGGTCGTAGGCGCGGTCGATCCACTGGCGCAGCGGCAGCGACCCGGTTCCCGGTGCCCCGCGGCCATCGGCGTCGGCGATCTGGATGTGGCCGAAGTTGGCGGCTTCGGCCTCGATGACGGCCGCGACGTCGTCGCCGTTGACGTGCATGTGGTAGAAGTCGGCGAGCACGGCGATGTTCTCGGATCCGTCGGCGCGGACCCGAGCAACCACCTCGGCGGCGTCGGCGTAGCGCTTGAGCGGGTAGGCCTCGGCTCCGGAGACGGGTTCGACGAGGACGGTCCCGCCGATTTCGGCGACCTTGCCGGCGGCCAGCGCGAGGTTGGCGGCGGCGGTGGCGTCCTGAGAGGCGGAGTCCTGGCCGTTGGTGCGCAGCCCGTAGAGGGCGTTGAATGCGCGGCAGCCGGTGCGACGGCCGATTTCGACGACGATGTCGACGTTCTTCGCGAAGTCCTCTTCGGCGCCGATGATCGAGACCATTCCGCGATCGCCGGCTGCCATGTTCCCGGCCCAGAAGTTCAGGCCTTTGAGGGCGACGCCTGCGGATTCGAGGGAGGCGATGAACTCATCGACCTCCGCCGAGGTGGGGCTCGGGTTCCCGTCGAAGGGCCACCAGAATTCGAGCTCGTCGAAACCGGCGTCCTTCGCGGCCTGGGCGCGCTCGAGAACGGGCAGTTCGGTGAGCAGGGTGGAGCAGTTGAGGACGTAGCTGCCAGGTGAGGTGAAGTTCTGGGACATGGAGCTCTCCTTTGAGTTGCCGCTGTTTTCCGTATTGTGGAAGTTTGTTTCCATTCCGTGAAATCAGCATAAGTCGGCCGTGGAGTTCCCGTCAAGACCTTTCCCCCAGAACTACCTGACGGCGGCCCAGCAACC
>NZ_JBPIZD010000017.1:0-76146 GCF_051172395.1 Brevibacterium sp. H602 | reverse complement strand
CCGCCGTTTCCGTCAGCTGACGGAAACGGCGGGCTCGACTCGTTCGCGGCCAGGGCCTGGGCCGAAGGGCAGGATGCTCAGCGGCTGCGCTTGCGGCGGCCCGAACCGCCGGAGACGGCCGTGGCGATGAGACGCCAACCGACGAGAGTGACGAGGTTGAGCGACGTCGCGACGATCATGAAAGTCACTGCGACATTTCCGGGGTCTCCGCCCTGACCAGCGATTCCGCGCAGGACGAGTCCGAGAAGGACGGTGATCGCCCAGACACCGGTTCCCGTGGCCAGCGGAGCGATCGGCCGATCCCAGACGGCCGTGAGCAGCCAGGCGACGACGAGGGCTGCGACGAACGGCCACGCTGTGGTCATCAGCCCCTGCGGATCGAAATTGTGAGAATGTGTGTAATGACCGACGATCGTGAACAGAACCACGAGGATGAGGTCGACGATCAGTGCGATGGGGAGATGAGATTTCTTCGTTGCCACGTCCCCGAGTCTAGACCTTGGAGGAGAATCAGATGCTCAGAGTCAGGCGCGTCATGGGAGCCGAGACGGAGTTCGGCCTCAGCCAGCCGGGCAATCCGCGAGCGAACCCGATGCGGGACTCGGCGCGTGTCGTCGACGCCTATGCCGGACCGCGCGGACTGAAGTCATCCCAGAACTTCTGGGACTTCGCCACAGAGTCTCCATTGGCCGACGCCCGCGGCTTCTTCATGAGCATCGCCGACGCCGACTCCTCGCAGCTGACCCATATTCCGCAGGACGACCTCGAAGCCCAGTACCTGGCGAACGTCGTCACGGAAAACGGCGCCCGGTACTACGTCGACCACGCTCATCCCGAATACTCGTCCCCTGAAGTCCTCACTCCACGCGATATCGTCACCTTCGACCGGGCGGGCGACCTCGTCGCCCTCGAATCGGTGCGGACTCTCGAGAAGAGCGCGGAACCTGTCAATCTGTACAAGAACAACACGGACTCCAAGGGAGCCTCCTACGGCACCCATGAGAACTACCTCGTCGACCGGTCCACGGACTTCGACGACATCGTCGCCGGCCTCGTCCCGTTCTTCGTCACTCGGCAGATCCTGTGCGGTTCCGGACGGGTCGGCATCGGACGTGAAGGCGAGGGCAAGGGTTTCCAGATCTCGTCCCGGGCCGACTTCTTCGAAGCCGAAGTGGGACTCGAGACCACTCTGCGCCGTCCCATCGTCAACACCCGGGACGAACCGCATGCCGATCCCGCGAAATACCGCCGGCTGCACGTGATCATCGGCGACGCCACCCTGGCGGAGCCTGCGACGTTCGTCCGCTTCGGTTCGACCTCCCTCGTCCTCGGACTCATCGAGGCCGGACTGGCACCGCAGATCGAACTCGCCGATGCCCTGCAGGCACTGTGGGACGTCAGCCACGACCTCACCCTCAGCGCTCCGCTGGCGCTGAGCGACGGCACGACGACAACGGCGCTGGAGATCCAAGAAGCCTTCTACTCCGCGTGCCTCGAGCACGCCGATGCCGAGGACGCCGAAACCGCCGAGGTGCTCGCCGAATGGCGCCGATTCCTCGACGGCCTCTCGACCGATCCGAAGACTCTCGCAGATTCCATCGACTGGGTCGCCAAATGGGTGCTGCTCGAGAGCTACCGTTCTCGTGAGGGAATCGACTGGGACCATCCGAAGCTGGCGCTCATCGACGTCCAGTACCACGATGTGCGCCCGGAGAAGGGCCTGTTCCACAAGCTCGAACGAGCCGGCCGCATCCGCCGGATGACGACCGACGCGGAGGTCGAAGCCGCCGTGGTCAACGCCCCGGACGGGACCCGCGCGTTCCTGCGTTCCGTGGCGGTCAGCCGCCTCGGCGAGGATCTGGTCGGCGCCAGCTGGGACTCTCTCGTGGTCAACGCGGGAACCCTCGGCGTGGTGCGTCTGCCCATGCACGAACCGCTCAAAGGCACCCGTGAGCTGCTTGCCGATCGGGTGGAGGGAATCGAGACCGCCGAGGGCCTGCTCAAGGCACTCGGAATGGATAGACTGAGTTCGAAGAACGACTGAAGGAGTGTGAGATGAGCTCGCAGGAACAGGTCCAGAGAGACAAATCGTCCGGCGGAGGAGACGTCCCCGTCGATCCGCCGGAGGCCGTGCAGGGACAGATCAACACTCAGAACGTCGATTCCATCCTCGACGAGATCGACGGTGTGCTCGAATCGAACGCGGAGGAGTTCGTCAAGAACTTCGTGCAGAAGGGCGGCCAATGAGATGGCAGGATTCCCTCCTGCATTCTTGAGTTCGACGAGCAACTCGTTCGTCGAACTCGCCCGCTCCCTGGCGCCCGAAGCGCTGCCGCACCCCAGTGTCCGGGATCTGGCCGAACAGTCCCCGGAGGGCACGACGATCATCTGCTTCCGCACCGCCTCGGGCATCCTCATGGCCGGTGACCGGAGAGCGACGATCGGCAACCTCATCGCCTCGCACTCGATGGAGAAGGTCAAAGCCGCCGACGACTACTCCGTCATCGGCATCGCCGGCACCGCCGGGGTCGCACTCGACCTCATCCGGCTCTTCCAACTCGAACTCGAACACTACGAGAAGATCGAAGGCGCCCGTCTCTCGCTCAACGGCAAAGCCAACCGCTTGGCTGCGATGCTGCGTGGAAACCTCGGCCTGGCGATGCAGGGACTCACCGTCGTCCCGCTGTTCGCCGGAGTCGACGAATCCAGGCCGGAGGGCCAGATCTTCAGCTTCGACGTCACCGGCGGAAAGTACGAAGAGCACCGATTCCATTCCATCGGCTCCGGTTCCGGTTTCGCCCGCGGGGCGCTGAAGAAGCTGTGGCGGGCCGACCTCGACCACGAGCAGGCGATTGGGGTTGCCGTCGAAGCTCTCTTCGACGCCTCAGACGACGACTCGGCGACGGGCGGACCGGATTTCGTCCGGCAGATCGCCCCGACGATCTTCACCGTCGACCTCGAGAACGGGGTCACCGAGGTCGATTCGGCCACCGTCTTGGACACCGCCACCGAGGTCGTCGCCCGCCGCACGGCCACCGCCCGGTGATGACTGCGGCACCGTTACCGCGAAAGGATCGTCGATGAGTCAGGCACCGTTCTACGTCTCACCCGAACAGCTGATGAAGGACCGGGCCGACTTCGCCCGCAAGGGCATCGCCCGCGGCCGATCCGTCGTCGTCATGCGCTTCGACGCCGGCATTCTGCTGCTGGCGGAGAACCCGTCGCCGACGCTGCACAAGATCGCTGAGATCTACGACCGGATCGGCTTCGCCGCCGTCGGCAAGTACAACGAGTTCGAGACCCTGCGCCAAGCCGGCGTCCGCTACGCCGATCTGCGCGGGTACTCCTACGACCGCACCGACGTCACCGCTCGCGGACTGACGAACGCATACGCGCAGACGCTGGCCGGAGTCTTCACCACCGAGTCGAAGCCCTTCGAGGTCGAACTCGTCGTCGCCGAACTCGGACTCACACCGGAGACCGACCAGCTCTACCGACTCAGCTATGACGGTTCCGTCATCGACGAGACCGAACATGTGGCCATCGGCGGTCAGGCCGATGCGATCACAGCGTCCCTGGCAGGGGTGCGCAGCTCGCAGATGACTCTGCGCGAAGTGTTCAACCACGGTGTCGCCGCTTTGGCCGCCGCAACCCAGGCGATCTTGGCCACCGACGCACTCGAGGCAGCCGTCCTCGATCGCACGACGTCGAAGCAGCGGACGTTCCGCCGCCTCGACGATGCGGCGATGAGCGCACTGCGGGAGGACTGAATGGCACGCATCTACGGGCTCGAAACCGAATACGGACTCGCCCACACCGCCGATCCCGACGGACGCCGCATCGGCCCCGAGGAGATCGCCCGGTATCTCTTCCGCCCCGTCGTCGAATGGGGCAGGTCGTCGAATGTGTTCCTGCCCAACGGGTCGCGCCTCTATCTCGACGTCGGATCCCACCCGGAATACGCGACGGCCGAATGCGATGACCTGGGCGACCTGCTCGCCCAGGACCGAGCCGGCGAAGGCCTGATGATCGACCTGCTGGACAAGGCACAGGCCGCACTCGACGCCGACGGCATCGGCGGACGCGTGCACATGGTCAAGAACAACACGGACGCGGCAGGCAACTCGTACGGGTCCCACGAGAACTTCCTCATCCGCCGCACCCTCGACTTCAATCGGCTGACCACGGTCCTCCTGCCCTTCCTCGTCTCGCGGCAGCTGCTCGCCGGCGCCGGGGCCGTGATCCCGCGCCGTTCGGCCTTCACCCCCGACGAGGAAGCCGACCGCTCGGAGATGATGTTCGGCCTCTCCGCGCGGTCCGACGTCATGTGGGAAGGACTGTCATCGGCGACGACACGGTCGCGTCCGATCATCAACGCCCGCGACGAACCGCACGCCGATGCGGAGAAGTACCGGCGGCTGCACGTGATCGTCGGTGACTCCTCGATGTCGACGGCCACCTCGGCGCTGAAGATCGGATCCGCGGTGCTCATGCTCGACCTCATCGAACAGGGGGCGCGGATCCCGGAGAACGGGCTGCGCCACCCGGTGCGCGATATCCGGCTCGTCGCCCGTGATCTCACGGGTCGGGTCGTGCTCGAACGCACCGATGGATCCACGACGACTCCGCTGGGTCTGCTCGGCGACTACCGGGACCGGGCACAGCGGATCGTGGAGTCCGGGGAGCACAGCCTCGGCGATGATGATCTGGCCCACTACGTCATCGACCTGTGGACGCGGATGCTCACCGCCGTCGAGTCGCAGGACTTCTCGACCGTGGACACGGAGATCGACTGGGTGATGAAACGCACCCTCATCGAACGGTCGATGCAGCGTGGAATCACGGATGTCGCCGATGCGCGCATCCACCGCCTCGACATCGCCTTCCACGACATCACGCCGGCTACGGGACTGTTTCCCAAGCTCGAGGCCGCGGGGATGGCGAAGAGCCTCGTCCCCGCCGAGACGGCCGAACGAGCGAAGGACGTACCGCCTGCAAGCACACGGGCGGCGATCCGCGGCGAATTCGTCCGCGCAGCCCATGCGGCCCGTCGCGACTACACCGTCGACTGGGTGCACCTGCGCCTCAATGACGAATCCGGTCGAGCAGTCGCACTCAAGGACCCGTTCGCCACGACTCACCCGCAGGCGGAAACACTCATCGCGGGCCTGTAAGATCGCCCTGTGATTCGGTCGAGCCCCTACTCGGGCGCGGCCTCGGCGTGACGAAAGGAAACCAGTGCGCACCAAAGTGCTCAGCGCCATCGCGGCGGGCCTGTTGCTGCTCTCGGCCTGCGGACAGGGTGATGAGTCAGAGGACTCGATCACACCTCCGCCGTCGGTAGCCGCTCAGGACGCGAAGTCGACCAGCCTCGACGACATCACCGTCGACGGCAAGATGGGGAAGAAGCCCAAGGTCAGCTTCGAGGCACCGCTGGTCATGGACAAGACCGAGAAGAAGGTGCTCGAAGAGGGCACCGGCGACAAGGTCGCCGACGGCGAGCAGGTCACGGCACAGATGACGCTGGTCTCCGGGACGACTGGCAAGACCGTCGAATCCAGCTACGATTCGGATTCCGCCGCCGGATTCCCCATGGACAAGTCCCAGATCTCCGAAGACCTCTACAACGCGCTCATCGACGTCAAAGTCGGCTCCCGCGTGATGATGTCACTCAACGGCAGCGCCCAGCAGGGGGAGGCGTCACAGACGCTCGTCTACGTCATCGACATCGAGGACACGAAGAAGCCGCTGACTCGCGCCGAGGGGGAGAAAGCCGATCAGTCGGACAACCCCGTGACCGTGAAGTGGGCCGACGACGGTGCCCCCTCGATCTCGAAGCCGAAGGGCAAGAAACCGACCGAGCTCGAGTCGTACACGACCATCGAAGGCAAAGGCGACGAGGTCAAGAAGGGCCAGAGCGTCGCCGTGAAGTACTCCGGCTGGCTCTGGGACGACACGTCGAAGACCTTCGACTCGAACTGGAAGAAGGACGGACAGCCCTTCGTCGTCGCCCCGGTCGGCGAGGCTCAGGTCATCGACGGCTGGAACGAGGGGCTCGTCGGCAAGAAGGTCGGCGACCAGGTCGTCCTCGTCGTTCCGCCGGACAAGGGGTACGGCAAACAGGGCAGCGAACCGTCCATCCCGGGTGATGCGACCCTGATCTTCGTCGTCGACATCCTCTCGGCCCAGGGCTGAGAACGTCCGATATCCCAACAGAACCGACACCAGGAGGAACATATGAGCAAGCAGAAGCCCGAAGTCGATTTCCCCGGCGGAGACGCCCCGACCGAGCTCATCATCACCGATGATGTGATCGGCACCGGCGCCGAGGCGGGACCCGGCGACACCGTGAGCGTGCACTACGTCGGAGTCGCCCATTCCACGGGCGAGGAATTCGACGCCTCGTACAACCGCGGCACCCCGCTGGAATTCCGCCTCGGATCCGGCATGGTCATCTCCGGCTGGGACCAGGGCATCCAGGGCATGAAGGTCGGCGGACGCCGCACCCTGCAGATCCCATCGCACCTGGCGTACGGTGATCAGGGCGCGGGCGGAGTCATCCAGCCCGGAGAGTCCCTGATCTTCGTCTGCGACCTCGAGAACGTGCGCTGAGAATCAGCTTGATGATCAGCACACGCTGATCCTGCCAGAGACGACTGTGGCCGGGTTCTTCGGAACCCGGCCACATCTGTCTTCCCCGACGCGGAGGGGGATTCTGCGGAGATGAGGCGGTGACCTGTGTTCGACGCGGTCAGCGGCGGACGAGCCCTGCGGCGCAGCGTCCAGCGGCGGCCGCTGAGAGGAACGACGCAGCATCGGCGGGCAGCTTTCTGCCCATCGTCGACAGACGCACAGGTGAAGTGCGCAGGGCATCCCACAGCCCCGTCAGATCGATGTCGACGAGATCATGCACCTGGAGTCGAAGCAGCTGTTCGGCCATGGTCTCGGCGACGACAGCGGGATCCGGGTCCATCTCGGCTCGCTCCACCTCGGTGAGGGTGGAGAAATCGGGCACCGGTACGGTCATCCCCGGTCGTGCGATCTCACTCAATGGCGTCAGCGAATGATGGGAGATCCCGAAATGACGGCCGCGGGCATCGGCGTTCGACATCCGCAGCAGACCGATCGGATGCCCGTCGAGCAGAGCGGCGGCATTGAGGTGCTCTCCGGTGACCAGTCCCGAATAGCCGTACTTCGTACCCGTGCCCAGGTTTCCAGGGCCCTGAGCGACGATGGTGATATCGGCATCCATCACGTGTTTGGCTGCGAGCAGTCCCGTGTGGATGGTCACCGCTTCGAGATCTCCGCCCCAGGCCTGACCGGTGCTGATCACACCCGACAGCCAGGAGGCGTCCTTGAGGCCGGCGACGGCTTGGGAGAACGGTGCCGGCAGAGCCGCACCATCGCTGAGCACATAGGCCACCGACATCGACGGGTCGACGGCGCGGATTCCGGCGATCACCGCGGGCAGAGCCGAATGCAGGTCGGCCACGACCACCGGCATGCCGTCGAGGCTGTCCGCCTCGGCGAGGGTCGAATGGTGCTGCGACTCCTGATCGTCGACGCCGAGGACCATCGTCTGCAACGGCGAATAGCGGTCCTTGACCAGATGACCGGGGCCGTCCGGGGGATCGGCAGGAAGCGCATCGGGTAGAGCGACGATGAGACCGAAGCCTCCGGTGCCCAGGCGCTTCGCAAGGGCCGAGACATTGACGATGACGGTGTCCTGGTCCTGCGGTTGCCCGACGGCATCGGTGTAGGCGACCGCTCGGATGGATCTCACATCGGTGCCGGGCACGGCCTCGTCCAGTTCGACCTCGACCTCTGTGTATCCTGGCCGGGTGGAGCGAATCGCTGCGACGATTCCTTTGCGCCAATGAATCATGGTCCCAAGACTATCGCCCGGCTTAGGTTACGGTGGAATCGTGAATACACCCCGCACCAGCAGACAGAGACAGCAGACCGAACGTCTGATGAATCTGCTGATCGCCCTGCGCGCTTCCCGCGGCTGGGTGTCGCGCAAAACGCTGATGAGCGCCATCGACGGCTATTCCGGACTCGACGAGGTCGCCTTCGATCGCAAATTCTCTCGCGACAAAGAGCTGCTGCGGCACATGGGCATCACCATCGCGACCCGGGCCGAACACGATGCCTACGGTGATGTGGGGGAGACGGGGTATCGGATCTCCACCGCCGACTATGCGATGGGCGACGTCGATCTCACCCCCGCCGAGGTGGCAGCCGTGACCGTGGCCGCCGCGTTCTGGTCGGAGACCGAACTCGGGGAGTCCTCGGCTCAGGCGCTGACGAAGCTGCGTGCTCTCGGCATCGACCTCGGCCCGTCCGCCGCCGGACCGGGAAGCGTCGACCCGGGCACCGCCGCGCACCGGCTGGCCAGCGCGAACTTCGCCACAGCTCTCCACCACATCAACGCCCGCGAGGCCGTCGGCTTCCGCTACCACAAACCCGGCCAGAGCGTGAGGAAAGTGCGTCTGGAACCCTATGCTCTGCTCAGCCGCGGTGACCGCGTCTACCTCTTCGGCTACGATCTCGATCGCGAAGCTCGCCGCACCTTCCGGCTCTCCCGCGTGGAGGGAGGGATCGCGAAGCTCAGCGGCCGTGAACCCGGAGACTATGAGATCCCCGAGGACTTCTCCCCGCAGCTGGCGCTGCAGTCGAGTTCCGAGATGGCCGTCGTCGCCGAGGCGACGCTGCGCATCCGTGCCCACCGGGCCGATCCGCTGCGCCGTCGACAGATTCGCAGCGACGGAGACGAGACGATCATCGGGTTTTCCGATGTCGAGGGCCTCGCCGCTGAGATCGTCGGTTTCGGGGACGCCGTCGAGGTGGTCGATCCGCCCGACCTCGTGCGTGCCGTCGACCGCCGACGCCAAACGATTCAGGACTCGCTCAACCGCTTGGGAGGCACCAGTGTCCTCAGCGCGTGAACGCCTCACCCGGCTGCTCAGCCTCGTCCCGTACCTCGATGCGCATCCGGGAGCGGACCTCGAAGAGACCGCCGCCTATTTCGGCATCGACTCCGACACCCTCATCGACGATCTGCAGCTGCTCTTCGTCACCGGTCGTCCCGGACATATGCCCGATGATCTCATCGACGCCTCATGGGAAGGCGGGCAGATCTTCATCTCCAACGCCGAAGAGGTCTCCGTTCCCGTGCGGCTCAGCGCCGAGGAAGCCGGCGTCCTCGTGCTCGCACTCGACATGCTCTCATCCCTGCCCGGACTCGATTCCGAAGCAGTGGCCACCGCAGCGTCGAAACTGCGTGTGGCAGCAGGAGAGAACCTGCGCACCGCCGTCGACGTCAGCCCCATCGATGCCGACGAAGAGCTGCTGACCGCACTGCGACAGGCGGTCGAAGAAGGAACGGCGGTGAGCATCGACTACTACGTCGGCTCCCGCGACGAACTCACGACCCGGACCATCGCCCCGACCCGGCTCGTGCCCGGTGCCGACTGGTACGTCGATGCCTGGTGCTACTCGGCCGGAGCACCCCGCCGCTTCGCCCTGGGGCGCATCCGCTCCTGGGAACCGGCAGCGCATCCGCCGATGGCGGTCAGCGAGTCGAGGACCACCTCCTACGAAGTCACCCTCGGTCTCGCGGCCGCGGGAGCATGGCTGGCAGATGAACTCGACGTGACGAATCGCGAGTACCTCGACGGCGGTGACACCAGCGTGCGCATCCGCCTGCTCGTGCATTCGGTGGATTGGCTCAGCCGGTTCCTGCTCTGCCATGCCGATGTCATCACCGAGATCGACGACACCGAAGCCGTTGCGGCCGCCCTGCGCAGGCTCGGCTGAGACGAAGACCGCGCCCGGATGTGGATGAAAGGCACAGCCGCAACGCGTAGAATCATCCACAGCATCAACAATCCAAGGAGCTCCCCATGAGACCAAGTTTCGTGCAGATCGCGATCGTGATCCTCATCATCGTGATCATCTTCGGCGCACCCAAACTGCCGCAGCTGGCCCGAAGCCTGGGACAGTCGATGAAGATCTTCAAGTCCGAAGTCAAGGACCTTCGCGGCGACGAGGACGAATCCGGCAAGACCACGGAGCCGGGAGCGCTCAACCAGAACTCCTCGACCGATTCCACCACGGCGACCGGTGAGACCACCGGGCCCGAGGAGTCGCGGCGAGAGAAGCAGGACCCGCAGTCTCACGAGAAGTGAAAGAGAACAGTCAGCGGAAGCCATCTCGATCACGGAAGAGCAATCCTGAGAAGAAGATGCCCGTCGTCGGGCACCTCGTCGAGTTGCGCAATCGCGTCATCATCTCCGCCATCGCCATCGCTCTGGGCGCGGTGGCAGGCTGGTTCCTCTACGACCCTGTCCTCGACATCCTCCAAGAGCCGATCCGGACGATCCGTGACAACGGCGGACGGATGGCCGAGATCAACTTCGCCGGAGTCGCCTCTCCTTTCGACCTGAAGATCAAACTCTCGTTCTTCATCGGTCTCTTTCTCTCCTGCCCCATCTGGCTCTACGAGGTCTGGGCCTTCATCGTCCCGGGACTGAAACGCAAGGAGAAGCTGTACTCGCTCGGATTCCTCGGGGCAGCGATTCCGCTGTTCCTGGCCGGGTCGACCATGGCGTTCTTCGCTCTGCCCAATGCGGTGAAGGCACTGACCTCGTTCACTCCCGAGGGCGGCACGAACATCATCCCGGCACAGGACTACCTGAGCTTCGTGATGATCATCATCGTCGTCTTCGGACTCGCATTCGTCCTTCCCGTGCTCATGGTGGGACTCAACATGCTCGGAATCCTGTCGGCGGAGAGGATCAAGAAGTCGTGGCGCATCATCGTCATGCTCGTCTTCCTGTTCGCCGCGATCGCCACCCCGACTCCGGACGCCATGTCCATGTTCTTCCTCGTCATCCCCATGATGACCTTGTTCTGTCTGGCGTGGGTGATCTGTGTATTCAATGATCGCCGACGTAAGAAGCGCCTCATCGCGCAAGGCCTGTGGGTCGACGAGGACGAACTGACCGACGAAGAGAAGAATGACTGACCCTACGCCGCTTTCGACCGACACTTCTGCCGAGAAACCGCTGAGCCCCTCGGCTGCCTACGCCGATTTCAAGGCGCGTGCGGAGTTCGCCCGCACTCCCTTGGGACAGTTCATGGAGCGCACCGAGTTCGCCCTCGATGACTTCCAGGTCGAAGCCTGCAGCCATCTGCAGGACGGTGAGGACGTGCTGGTCACCGCGCCGACCGGTGCCGGCAAGACGCTCATCGCGGAGTTCGCTGTGGAGTTGGCCCGCGGGGAGGGCAAACGGGTCTTCTACACGACCCCGATCAAGGCGCTGAGCAATCAGAAGTTCAACGACCTCGCAGAGGTCCACGGGGTGGAGAACGTCGGGCTTCTCACCGGCGACACGTCGATCCGCCGCGATGCGCCGATCATCGTGATGACCACCGAAGTGCTGCGCAACATGCTCTACAACGACGTGTCCGGTCTCTCGGACCTCGGATTCGTCGTCCTCGACGAAGTCCACTACCTCGCCGACCGGTTCCGCGGGCCGGTGTGGGAAGAGGTCATCATCCACCTGCCGGATCGTGTGCAGATGGTGTCTCTGTCGGCGACGGTGTCGAATGTGGAGGAGTTCGGGGCCTGGCTGCGTGAAGTCCGGGGACCGACGACGATCGTTTCGACGAGCCACCGGCCGGTGCCGCTGGTCAACCACGTCCTGGTCGGACACCGGATGTACGACCTGTTCACGCACAGCGATTCCGATCGCATCGATCCGGCACTCAATCACGCCACTCGCACACACGGGGGACCGCGATCGAAGCGCGCACGTGCCACCCGTGCCCGGTTCCGCCGTCCCAGCCGCACTCAGGTGGTGGCATCTCTCGCCGAGGCGGCCATGCTCCCGGCGATCATGTTCATCTTCTCCCGCAATGGCTGTGATGAAGCCGTCGAACAGTATCTGAGCACGGGCACCGATCTGAACTCTCGGGAGGAGAAGACGATCGTCAATGCCGCCCTCGAATCGCTGCGCGACGATCTCGCCGACGAAGACCTCGGCATCCTCGGCTACCACACCTTCCGTGAGGGTCTGCTGCTCGGAGTTGCCGCGCACCATGCGGGGATGATTCCACAGTTCAAGCAGCTCGTCGAGGAGCTGTTCTCGCAGGGAATCATCAAGGTCGTCTTCGCCACGGAGACGCTGGCGCTGGGCATCAACATGCCTGCGCGCACTGTCGTGCTCGAAAAGCTCGTGAAGTTCAACGGCGAAGCACATGTGATGATCACCCCGGGTGAGTACACCCAGCTGACCGGACGAGCCGGTCGCCGCGGGATCGACCGCATCGGCCATTCGGTCGTGGTCTGGCACCCGACCATCGAGGTCAGCGAGCTGGCAGCCTTGGCCTCGAACCGCTCCTACGCACTGAATTCGGCGTTCGGGCCGACCTACAACATGACGGCGAATCTGCTGTCGCGAATGAGTTCGGACGAGACCGCCAAGGTGCTCGAGACCTCCTTCGCTCAGTTCCAGGCCGATAAGGCCGTCGTCGGCCTGGCGCGGAAGGTGCGCAAGAACGAAGCGACGATCGAGGCGTACGAGAAGTCCATGCACTGCGACCGCGGTGACTTCTCCGAATATGCCGGACTGCGCCGGGCGATCTCGGACACCCAGAAGCAGGAGACCCGGACGAAGTCGCGGAATAAGCAGCGCGACATCGTCGAATCCCTCACCGCCCTCAAGATCGGCGATGTCGTCACGATGCCGGCGAAACGGGTCGGCGGTCGCGCAGTGATCATCTCTCCGATGAGCAACAAGGACGGAGTGTCGCGGCTTCCCACCGTTCTCACCGAACAGGGGAAGGTGTGGCATCTGCGACCCCATGAGGTGACCGAACCCGTCGCCTCCCAGGGGCGCGTCCGCGTGCCGAAGAAGTTCAACCACCGGCAGGCAGGCGACCGCAGGCAGCTGCTGTCCATCCTCGAAGCCGCTGTTGCCGACGGCAGGGTCGATGCGGAAGCCCACTGGGAATCGACCCGACAGCATCAGGGGGAGAGCACCACTGTCGCCGAACTTCAGGCACAGATGCGGGCACATCCCTGCCACGACTGCCCGGACCGGGAACTCCACGCTCGTTGGGCCAACCGTGCGGACAAGCTCATCCGGGAAAACGACTCGCTCATCGCCCGCATCGAAGGCCGCACCACCTCGATCGCTCTCGTGTTCGACCGGGTCCAGGATGTGCTGCGCGGGCTCGGGTTCGACCCCGAGCACTCGACGATGCTGCGTCGGATCTACGGCGAACGGGATCTCCTGGTGGCGCTGACGATCCGCGCCGGATTGTGGGACAGACTCAATGAGCCGGAACTCGCGGCCTTCGCATCGATCTTCGTCTTCCAGTCGCGCAGGGACACCCTGACCGCGCATCGGGCACCGAGCGCCGACCTCAAGGCTGTCTGTGATGAATCGGAGACGATCTGGCGTCGGCTCTTCCACCTCGAAGAACAGCATGCCCTGACCACGACTGACGAACCGGACCGTGGGCTGATCCGACCGATGTACCGGTGGACAGAAGGCAAAACCCTGTCGGAATCACTTCGGGGCAGCGATATCGCCGCCGGTGACTTCGTCAGATGGGCCAAACAGAGCCTCGATCTGCTCGGTCAGGTCGCTGAGGTCATCGATGCGGAGACCGCAGTGCGCGTTCGGCGCACCATCGAATCCATTCGTCGCGGAGTCGTCGCCGACTCCTGAACGTCACCGCGTCTGCGCTCTCCGGCGGGGGAGCGCAGACGCAGCGTCATCGTCTCAGCGACGGACCTTCTTGACGATGTTCTCGATATCGGAGCCGAACGCGTTCTCCGTCGTCAGGTAGGTCCACGTCGACGACGGACGTTTGAGTCCGTGCGACTCGAGGTCGATTCCCTCATCGGTGATCGTCGCTTCCTCGATCGTCGACTTCGAATCGTCGATGACATCGGACCAGAACGATGAGAAGACGCGGATCGACTCGGTGTTGAATGCCTCGTGCGGCTTCTCCCTGGCGAAGGTGCGCAGGTGGATGCCCTCACGCAGATCGTTGAGGAAGGCGAGGTGATCGACCCAACGCGCGTCGAGGTGGAAGAGCATGACCTCGCGCAGCACCGAGTCCAGCAGCTCCTCGGAGTGGTCCTCCACGATCTCATCGGCACGGTCGCCGAGCTCCTTGCGCAGCTGCTCGACGGGCTCGTCGTCCTTGCGGATCTCGGCTCGGCGCTCGAGGACGAGCTCGCGCTGTTTGGCCATGAGCTCATTGAAGCGCCAGGTGTCACGATGCAGCGCGGTGTTCTGTCCTTCGGCGATGCGCTGAGCGTGTTCGACGAGGCCGAGTGCGCGCTTGGATTCGATGAGGCCCGTCTCATCACCTTCGGAGACGAAGCGTTGGATCTCGGGAACCCTGGTGACCAGTTCGTCTTCGAGGCTGGTGAAGAACACGGACGTGCCGGGATCGCCCTGACGACCCGCGCGACCGCGCAGCTGGTCATCGAGTCGGGACGATGGATAGCGACCGGCACCGATGACGAGGAGGCCCCCGGCGTCAGCGACCTCGTCGTCGGCCAGACGGATGTCCGTTCCGCGTCCGGCCATCTGCGTCGACACCGTCACCGCACCGGGGGCACCGGCTTTCGCGATGATCTCCGCTTCCCGGGAATCGTCCTTGGCGTTGAGGACGGCGACGTCGATTCCGCGTTCGGTCAGCCGTTCGGCCAGCGACTCGCTCTCGGCCACCGAGGAGGTTCCGATGAGAACGGGACGGCTGCGGGCATGATGGTCGGCGACCTCTTCGACGATCGCTCGTTCCTTCGACTCCTGATAGGTGAACAGGCGGTCGGGTTCGTCCACGCGGACCACGGGCAGGTGCGTGTCGATGGGCACGATCTCCAGCCCATAGAATTCGCGCAGATCGTCCCCGACGGCCAGTGCGGTGCCGGTCATTCCGCAGACGGTCTGATATCCGTGGATGAGCTCTTCGACCGTCATCTGATCGAGGATCTCACCGCTGTCGGTGGCGTCGAGGCTCTCCTTGGCTTCGACCGCGGCTTGGAGTCCGTCCGGCCAGCGCTGGAGTTCGGCGACGCGGCCTCGGGACGAGGAGATGAGTTTGATCCGTCCATCCACGACGAGATAGTCGACGTCGCGTTTGACCAGCGCCCTAGCGTGGAGGGCCAGGTTGACGGCGGCGAGAGTCTCGGAGTCCTCTCCGAAGAGTTCGACGTCGAGTTCCTCCTCGACCCGGTCGACTCCGACGTCGGTGAGTGAGACGGCATGCCTGTCGGCGCTGACCTCATAGTCGGTGTCCGGGCTGAGCTGGGACACGAGCGCTGCGATCGCGGCGTCGGTGTCCTGGACACTCGAAGAACCGGCGAGGACGAGCGGCACACGCGCCTCGTCGATGAGCACGGAGTCGGCCTCATCGACGATGACGACATCGCGTTCGGGAACCCGTTGATCGGCATCCTCGGTGAGGAACCGGTCACGGAGGACATCGAAGCCGACCTCGGTGACCGAGGCGTAGACGACCTCGGAGCGGTAGGCTTCACGGCGTTCGTCGTCGCCCTGCGCGCCGGAGATCGCGGCTGACTTCACTCCGAGGAGGTCGAAGAGGGGCTTCATCCAGTTGCGGTCACGGACGGCCAGGTAGTCGTTGACGCTGACGACGTGCACGCGTCGTCCCTGCAGTGCGTAGCCGGCTGCGGCCAGCGCACCGACGAGGGTCTTGCCCTCACCGGTGGCCATCTGCACGATGCTGCCCTGCAGCAGCCCGACGAGTCCGCGAAGCTGTGTGTCATAGGCGCGTTCGTCCAGAACACGCTCACCGGCCTCGCGCGCCAGAGCACAGTAGCGGATGAGCGTCTGCTGATGTGTGCCCGAACCGAAGACCTCGCCGGCGGCTTCCGTGAGCTCGGCATCGCTGAGCTCGGAGAATTCGCGCCCGGCCGCGTCCAGATCGGCGACGGCGCGCTCGAACCAACCTGTCGTCTTCTCCGCATGAGAGCCGGGTCGGTTGAGCAGGCGAGAAAAGAATCCCATTGTCGTCCTTCGTCGTTTGTACGTCGATGTCGAGTCTAGCGTTCAGGACATGGGCCACGAACCGTCGACGACGGCCTCGGCGTTGCCCTTCTTCCGCAGCCAGGCCTGCAGTCCTGCCGCCTGTGAGCGCTTCCAATCGGCCTGTGCGGCCATGATCTCATCGTTGCTCATCGCTGAGATTTCCGTCGACTTTTCGGACAATGCTCGGGAAATGTCCAGAGCGGCCAGAGCGTCGGCGGCAGCATCATGGGCGTCGAGGAGTTCGACGCGGTAGGTCTTCGCCGTCTCGATGAGCGTCCGTTTGCCCTTGCGGTAGGGATCGATGTGCTTGTCGACGACGAAGGTGTCGACGATCGTCGGGATGATCGCGGGAAAATCGATGTCCGGGCGGTGGCGGGCCACCTCGGCGGCCATCACACTGAGGTCGTAGACGACGTTGTGTCCCACGACGACGGCGCCCTCTTCTCTCAGTGCGGCGAATTCTGCGCACAGCTCGCTGATGACCTGAGTGGCGGCCGCTCCGTTGGCCTGAGCGAATTCAGTGGTGATGCCGTGGACCGCCCGCGCTGACTCGGGAATCTCGATCCCCGGATCGGCTAGCCACGTGCGCACCTGATCCGCCGAGTCGACAAAGGCGGCGGTGACGATTCGAGCTGTGGCCGGTTCGACTCCGGTGGTCTCGAGGTCGAAGCCGACGAGCCGCGACTGAGCCCACGGCCCGCCGCTCCCGTTCCGTGCTGGCGACTCAGAGGACTCGGCGGACTCGGCAGACACGGGTGACGCGGACGCCGTTGCGGTGCGCCCAGGTGCCGCGGTGCGTGCGGATGCCGCACCGGCGGACCCCGACACGGATTCGAGAGCACTGGTGAGATTGTCGACGGAGCGGCGGATGTTCTGCCCCTCTGCCGCGCTCTCGACCGCGGTGCGGTCGAAGCTGTTCGGGACGGTGTCGAGGTCGATGCCGTGGTCGACGTCGGTCAGGCAGCGCATGACCTCCAGGGTCGTGTACAGGGTCTCTTCGACCTCGATGATCGTCGCGGCTCTCTTCGGACTGAGCCCGCCGGTCTTCACCCCGGCCTTGGCGGCCTTGACGATCGACTCGAGGGAGCCGAAGTTCTCCAGCAGGGTCGCGGCGGTCTTCTCCCCGATACCGGGTGCTCCGGGAAGCCCGTCGGACGGGTCGCCGCGCAGTGCGGCGAGCTCGCGATAGCGGGTGCCGTCGGGCACGCCGTAGGCGGTCGGCAGGTCGGTCTGTGCCACGGCTTCCCACTCGCCGCCTTTCCGAGGGCGCAGTACGCTGACATCGGCGGACGAGTCGAGCAGAGCCAACAGATCACGGTCGGGGGAGACGATGACCACCGGGGTTCTCGACTGGGCGGCCATCGTGGCGATGACGTCATCGGCTTCGGTTCCGTCCACCTCGGCGATGGGAATCCCCGCGGCCGTGAGGACGCGGTTCATGATCGGCAGCTGCACGGCCAGCTCCGGTGGGATCTCTGTGCCGGCTTCTTCGTCCTTGACACGCGCCGCCTTGTACTCGGGCATGATCGCGGTGCGGAAGGCCGGGCGCCAATCCGCGTCCATCGTCGCGATCACACGATCGGTGTCGAACCGGCGCACCATCTGGGCGATGGTGTCGAGCACCCCTCGAACGGCGTTGACCGGGTCACCGTCGGCATTGACGATCGAATCCGGCACCGAATAGAAGGCGCGGTAGTACAGGGCTGGAGTATCGAGCAGAACCAAGGGCTTCACATCAGGTGACGATACCCGACCCTCCTGACACAGGTGTAGCCGCAACGGCCGACGGTGTAGCCTGTCGGCTGTGACTATGTACTTTGGTGGAGATGTTTACAGCAGTGTCGACCCATTTGCGACGGCGCTGGGATATGCGGACGGAAAGGTCTCGTTCATCGGTTCCGATGAGGCGGCCAAGGCTCTGGACCCGGAGGCGATCGACCTCGGTGAGGACTTCCTCACCCCGGGCTTCGTCCACGCCGGGCTGATCGTGGACGACTCGGCCCCGTCGGCCGCCGACCTGTACGCACAGGGGTTCACCCATGTGCACGCGATCGGCAGCGCCGAGGCGGTCGGCCGGTTCGCCGCCGGCGCTCCGGAAGCGCTGTCGATCGTCGACTACCCGCAGCTGGACTCCGGTTCCGCCGAGAACCGTCGCGCCTCGATCACCGCCACTGACCTGCTCGGGCTCGAGGAGCTGCCGGCACTGAGCCTCTTCATCCTCGTCGCATCGGTCGACCAGCTCACCGAGGTGCTCGAGACCCTGCGAGCCGATGCCGCTCATGCCCAACGCCACGGGTACCGTCTGCGCCTGGACTTCGCCGTTCCGGACGATCAGGTCCAAGCCCTTGGTCGCAGCGGAATCGCCATCACCGTCGACCCGGCTCGCCCGCAGCCCTTGGCTCAGTTGCTCGCCGCCGGAGCGCAGGTGTCCTTCAGCCATTCCGAGACCTCGCCTTGGGCAGGAGTGCGGGATGCCGTCGTCGGCGACGAAGGGATCGGCGCCCGTGCGGCCTTCAACGCTGCCACCCGCTTCGCCCACCGCGCGGCCGGTAATCCCGAAGGCGGAGTGCTCGCCCCCGGTGCCGATGCCGATATCGTGCGCTGGAAGGTCGAACGGCTCGTCGTGCAGGTCGCCGACCCGCGCGTCGCAGCCTGGAGCACCGACCCGCGGTCGGGTACACCGGGGCTGCCCGAACTGTCTCCCGATGTGGCTCTGCCCACCCGGGTGGAACTCTGATCCGAAGCCGACGCTTCGGCCTGTCCAGCCGACACGCCGATGGACTGAACATTTCGGTTCTTCAATTGAGCCTCTGACCTGCAGTTTCAGCCATCAGCCCAGGTCACAGCGATTTTGCAAAGTCTCCGGCGGCCACTAGATTCGACGTGAACATTCCGCTTGATGTGGGATGGAGCCGGCACTCCCGTCAATAGATAACTCGCTGCTGCGGCAGCGTGGTCCGAAGGCGGGGGTGTCGACTCATTGTCTGGGGCGACTTCCGCGTATCGTGGAGTCCGTGCTTTCCAAGATTCTCGTCGTCATCCCCACTTTCAACGAACGTCTCGCCCTCCCCGTGACCCTGACCGGACTGTTCGAGCAGCAGCCCGAAGTCGACGTCCTCATCGTCGACGACGGCTCTCCCGATGGAACCGGCGAGTGGGCCGATGAGCAGGCTGAGAAGGACCCCCGCATCAACGTCCTCCACCGCAGCGAGAAGTCAGGCCTCGGAATGGCCTATATCGCTGGATTCGAATGGGCATTGGAACGCGACTACGAGATCATCTGCGAGTTCGATGCCGACGGTTCTCACCGCTCACTCGACCTGCGACAGCTGCTCGATGCCGCGGCAGAAGGGCGAGGGGACCTCATCATCGGCTCACGGTGGGTGCCCGGCGGCGAGATCGTCGACTGGCCGAAGTCCAGATACTTCCTCTCCCGCGGCGCGAATGTCTACGTCAACGCTGTCATGGGTCTGGGAGTCAAAGATGCGACTGCCGGTTTCCGCGCGTACAACCGTTCTGTGCTCGAGGCACTCGATCTCTCCGGTGTGCAGTCGCAGGGATACTGCTTCCAGATCGACATGACCTACCGCACCGTCGAGGCCGGCTTCCGCGTCGCTGAGGTGCCCATCGTCTTCGTCGAACGCGAGCTCGGTGAATCGAAGATGAGCGGCTCGATCATCACCGAGGCGTTCACGAAGGTCGCCGGCTGGGGCCTGACGCGCCGCCGCGGTCAGCTGCGCCGCCTGCTGACCCGCTCCACCCCCACCACCTAAATACCCCCCCCTTACTACCTGACGGCGGCCCAGCAACCTCGCGCCAGGTTGTTGGGCCGCCGTCAGGTAGCAATAAGGGGTGCAGGTCTGTTGACCTGCACCCCTTATGTGCGCTTGTTGCGGTTGTATCAGCTCTGGGCCGGAACCTCACCGCGACGGATTGCGAGGCGCTCGTCGAGGAGCACCTGGAGCTCGTCGAAGGATCGGCGTTCCAGGAGCATGTCCCAGTGGGAACGCACATGCTTGACGGGCTCGCCATCGGGTTCGTTGACTCCGACGCGGACACCGATGCCGTGGATTCCCGAATCCCAGGTCGAGGGGACTTCGGCTTCGATGGAGAACGGCACCTTGAAACGGGTCCCGTCTTCGCATTCGAATTCGACCATCTGGCGGGGTGCCGGCTCGACGCCCTCTTCGGTTTCGAGGCTGCGCGAGCCCAACTGTGTTCCGCGGAGACTGCGTTCGCTCATATCTAAGACCTTCCGACTCGACTGCACACCTTGGACGCAATGTAACAGTCTACCGTGCTCGGATATTCCTCGCCGACTGGCCACGGCGGCATTCGTGCAGCGGCCCGTGTTCCGGGGCCGCCACTGCGCTGAAAGGCAGTCGCTGCACGAGGAGAAAGTGTTGCATTCGCGGCCGAATCCTCGGTCTATCCGCGTCGGCTGGCCAGCACGTCGAGGCCGAGCTCGACATCATCGGTGACGATCCCGTCGACTCCGAGATCGAGCAGCGACCGCATCGTCGCCTCGTCATTGATCGTCCAGACGTGGACGAGCAGACCTGACCGGTGAGACCGGTCGACGAAGTCCGCTGTGACCACGGGGATCCCCTTGAACGTTGCCGGGACCTGCAGCGCGTCGACACCGGGCGGCAGGGGCGCGGCACCGTGTGCAGGGACCCCCGGGATCCGACCGAGGGCGAAGAGGGCGGTCTCCGTCGTTCCCGTCGACGTCCGCACACCGGGCAGAGCTATGCGCAGCCGTCGGAGCGTCGTGGAATCGAAGGAAGCGAGGCGGATGCGGTCGGCGGCATGGAAATTGTGAACGAAGCGGATCATCGGGCCGATGCTGTGGGCGGCTTTGACATCGATGTTCCATCGCACCTGCGGAAGTGCTTCCACCAACGCCTCGAGGCGAGGGAGCCGACCCCCTGCGAGGAGTTCGACTCGGTCGAGCTCGGCTGCCGGCAGTTCCCGAATGGTGTGGTCCAGCCCGGCAATGCGATTGAGGTCGGCATCGTGCGCGGCGAAGAGGATTCCGTCGGCGGAGGCGTGGACGTCGGTCTCCATCCACTCGACTCCGGCCGACGCGGCAGCGGCGAAGGCCTCAAGGGTGTTTTCGCTCATTCCCGGCCACAGGCCGCCTCGGTGCGCGATGATCTCTGGGTCCGCGATGACCTCCCGCTGGGAATTCATGGTCCAATCCTAACCAGAGTGTTGATTTCGCCGAGGCTGTGTTCAAGGATGGAGCCATGAGCTCACACCGCGAACCCATCGAACCCGACGACGTCATCGACGCGACCGCGAAGACCCCGACCGAACGTGCCCGCCGGGCCGCCGGACGCGCATACAGCGTCGCGAGCACAGGTGTGAAGAACGTGCGTGAGGCGGCTTCGACCTCCCGCCTCATCGAAGCCACCGAGAACGGTGTCAACCGTGCACTGGGTTCTGTTTCGCACGCGATCGATGATGCTGTGCGCAGCGGCAAGATCGAACGCGCCTTCGACCGGGCGCAGGAGACCGTGACGACGGGAGCCGAAGGTGTCCGGAAGCTGGTGACGCGCAAGTCCCGCTGACCATCACCGGCTCGGGTCTCTCACGCCCGTCGAGGTTCCGAGGACCAGCGGCACGCGGACTTGCTGTCGTGAGCAGACTCTCATCCATGTGGCACACCGTTTCGGTGTGCCACATTGCTTTTGTAACAGTTCCTTAACTAGAATCTGTGAAGATAACGATCAGATAACTTGGAGTTTCTCCTCGAGCGCGCTGGTGCGAGAGGTCTTCCCATTGCATCTCCGAGTTGCCGAGACACTCTCTGATGACGACGAGGAACACCACTGTGGGCAGACACTCAGCACCGAGCACCAAGAAGACCGGCTCGATCTTCTCAGCGCTGGCGGCGAAGAAGAAGACCGGACGCCACGCACCGACCGACCGCCCGAACACCGCTGGGGGAGTGCTGGCAGCAGTCCGCACCCGTCCGGTGCTCTCCGCCTTCATCGTGCCGACGGCCGCAACGGCGGCCGTCGTCGCGTCGAGCCTTGCCATGGTGCCCAATGATGCCTCCGCGGGCGGCCAGGTCGTTGCCGAAGCGCCGGCCGAGGCTCCCGCGGTTGCCGTCTCCGAACCGACGAAGGCCGCGGATGAGTTCCTCGCCAAGGCGAAGAAGCAGGCCAAGGAGAAGCCCGCAGAAGTCACGATCGACACTCATATCGAGACCCCCAGCCCCGAGCCGTCGAAGACCGCAGACAAAAAGGATGAGGCCTCGACCGGCGGGTCCGCGGATGAGAACGACGGACCGTCGAACTCCGGCAAGTCGGCCGGCGAATCCGGCAGCTGCCCCATGTCCTACTACGGCGGCGGTGACGGATTCGACGGGAAGCAGACCGCCAACGGCGAGATCTTCGATACGAACAAGCTCACCGCGGCCCACAAGACCCTGCCGTTCGGCTCCAAGGTGAAGATCACGAACAGCGCGAACGGTAAGTCCGTGACGGTGCGCGTCAACGACCGCGGCCCCTACCACGGCAATCGGTGCTTCGACCTGTCCAAGGCCGCCATGGAGGCCGTCGGCGGTGTCGGCGCAGGACAGATCAACGGCAAGTACGAAGTGCAGTGACCCCAGCGGTGAGCTGCTGACTGCCCACCTCACTCATTGAGCTCCGCCGCGGCCCGTGCACGATCGTGCAGGTCGCGGCGGAGCTGTTTCGGTGAGAGGACCTCGACCCCGGGCACGGTGACGAGCTGACTGACAGCCACCTCGTCGGGTTCCATGGGAAGGTTGATCTCGATGATGTCGCGGTCCGTCCGCCCCGCGTTGACGGCATCCTCGGTGAGTCGGCCCGGCACCGCGCGCAGAAGGTCAGCGACCTGGTCCACAGGCAGTCGCAGTCTCACGCATGTCCGGCGAATCGAGGTGTCGAATTCGGCCTGCGCATTTGTCCAGTAGTCGGCGAGGTCGAAATTCGGTGGGGGAGTGCAGCGGAGGAATCGCAGCTCGGCTGAGCCGATCCGTGAGACGCGATAGGTGCGGGGTCTGCCTCCCGGCGGCTGAGCCGCGAGATACCAGCGACCGGCCTTAATGACGAGCCCCAGCGGCAGAAGCGTGCGCGATCGCAGACCGTTCCGTCCGCGATACGTGATTTGCAGTCCCCGCTGAGTGCGCAGTGCGGTGACGATGGTGTCGAGCTGCTCGGGATCCTCCTTGGCCATGAACCAGTCCGGCCCGTCGACGAGGATGAGCTGCGAGAATACCGATGACGATTCGGTGAGAACTTTCGCTCGCGCCGTGGCCAACGCGGACGAGAAGCCGAGATCGGCCGCAGCAGGGGAGCCGATGAGCAGGGAGTCGAGTTCGTCCCGGGTCAGACCCGACACCGGCGAGACCCAGTCGCCGAGGAGGCTGATCCCGCCGCCGGGTCCCGCCTCGGTGATGACGGGAACGCCCATCCGCGACAGCTCACCGAGGTCACGGTAGATCGTCCGCTCGGTGACCTCGAGGCGTCGCGCGAGATCGGCTGCCGTGATCGGCCGAGAACGCGCACCGAGGATGACGATCTCCGAAACGAGGCGAGCAGCTTTCACAATTCTGAGAATAATGAAGGACACTGACACGAGATGTCAGTGGAAGCGGATGAGACTGGTCCCATGATCACACCGACACCGGAATCAGCTCACGCCACCGACCCCGCCGACTTCGCTCCGTTCTCCCAACGTGCGCTGAACGGCAAGGTCGCACTCGTCGCCGGAGCCACCCGAGGAGCCGGCCGCGCCATCGCCCGTGACCTCGCACGTGCCGGCGCCTTCGTCCACTGCACCGGCCGATCGACCCACGGACGTCCCTCCGACTACGGACGCACAGAGACGATCGAAGACACCGCCGCCCTCATCACCGACGAAGGCGGCCAAGCCGAAGCCCACGTCTGTGATCACCTCGATCCCGCCCGGATCTCACAGGTGATCGACCAGATCGACACCGACCACGGCCGTCTCGACATCATCGTCAACGACATCGGGGGAGAAGCCTACGTCGAGTGGGGCACACCGTTCTGGGAGACCGAGCTCGACACCGAGATGCGTCTGTTCCGGGCGGGTCTGCTCACTCACCTGCACACCGCACATGCCGCCCTGCCCCTGCTCACACGGAATCCGGGCGGTCTCCACATCGAGATCACCGACGGCACCGCAGAGTTCAACGCGAGCCATTACCGGGAAAATGTCTTCCTCGACCTCACGAAGACGGCCGTGAGCCGACTGGCCTTCGGACTCGGCCACGAACTCGACAAGGTGGAAGCGACGGCGGTCGCCATCACCCCCGGTTGGCTGCGGTCGGAGATGATGCTCGATCACTTCGGAACCAGCGAGGACAACTGGATGCGCGACTCGCTCGACGAAACCCGCACCGAACCGCCACGCGATTCTGCGATCTCCGAGACGCCTCATCTGCTCGGTCGTTCCGTTGTCGCACTGGCCGCCGATCCCGACCGGCACAGCTTCAACTCGACGACGCAGGACACCCACGGATTGGCCGCCTACTACGGATTCAATGATCTCGACGGTTCGCGACCCGATTCGTGGAGCTTCATCACCGCCCTCGAGAACGACCCTGCGGCAGATCCCCGCGAGTTCCGCTGACCGCTCGGGCGAGTGCGGATTCCGCACTTGCCGAATCCGTCTTGGCACGGGCCCGGGACCTCGTTAGTCTGAAGCCACCCCAATCGCTTCAGGAGGAGTTCGCCGTGTCCGCAGAGACCCGTGACGTCGTTATCATCGGAGCAGGCCCATCGGGCCTGAGCGCCGCCCGTCGGCTGCGCAAGGCCGGACGCAGCGTCATCGTGCTCGAGGCCCGTGACCGTGTGGGCGGCCGCACCTGGACCGAACACATCGACGGGCAGATGTTCGAACTCGGCGGACAGTGGATCTCCCCGGACCAGACCGCGCTGCTGGCCCTCGTCGACGAACTCGGCAAAGAGACCTACCCGCGGTACCGTGACGGAGACAGCGTCTACATCGCCCCCGACGGAACTCGCACCGTCTATTCGGGGGAGATGTTCCCGGTGGGGGAGTCGACCCAGTCCGAGATGGAGCGCCTCATCGGCATCCTCGACGAACTCGCCGCCAGGATCGGTCCGAAGGCCCCCTGGGATGCCGAAGACGCAGCCGAACTCGACTCGATCTCCTTTCATCACTGGCTGCGTCAGCGGTCCGAGGACGAACTCGCCTGTGAGAACATCGGACTGTTCGTCGCCGGCGGCATGCTCACCAAACCCGCCACCACCTTCTCGGCACTCCAAGCGATCCTCATGGCCGCCTCGGCGGGATCGTTCACGAATCTCGTCGACGATCACTTCATCCTTGATCGTCGCGTCGTCGGCGGGATGCAGTCGGTTTCGGTGCAGATGGCCGAGGAGCTCGGCGATGACATCGTCCGTCTGCAGCAGCCGGTGCGCCGGATCGAATGGTCGGAGACCGGAGTCAGTGTTTCGACCGACGAACTGACGGTCAGCGCAGGCCAGGCGATCGTCGCCGTACCGCCGAACCTCTACTCGCGCATCAGCTATGACCCACCTCTGCCGAGGCTCCAGCAGATCTTCCATCAACACCAGTCGATGGGTCTCGTCATCAAGGTCCACGCCACCTACGACACCCCGTTCTGGCGCGAAGACGGTCTGTGCGGAACCGGTTTCGGCGCCTCCCGTCTCGTCCAAGAGGTCTACGACAACACGAACCACGGTGAAGAGCAGGGCACCCTCGTCGGCTTCATCTCCGATGTCAACGCCGACGCCATGTGGGCCCTGGACGAAGAATCCCGCCGGACGAAGATCCTCGAAGCCCTCGCCGAATTCCTCGGCCCGAAGGCACTCGACCCCCGAGTCTTCTACCTCTCCGACTTCGGCGCGGAGGAATGGACCCGCGGAGCCTATGCGACGAGCTACGACCTGGGAGGTCTGCACCGCTGGGGACCGTTCCAGAACGACCCGGTCGGGCCCATCCACTTCGCCAGCTCCGATATCGCAGCCGAAGGCTACCAGCACGTCGACGGAGCGGTGCGCATCGGCACCGCCACCGCCGAGAGGATCCTCGGCGAGAAGTCCTGAGATGAGCAGTACACAGCCGTCACCGTCGACGAACACGAGCGGACTGAGCTCCAAAGGACTCTCCGCCGGCAAGATCGGAGCCATCGGGGGAGCTGTCATCGGCATCTCCTGCATCGCTCCGGCCTATACGCTGACCTCTGGACTGGGCCCGACGATCTCCGAGGTCGGGGTGCACACCCCGGCCGTGCTGCTCATCGGCTTCGTGCCGATGCTCCTCGTCGTCTTCGGCTACCGCGAACTGAATACCGCGATGCCGGACTCGGGTACGACCTTCACATGGGCGACCAGAGCGTTCGGGCCCTGGCTGGGCTGGATGGGCGGATGGGGGCTCGTCGCCGCCACCGTCCTCGTGCTGTCCAACCTCGCGGCCGTGGCCGTCGACTTCCTCTTCCTCCTGCTGTCCCAGGTGTTCTCCGATCCGTCCATCGCCGAACTCACACGAGTGCTGTGGATCAACATCCCCGTGACGATCATCCTCACCGCCGCTGCGGCCTGGGTGTCCTATCGGGGAGTCGAAGCCACCGAGAAGCTGCAGGTGTGGCTCGTCGCCTTCCAGGTGCTGGCCCTGGGCTGGTTCGTCGTCGCCGCGATTGTGCAGGCTTCCAACGGCACCTCCTATGATCCGACCCCGGTGTCTCTCGACTGGTTCAATCCGCTGTCCGCCGGCGACTTCTCC
Organism: Brevibacterium sp. H602; assembly: GCF_051172395.1. Lineage (NCBI taxonomy): Bacteria > Bacillati > Actinomycetota > Actinomycetes > Micrococcales > Brevibacteriaceae > Brevibacterium > Brevibacterium sp. H602. Next base: position 49,297 of record NZ_JBPIZD010000017.1, on the reverse strand, counting down.
ACCGTCGCGGCAGCCGTATCGCTGTCGATCTTCCTGTTCTGGGGCTGGGACACGGTGATCACGATGAACGAGGAGGCGAAGGATCCGGAGAAGACTCCGGGCCGCGCTGCCATGCTCACGATCATCGCGATCGTCATCATCTACATCGCCTGCACGATCGCCGTCATCTCCTTCGCCGGAGTCGGCACCGAAGGCCTGGGTGCGGGCAACCCCGATAACCAGGAATCGATCTTCGCCTCGCTCGCCGGCCCGGTCATGGGGCCCTTCGCAGTGCTCGTGTCCATTGCGGTGCTCTCATCATCCCTGTCCTCGCTGCAGGCGACGATGGTCTCGCCCTCGCGGACGATCCTGGCGATGGGCCACTACGGGGCGCTGCCTGAGAAGTACGGCCGGGTCTCTCCCCGCTACAAGTCCCCGTCGGTCGCCACCGTCACCTCGGCGGGCGCCGCGATCATCTTCTATGTCGTCATGCGCCTGCTCTCGGAGAACGCTCTGTGGGACACGATCACTGCGCTGGGCCTCATGGTGTGCTTCTACTACGGCATCACGGGCCTGGCCTGCATCTGGTACTTCCGACGCAGCCTCTTCGCCTCGACCCGCACGTTCTTCTACCGGTTCCTGTTCCCTCTCATCGGGGGAGTGACCCTGCTGGTCATCTTCGTCACCACCGCAATCGACTCGCTCGACCCCGACTACGGATCCGGATCCTCGGTCTTCGGCGTCGGACTCGTCTTCGTCCTCGGCATCGGGGTGCTGGCCCTGGGCGTGGTCATCATGATCATCCAATCCGTCCGCCATCCCGACTTCTTCCGCGGACGCACCCTGAAACAGGGAGTCGACGCGGGGTGATCGAGCAGCTGGTGGCTCTGCGCCGAGTCCGGGACCGCATCGACCGCGAATTCGACCAGCCCTTGAGCGTGGAGGCTCTGGCCTCTGGCGTGCACATGTCCGCCGGTCACCTCAGCCGTCAGTTCAGATCGGCCTTCGGAGAATCGCCGTATTCGTATCTCATGACGCGCAGGATCGAACGGGCCATGGCCCTCATCCGCCGCGGTGATCTCACGATCACCGAGATCTGCTTCACCGTCGGCTTCTCGTCCTTGGGCACCTTCAGCACCCGTTTCAGCGAACTCGTCGGACTCTCACCGACCCGCTACCGCGACGGAGTCGCCGCAGGCGAGCACCGGCTGCCGACGATCGTGGTGAAGAATGCACTGCGACCGGTCAGGAATCGAGAAGTCCCACCGCGCTGAGCAGTCTACGATTGCTGACATGGACATCTCGATCAACGCCAGCTTCCTGCCGCACACCGATGCAGAAGAATCCCTGACCTTCTACCGCGACATCCTCGGCTTCGAGCTGCGCCTCGACGTCGGTGCCGGACGCATGCGCTGGCTGACGGTGGGACCGGTCGGCCAACCCGACACATCGATCGTGCTCACCCCGCCCGTGACCGACCCGACGATCAGCGACACCGAACGGGAGACCATCGAAGGTCTCATCGCCAAGGGCAGCTATGCCGCGATCGTACTCGCGACGCCGAACGTCGATGAGGCCTTCGCCGAGGTGGAGGCCAAAGGCGCCGACATCGTGCAGGAGCCGATGGACCAGCCCTATGGTCTGCGAGACTGCGCCCTGCGGGACCCCGCCGGGAACATGATCCGCATCCAGCAGAGAGGCTGACACCGGTGCACACTGCAGACAGCCACGACCTCATCCGCGTCAGCGGAGGCCGGGAGAACAACCTCAAGAACGTCAGCGTCGAGATCCCCAAACGCCGCCTCACGGTCTTCACCGGCGTCTCCGGCTCCGGCAAGAGCTCACTCGTCTTCCACACCATCGCCGCCGAGTCCCAGCGGATGATCAACGAGACCTACTCCGCCTTCGTCCAAGGCTTCATGCCGGCGATGGCCCGACCAGAAGTCGACGTTCTCGAGGGACTGACGACGGCCATCCTCGTCGACCAGGAGCGGATCGGGGCGAACCCGCGCTCCACGGTGGGCACGGTCTCTGACATCAATGCGAAGCTGCGCACCCTCTTCGCGCGTCTGGCAGAACCGAACCTCGGATCGACGAACGCGTATTCCTTCAACGTCGCCACCCTGAGCGGCAAGGGCGCGGTGACCATCGACAAGGGCGAGGGCAAACAGGTCGAACGGAGGTCGTTCTCCGTCAACGGCGGCATGTGCCCGCACTGCGAGGGCATGGGCACAGCCACGGACATCTCCATCGCCGAGGTGGTCGATGAGTCGAAATCCCTCAATGACGGAGCCATCACCGTCCCCGGGTACAAACCCGGCGGCTGGTCGGTGCGCATGTTCTCCGAATCCGGGTATTTCGACCCCGACAAGCCGGTCGGCGACTTCGATGAGAACGAGCGGCACTACCTGCTCTATGCCGAAGGCGAGAAGGTCAGGATCAACGGCACGAACATCACGTTCGACGGGCTGATCCCACGGATCCAACGCTCGTTCCTGTCTAAGGATCGGGATTCGATGCAGAAGCACATCCGCGAATTCGTCGACCGTGCCGTCGTCTTCACCACTTGCCCCGAATGCGCAGGGACACGGCTCAACGCCGCCGCCCGGTCCTCGCTGATCGCCGGGAAGTCGATCGCCGATGTCTGCGCTCTGCAGATCTCGGACATCACGGGTTGGTTGGACCAGATCGAGCCGGGAGCCGCCTCGGCGCTGCTCGATTCCCTGCGCGCCGATGTGCGCGCTTTCAACGACATCGGACTCGGATATCTGTCCTTGGACAGATCGGCTGGATCGCTGTCCGGGGGAGAGGCGCAGCGGATCAAACTGGTCCGCCACCTCGGGTCCTCGCTCACGGACGTCACCTACGTCTTCGACGAACCGACGATCGGCCTGCACCCGCATGACATCCGATCGATGAACGAACTCCTGTTGGCGCTGCGGGACAAAGGCAATACGGTGCTCGTCGTCGAACACAAACCCGAGACGATCCTCATCGCCGATCACATCGTCGATCTCGGACCCGGGGCCGGCAGCAACGGGGGAGAGGTCACCTTCACCGGCACCGTCGACGGCCTCCGGGCATCCGATACGCTCACCGGTCGCCACCTCGGGTACACGGCGTCGCTCAAGGAAACGGTGCGGGAACCGGCGGGAGCGCTCGAGATCCGCGGTGCCGGGTCGCACAATCTGCGCGATGTCGATGTCGATGTGCCCCTCGGCGTGCTCACCGTCGTCACCGGCGTCGCAGGATCCGGCAAGAGCAGCCTCATCGAGGGGTCCCTGCGGGGACGTGATGGGGTCGTGATGATCGATCAGGCGCCGATCAAGGGATCCCGGCGCAGCAACCCGGCCACGTATACGGGAATGCTCGAGCCCATCCGGAAGGCGTTCGCGAAGGCCAATGGGGTCAAGCCCGCCCTCTTCAGCGCGAATTCCGAAGGTGCCTGTCCCGTGTGCAACGGCGCCGGAATCATCTATTCGGATATGGCGCTCATGGGCGGCGTGTCCGCACCTTGCGACGAGTGCGAGGGCAAAGGGTTCCAAGCCGAAGTGCTCGAGTTCACCTTGGGCGGACTGAACATCCGCGAGGTCCTCGACCTGCCGGTGGACGCGGCGATCGAGCATTTCGGTGCGGGGGAGTCGCGTATTCCCGCGGTCGTGAAGATTCTCAAGATCCTCGCCGAGGTGGGACTCGGCTATGTCAGCCTCGGGCAGCCGCTGACGACTCTGTCAGGGGGCGAGCGGCAGAGACTGAAGTTGGCGGTCCATCTGTCGGCGAAGGCCGCGGATGCCGCGCAGGTGATCATCCTCGACGAACCGACGACCGGGCTGCACCTGGCCGATGTGGAGAACCTGCTGCAACTCCTCGATGGGCTCGTCGATTCGGGGCGGACCGTCATCGTCATCGAACACCATCAGGCCGTGATGGCTCACGCCGATCACATCATCGACCTGGGGCCCGGTGCCGGACACGACGGAGGTTTGATCGTCTTCGAGGGCAGCCCGGCTCAGCTGGTCGCCGGCGCGAAGGCGAATGGATCGCTGACCGCGGAGCATCTGGCACAGTACGTGACCTCCTGACTGGGGGAGCCGCTCCCCTTCAGGCCCCACTCAGGTTCCGCGGAGGCGATTCGGATGCTGAATTCACGGTCTCGGGTTCAAATGCGGCAGTTGATTCGTTACGGTGTATAACGGCTCGGTAACGACCGGGTTACAGAACCGAAATGCAGTCGTACTTTGGAGAAGACACAGTGAACCTCTACAGCACAAGCCTCCGCAAAGTCGCCCTGCTCGTCGGCGCCGGCGCTGTCGCAGCTGCCGGACTGACCGGTATGAGCGCAGGGCAGCCGGCCCAGGCATCTGAGAAGGGCGTCTGGGACAAGGTCGCCGAATGTGAATCCGGCGGAGACTGGCACATCAACACCGGCAACGGATACTACGGTGGACTGCAGTTCTCCAAGCAGACATGGAACGGCTTCGGCGGTTCGGGCACTGCGGACGAGCACAGCAAGCAGGAACAGATCCGTATCGCTCAGAAGGTCCTCAAGGAGCAGGGTCCGGGCGCATGGCCCACCTGCGGTGAGAAAGCCGGACTGACGAAGTCCAATGGCGCTGCCGATGACGGAGGCAGCAAGAAGGACGATGGCGGCAAGAAGGACGACGGCGGCTCTGGCGACAGCGGTAAGGTCGGCCTCGGCGGCAACGTCACCGTCGGCAGCTGAGACCGCACGATGAACTGACGATCGACGATCTGCAGGCATGAACACGTGCTTTGAGATCGTGATCGCGAAATGGCCGTGAGTGACCTGTGCGTCGCTCACGGCCATTTCTGTCGGTGACGCTCGTTGCCGTGTATTGGGTTTTCGCTGCGACGGTTTCTTTCGAGGTATCTAAGACTCCTCTCGTCTATGGATGCAACGCCGATAATATACATTATGTTAAGTAAAGACATTGAGCCGCTCCCCGCGGAGCGCAGTTACAGTTGAATCCGGCGATCTGAGCCTGTGATCCATCGGTCCGACATCAGGAGGCGAAATGGCGACGAAGCAACCGGCAATGCGACCGACAGGTGAACCCGTCGATGACGTGCTCGACCGTGCAGGCGCTCCCAGGCGTGCCGGGGCCGATCGTCTGCGTGAGATTCTCGCAGAGATCTCCGGCGAGGAACCAGTGGTGTGGGCCTCACGGATCATCGGATTCGGCGAGGTCGAGTATCGCTACGAATCAGGACATGGCGGCACGATGCCGGTTCTCGCGTACTCCCCTGCCTCGCGTCAGCACACGATCTATCTCACGAGCGACTATGAGGACCGTTGGCCCGACCTTGCCTCCAGGCTCGGCAAGTACCGCAGTGGCACGTCGTGCCTCTATCTCACTCGATTGATCGATGTCGACGAATCGGTGCTGCGTGAACTCCTCAAGCGCACTCGTGACCTCACACTCGCCGAACGGTCCGACTGATAGCATGTGTACTGAACGGTAATTCAGATCACAGTAAGGGGCGCCTCCATGACCGCAGACACCACAGCCGTGCATACCGCCGAAACGGCGTCCACCTTCAAGCTCTGGAAGAAGATGCAGGAGATGCCTCTGGGCGGCCTTGTCGGTTCCTGGCTGTTCTCTCAGGGCATCTGCTTCAAAGCACCCTACTTCCGTACTGTGCGCCCGCAGATCAGAGAGCTGCGACCCGGTCTGTGCCGCGTCACTGCCCCCAACCGCCGTGGAATGCACAACCATATCGGTACCTACCACGCGATCGCGTCGTGCAATATGGCCGAAGTCGCCGCCGGAGTCATGACGGAAGCGACCGTGCCTCCCACTCATCGCTGGATCCCGGCGGGAATGGCCGTGGAATACAACGCCAAGGCCAGCAAGGGGCCGGTCACGGCCGTCACCCGGCTTGAGGAGATCCCCGGTTTCGGCGAGGAGAAGTTCGACCTGGTCGTCCCTGTCGATGTCCTCGACGCGAACGGCATCGCCTTCGTCACCGCACGCATCACCATGTACATCTCACCGAAGAAGCGCTGAGCGGCCTCGATCGGCGCCCTGCGATCGCACTCCCCTGGAGGCGATCGTGGGGCGCAGTTTCGTTCACCCGGAATATTTCAACATGCCGCCACCGTCGTGGCCTGCTCCCCTGGCTGTTGGGCGACCGATGATATCCATGCCCTCAGCCGATGTCTGCCGAGCCTGAGCGGCGTCGTTCTGCAAGGCGGGACGGGCATCGGAAATCGCTCCGATAAATCTCGAGTGTTGAGAACTTCTGGTCAAACCATGGTCCTGACCGATCGGTCAGTATAGGTTGTTCCTGTGCACTGCGCGATGGTATACCGATATGGCTCGCCATCCGGCGCCCCTGCAACTCGATAATGAAGTGAGGAGCTGACCATGACTGTGGCCAGCGGTTCGGCCGACTACATCGGTCTCGCAAACGCACCGATTCTCTGGATACTCGCGCTGGCGGTGATGGGCGTCGTCGTCGTCCAATCGCTCATCTATATGACCGCGGTGAAGAAGAACGCCGAGTCCGCGGGTATGAGCCAACAGGAAGTCCGTTCGGCCTTCCGCGCCGGCGGTGTCGCCGCCATCGGGCCATCGCTGTCGGTGGTCCTCGTCGCCATCGCTCTGTTGCCTCTGTTCGGCACTCCCCCGGTCATCGTCCGCGTCGGACTCATCGGGTCCGCCGCCACCGAGGTCGCATCTGCGTCCCTGGCGGCAGGCACCATGGGTGCCAACCTTGGTGATGAGACCTTCACTCGCGGCGTGTTCATCGTCGCCCTGCTGGCGATGAGCCTCTCGGGCGCCGGCTGGATGATCTCCACCCTCATCCTCACCCCGATCTTTAAACGCAGCTCTCACAAGCTCGAGAAGGTCAATCCCGCACTCATGTCGATCATCCCGGGTGCGGCGCTGCTCGCGGCCTTCGCGGCGCTGACCTTCCGTGAGCTGCCGAAGTCACCGACCCACGTCATCGCCGTCATCGTCTCGGCGGTGGTGATGAGCATCTGCCTGCTGCTCGCCAAGACGCTCAAACAGAACTGGCTGAAGGAATGGGGATTGGGAATCTCCCTGCTCATCGGCCTCGTCGCCGCCTACTTCGCCCACTATGCCGGTCTCGGCATGCCCGAAGCCTGAGGAGAGAACATGCCATCGATCATCACATCACCCTCGCACGCGGCATTCGAGCGCACCACCAGCCGATGGGGCTCGATCACGCTGTTCATCGGATTCCTCATCGCCACCTCGGTGCCGTTCTATCTTCTGTTCGTCGCCGACGCGAACATCGACCTCGGAGAGATCCTCAAGGGATTCCTCGCCGTGTTCGCCGTCTACGGCGTCTTCTACATCGTCGAACCTCTCACCTACTTCCCGATCCTCGGACCCGCCGGAATGTACCAGGCCTTCATGATCGGCAACGTCGCGAACAAACTGCTGCCCTCGGCGATCGTCGCCCAGGACACGATCGGAGCGAAGCCCGGCACTCGCAAGGGCGAATACGCGGCGACGATGGCCATCTGCGGAGCCGCGATCATCCACGTCGCCTCGATGGTCATCTTCGTCGGCATCCTCGGCACCTGGCTCGTCTCCCTCATTCCCGAGCCGGTGACCCTCGTCGCGAAGCTCTACATCCTCCCGGCCATCCTCGGCGGTGTCACCGTCCAGCTCATCGCGTCGCTCAAACAGCTGAAGTCGACGCTCATCGCCCTCGGCATGGCGGCGCTGGTCATCCTCGTCCTCGTCCGGCTGGTTCCCGTGCTCGCGCCCGGCGACGTCGCCATCGTCGTGTTCCTGACCATCGTCATCACATGGTTCACCCGCAACAAGGCGGTCACGGACAAGAGACCCGACAGCGACGGCACCGACACCGTCGGCATCAACTGACGGCCGACAAGGGTCGGTGCTCGTCTGCCGAGACTGACCCCCGCATCCGACAATTCCTGCCAAGATGGCACCAGACCTCTGCTGAAAGGACATCATGTCACTCAACTCCGCCCTCCGCTCGTCGATCAGTGCCGATCTCGACCAGACTATCGCCGACTACAAGCAGTTCCACCGCACTCCCGAGCTGTCCATGCAGGAGACGAACACTGCTGCGGAGATCGCCTCCCGGCTCCAGGCCCTCGGCCTGGAGACGCACACTTTCGGCGGAACCGGAGTCGTCGCCGTGATCGAGAACGGCGACGGTCCGGTCATCGGCTACCGTGCCGACATCGACGGGCTGCCGATCAGCGAGGACACCGGACTCGACTATGCCTCCACGGCGGACGGCACTCTTCCCGACGGCGAGACGACGAAGGTCATGCACGGCTGCGGCCACGACACTCACATCACCGTCGGCCTCTACCTCGCCAAGCACCTCGTCGCACACAGGGACCTGTGGTCGGGAACAGTCGTCATGCTCTTCCAGCCCGGTGAGGAGACCGGCCAAGGTGCGCGCGCGATGCTCGATGACGGGCTCTGGGATGAGATCGTGCGCCCCGAGGTCATCTTCGGTCAACACGTGTGGCCCGGCGCCGCCGGTCACCTCTACGTCAGCAGCGGCACCGCCATGGCGATGTCCGACTGCCTGCGCGTGACCGTCAAGGGCAAGCAGGCACACGGATCCCAACCGGAGAACGCGATCGACCCGATCGTCCTCGGCGCCTATATGATCACCCGGCTCCAATCGGTCGTGTCACGCGAGATCTCCGGCCGCGACATGTCGGTCGTCACCGTCGGCACCTTCCACGGCGGACTCAAAGAGAACATCATCCCCGACTCCTCCGAATTCAAACTCAATATCCGCACCTTCACCGAGGAGGTCCGCGCGGTCGTCCTCGACCGGGTCCGCCGCATCATCGAAGCCGAGGCTCTTGCTTCCGGAGCTCCGGAACCCGAGATCGAAGAGATGTATCGGTTCCCGCGGTGCTACAACGACCCCGAGGAGACCGATTCGTTCCTCACCCATGTCGGATCCGAACTCGGCGCCGAACGGGTCCACGTGTCCGAGCCGGCCACCGGCAGCGAAGACGTCGGAGCGTTCGGCGATGACATCGGCGTCCCGTACGTGTACTGGTTCTTCGGCGGCTACTCCCCCGAGAAGTTCGCCGATGGTCAGACCCCTCCCGGGAATCACTCCCCGTTCTTCGCTCCCGACGATGTCGAGACCACTCTCGAGACCGGCATCAGAGCCGCGCTGTCCGCGGTGCTGAGCAAGGTCGGAAAGGACCGCGCATGAGCGAGTCGATGCTGTGGTGGTCGACCCGTGAGCTGGCCCGCCGAATCGCCGCCAAGGAGGTCTCGGCCCGGGAGGCTCTGCAGGTTCATCTCGACCGCATCGATGAGGTCAACCCTGCTCTCAACGCCGTCGTCACCCGAGACGACGAAGCCGCCTTCGCTCAAGCCGATGCCGCAGACGCAGCAACCGCCCGCGGTGAGAGCTTCGGTGCCCTGCACGGAGTGCCGATGACGCATAAGGACACCCACGACACAGCAGGTCTGCGCACGACCTGGGGTTCACCGCTCATGGCCGATCGCGTGCCCGAAACGGATGCGCTCATCATCGCCCGTCTCAAAGCCGCCGGAATCACGACGACAGGCAAGACGAACGTGCCCGAGTTCGCCGCCGGCTCCCACACCTTCAATGAGGTGTTCGGCACAACCGTGAACCCCTACGACCGGACGAAATCGGCTTCGGGATCCTCCGGTGGCGTGGGTGCGGTGCTCGCAGCCGGGATCCAGGCCTCAGGTGACGGCTCCGATATGGGCGGATCGCTGCGGTCGCCGGCCTCGTTCAACAACGTCGTCGGTCTGCGGCCGAGCAACGGCCGTATTCCCCATGTTCGACCGGGCAACCCCTTTGCGTGGCTGTCCCAGAGCGGATTCATGGCACGCACGGTCTCCGATGTGGCGCTGCTCATGTCGGTGGCCTCAGGGCCACATCCTTCGGCGCCGGGATCGATCCTCGAGTCGGGCGGCGTCTTCGACCTCCCGGAGTTCGCACTCGCCTCCGACCGCTCCCCCGACCTTGCCGGACTCCAGGTCGGCTTCAACCCCGACCTGGACGGACTGCTTCCGGTCGAAACCGAGGTGAAGGAGATCGTCGCGTCCGCCGCACCGGTATTCAGCAGCCTCGGTGCACATGTGGACGAGGAGATCCCGGATCTCACGGAAGCCGACGAGGTGTTCAACGTCCGCCGCGCCCTCGACTTCGTGGGCTCCTGGGGCGGCCTGTATGAGGCGCACCCGGACAGAATCAAGGAATCGGTCAGGTGGAACATCCGCATGGGGCTCGACCTCTCGGGCGCCGAGGTGGCTTCGGCCGAATCAGCGCGCACCCGTCTGCACGCGGAGATCGACAGCTACTTCGCCGGACACGACGTCCTCGTGCTCACCACGTGCCAGGTCCTGCCGTTCGACGCGGACATCGAGTATCCGAGACAGATCAACGGTGTGCAGCTGGAGAACTACCTCGATTGGATGCGAGCACTGTGCCTGATCTCGGCGACCGGCTGCCCCGCGATCTCGGTGCCGGCCGGCTTCTCGGCCTCCGGTCTGCCGGTGGGTGTGCAGATCGTGGCGAAGCCGGGCGCGGATGTCGAGTTGCTGCGAGTCGCTCACGCCTTCGAAGCTGCTACCGGACATCACTCCAGACGTCCGGAATTCTGAGCGGCAGTCTTCGCAGGACGCGGCGTCGGTCGAGGCAGGTATGGCATACCTGGGCAGAGTTTGCCGAGCCTTTCCACACTGGAACGGTTCTAGAAAAGGTGTCAGGATATTCTCTAAGCAGGCGGAACGGATCCGCCTCGAACCGCAAAGGAGTAAAAGATGCACCTGAGCCCCGCCATGCAGAAGGTCCTCAACGAGCAGGTCACCCTCGAACTCGAAGCCTCGTTGGTCTACCTCCAGCTCTCCATCCAGCTCGATGATCTCGATCTGCCCGGAATGACGCGCTGGATGCGCGCCCAGTCCGAAGAAGAGCAGGTTCACGCCGCCAAGTTCACTCAGCACTGCCTCGACCGCGGATTCTCCCCTCAGATCGGCGACATCGCCGCTCCGAAGGTCTCCGGTTCGCAGCCGCTCGACTTCTTCAAGGCCGCACTGGCCCACGAGGAGAAGGTCTCGGAGTCCATCCGCAACATCTACCGCACCGCTCAGGACGAGGCCGACCTCGACGTCCTGCCGCTGCTCCACTGGTTCATCGACGAGCAGGTCGAGGAGGAGTCGAGCATCTCCGAGATCATTGGTCGCCTCGAGCGCGTCGGCAACGACGGTGCCGGCGTCCTGCGCATCGATTCCGAACTCGGCTCACGCCACCCTGATATCACTGCCGACAGCGAGTGAGAACTGCATGACCATTTCGGCTCAGCGCTCAGGGTGAGCTCTATGAGTCAAGTGTGAACTCGAATCGAGTACTCCAGCGGCCGATCCCAGCACGGGATCGGCCGCTCTCGTTCTCAGGCCCGAGCTTGCGGGGAGACCGGTGCGTCCTCAGCCGAGGACCGACTTGCCGATGAGCAGCACGATCGGCAGAGTCACGAGCATGACGACGGTCTGTCCGGCGATGAGTGCGGCCATGAGCTTCGCATCGCCCCCGAGCTGCCGGGCCATGACATAACCTGAGCTCGCCGTGGCGATCGACTGGAAGAGCAGCCCTACCAGCGCGGGCACCGCCGGGACGGCGAAGAGAGACAGTGCGACGAGGGACAGCCCCGGCAGCACGATCAGCTTGATGAACGTCGAGGCGATGATGGCCCGGGCGTGGTCACGCATCGAGAATGCCTGCAGACCGGCGCCGACGCAGAGGAGCCCGATGGGCAGCGAGGCGGCCGCCAAGGGTTCGAGGACCGTGGCCGCCACGTCCGGCAGACCCAGACCGCTGAGATTGGCCGCGGCTCCCGTGGCGCAGCCGAGCACGAGAGGATTCGTCACGATCGCCCGCAGCAGCGCGAGCAGCGAGCTCGGTCCGGTGCGCAGGAACTCGAAGCCGAGGCTCGAGATGACATTCACCGTGGGGACGAGAATCGCCGCGACGATCGCGGCCACGGCGCTGCCTTCGGAACCGAACAGGCTGCCCGCCAACGACAGGCCGATATAGGTGTTGAAGCGGATCCCGCCTTGGAGCACGGAGGTGAAGGCCGGAAGATCGCGAGCGATGACCCTGCGGGCGAGGACGATGCCCAGGGACACGATCACGGTGGGGATGACGAGCGCGGCTGCCAAGCGCGCGAGCGGGACATGGGCCACGTCCACCTCGGCGACGGAGGTGAAGAGGAGCACCGGAAGGAGACAGTAGTACGCGAGCTTCTCCGCGCCCGACCAGAATTCCGGACTCCGAAATCCCGGCAGTCTCTTCAGTACGAGACCGAAGGCGATGAGCGCCGTGACGGGAAGTAGGGCGAGGAGTATGGGAACCAGGCTCACAAACTGAGAATTTCATGAGTTCGGAATCATTTCAAAGTTGAGTGTGTTTGACTCAATGTATGACCCGAGCGAAAGGAAGCACATGGCTACACGTTTCGACCCCATCCGCGACCTCGACCGATTCTTCTCCGAGGTGACCCGCACCCCGAACGCCACCACCCTGCCGATGGACCTCTACCGCGACGGCGAAGTCTTCATCGCCCTCATCGATATGCCCGGAGTCGATCCGAGCAGCATTGATGTCGATGTCGAAGACCGCACGCTCACGGTGCGCGCTCGCCGCGAGTCCGAGGTCGCCGACAAGGACGTGAAGTGGCTGACCCGGGAACGCACCAACGGCACCTACGCCCGCCAGCTCACGCTCGGCAACCGGGTGGCGCTGGATCGCATCCGCGCCGACTACAGCGACGGTGTCCTCACGCTGACGATCCCCGTCGCCGAGGAGGCCCGCCCCCGGAAGATCTCCGTCTCCCATGCAGCCGGACAGACCTCCCCCGAGGTGGTTGAATCGTCCTCGTCCGACGGACCCCGGTCCCCCGGCCTCGACGGCTGACATCGGCGCCGGATTCCAACGGAATCACGGTGACCGAGGTTCGGACGCCGAGGCGTCTCCTGGTTGCCGACAGCGGGCCGCACCTTCATCGGGTGCGGCCCGCTTCGTGCGTTCAGCCCCGTTCGAGGAGATATGCCAGGCACATATACGGCAGATCCACCGTGCCGGACACCGGATGCTCGACACTGAAGTACTCGCGCAGGTTCGTTTCGACTCGAGCTCGAGTCTTCTCGTTCGAACGCAGCCAATACGACCGGGTGCGCGCGAGGTCGACGATTCCATCGACGGCGAGCTCCGTGGTGAATTCGACGAGCCTGTGGTCGGTGAGAGCCAGGCCGTTGCCGGGCTGGGGTCGGTACTGCGGTCGATAGACGTCGCCGGCGTGCATGATCCGGCTCAGGCGCAGCACCCAGTCGACCCGGACATCGAGTTGGTTGATGAGGATGAGCAGCCGGCCTCCCGGGCGGAGGATGCGCGCGACTTCGGCGGCTGCTTTCGCTTCGTCGAACCAATGCCAGGCCTGCGCGACAGTGACGAGGTCGAGGCTCTCTGCTTCCAGGCCGGTGTCCTCAGCGGTGCCGACCGTGGTGGGGGCTGGATTGTGTTCGAGCGCGGACGTGTCGGGATCGACGGCGATGAGGTCGGCACCGCGTGTGAGCAGCCGGCGGCTGAGGATCCCCGTTCCCGCACCGAGGTCGCACACGCGCAGACCAGACCATTGCGGCTCCCAACCGGTCAGCGCGAGGTCGAGGGCTGAGTCGGGATATCCGGGCCGCACCTCGTCATAGACTCCGGCCTGGGCGCCGAAACTGCGTCCGTGGGCGGCCCGCGCACGTGGTCGCACCATCTGAGTCTGCCTTTCATCGAATTGTCGGCGGTCGTCCAGGCGGCCGCTGCAGACCACTCTAGCGTCGTCGGCAATCGCCGAGTCGATAGGATGGAGTCAACGGCCCGTTCCCAGCCCTAAGGAGCCAGCATGTCCGCACCGTCCGACCTCTCGTCCAAACTGGACGAAGCCTCCGCCGCGTACGAGGAATTCGCCGCGCGCGGTCTCTCGCTCGACATCACACGGGGCAAGCCCGCTCCGGAACAGCTCGACCTCGCTGCCGATCTGCTCACTGCGGTCAGCGGCGACGACTTCCGCACTCCCGGCGGCGTCGACACCCGCAACTACGGCGGACTCGACGGACTCATCGAACTGCGGGAGATCTTCGCCCCGCTGCTCAAGGTTCCCGCCGACCAGCTGCTGGCCGGCGGCAATGCCTCGCTGACATTCATGACCCAAGCGCTGACCTTCGCCCTCATGCACGGCACGGCCGTCGATGATCGCCCGTGGGGACAGGGTCCGCACAAGCTGCTGTGCCCCGTGCCCGGTTACGACCGCCATTTCACCCTGGCCGAATCCCTCGGGTTCGAGCTGTTGACCATTCCGATGGACGACGAGGGCCCGATCATCTCCGAGGCGCAGCGTCTGGCCGAAGACCCGGCGGTCAAGGGCATGTGGCTGGTGCCGATGTATTCCAACCCGACCGGAATCACGGTCACCGAAGCGCGGGCACGGGAGCTGGCTGCCATGCCGACGGCGGCGCCCGACTTCACTCTGCTGTGGGACAACGCCTACGGGGTGCACCATCTGCGAGAGGACCATCCGGACAATCTCGACATCCTCTCGCTCTGCGCAGAGGCGGGTCATCCCGAACGTGCATGGGTCTTCGCCTCGACGTCGAAGATCACTCATGCCGGGGCCGGTGTGTCGTTCTTCGCCGGAGGCCCGGCCACGGTCGATTGGATGCGAGCGAACCTCGGGAAGGTCGCGATCGGCCCCGACAAGATCAACCAGCTGCGCCATGTCCGGTTCTTCTCCGACCCGGCCGGGGTCGAAGCGCATATGCGCAAGCATGCCGAGATCGTCGCACCGAAGTTCGACGCGGTGCTCAAGGCGCTCGAGGACGGACTCGGAGCCGAAGAGCTGGCGCAGTGGACCTCACCGGACGGCGGGTACTTCATCACTCTGACGACGATGGAGGGCATCGCCGATCGCGTCGTCAAACTCGCAGGGGAAGCCGGAGTGAAGCTGACCCCTGCCGGTGCCACACACCCGTACGGTCTCGACCCGCACAACAACATCATCCGCATCGCGCCGACGATGCCGACCCTCGATGAGGTCGAACTCGCCGCTCAGGGCCTCGTGGCGTGTGTGCGCCTGGCCAGCTATGAGAAGCTGTTGGCCGGCTGACACCCGAACGCTGCCTGAAGACAAAGACAGGTCCGCCCCGAACCGAAGGGTTCGGGGCGGACCTGTCCGTACCGGGGCGTCGGATCAGTATTCGTAGAATCCGCGTCCGGACTTCACACCGAGTAGGCCGGCATCGACCATGCGCGACAGCAGGATCGGAGGCTTGTTCGCCGGGTCGCCGGTCTCCTCATACATGCTCTCTGCTGCATAGAGGCAGGTGTCGAGACCGACGAGGTCGGCCAGCTTGATCGGTCCCATCGGATGGGCGCAGCCGCCGACCATTCCCGCGTCGATGTCCTCCTTCGTCGCGAGTCCGGCCTCGAGCATCCGGACCGCACTGAGCAGGTACGGGATGAGCAGGGCGTTGACGATGAAGCCGGGGCGGTCATCGGCCTGGATCGGGTTCTTTCCGAGCACATCGGCGACGAAGGACGTCACCGTGTTGCGGACATCCTCGGCGGTGAGCACCGAGGAGACGATCTCGAGGAGCGGCTGGACCGGTGCGGGGTTGAAGAAGTGCACTCCCAGCACGCGCTCGGGCCGCGAAGTCGCCTGCGCGAATCGGATGATCGGCATCGACGAGGTGTTCGAGGCCAGGATCGCTTCCGGGTCGGTGACAACCTGGTCGAGCTCGGCGAAGATCGATTTCTTGATGTCCTCGTTCTCACTGGCTGCCTCGATGACGAGCTGACGATCGGCGAGATCGCTGATATCGGTGGTGAACCGCAGTCGGCCGAGCGCCTCGTCGCGGGCGGCGGCATCGAGTTTGCCCTTGTCCACTGCGCGAGCCAGGGATTTCTCTATGCGGGCACGACCGGCGGCCGAGGCCTCCTCGTTGATCTCGCGGACGATGACGTCGAGACCGGACTTCGCCAGCACCTCGGCGATTCCGGCTCCCATGAGTCCGCTGCCGATGACGGCGGTGCGCTGGATGCTCATAAACTTCTCCTTCTTGGTCTATCTGGTCGGTCGGGTGCGAATGACTCGGCTCAGGGCATTCGGGCGAGGAACCAGTCGGCCGAGCGGATGGCTTTCATGGCCTCCCGCCGGCGTTCCCCGGGCAGAGTCTGGATGTAGACCTGTCCGTCGAGGTGCCCCACCTCGTGTTGGAGCATCTGGGCGAAGACTTCCGTGCCTTCGATCTCGATCGGCTGATTCTTCGCATCCACCCCTCGTACCCGAGCGAATTCGTAGCGGGGGGTGGGGAAGAACAGCCCAGGGACGGACAGGCAGCCTTCTTCGATGTCACGCAGCTGCCCGCCGAGCTCGACGATCTCCGGGTTGATGACATATCCCGTGCGACCGTCGAGGTCGTAGCCGAATGCTCGCAGTCCGACCCCGATCTGCGGAGCGGCGACGGCCGCACGGCCCTCGGGCCGTGCGGTGTCGACGAGGTCGGCTGCCAGAGCTTCGACGTGATCATCGAAGGCTGTCACCGGTTCGCACTTGCTGCGGAGCACGGGGTCGCCCCACAGTCGGATCTCGCGTTCAGGCATCGATCACCACGACGAGGTCTCCGCCTTCGAGCTGCTGGACATCGGCGATGGCCACACGGGAGACGGTTCCAGCCGTCTGGGTTGTGATCGTCGCTTCCATCTTCATCGCCTCGATGGTGGCTACGGTGTCGCCGACGGAGACCTTGTCGCCCTCGTGGACCTGCATGGTCACAACTCCGGCGAACGGGCTGCCGACATGTCCGCTGTTGTTCGGATCGGCCTTCTCCGCAGTCTTGACTTCGCTTTCGACGGAGCGGTCACGCACCTGCAGCGGACGCAGCTGTCCGTTGAGGGTGAACATGACCGAACGCATCCCGCGCTCGTCAGTGCCGCCGATGGCCTGGACGCCGATGAGCAGGTTCTTGCCCTTCGCCAGCTCGACGGCATGCTCTTCGCCGCTGGTGAGACCGTAGAGGTACTCGGAGGTCTCGACGACCGAGAGGTCGCCGTAGTTCGAGCGCATCGACTGGAATTCCTTCGTCGGACCGGGGAACAGCAGCTCGTTGAGCTTGTCCTTCCGGTCCCGGCCCGGCGTCTGCAGCGCTTCGGCATCCGCAGGTTCGAGATGCTCGGTGAGCGGCTTGGCGGAACGGCCGGCGAGGGCCTTCGTGCGGAACGGCTCGGGCCATCCGCCCGGAGGATCACCGAGGTCGCCGTTGAGGAACCCGATCACCGAATCCGGAATGTCGAACTTGTCGGGGTTCTCCGCGAACTCCTCGGGCGCAACTCCGGCGCCGACGAGGTGAAGCGCCAGATCGCCGACGACCTTCGAGGACGGGGTGACCTTGACGAGATGGCCGAGAATCGAATCGGCGGCCGCATACATGTGTTCGATGTCCTCGAACCGCTCCCCCAGGCCCAGTGCGACGGCCTGCTGACGCAGGTTCGACAACTGTCCGCCGGGGATCTCGTGACGGTAGACGCGGCCGGTCGGTCCGGCGAGCCCGGACTCGAACGGTGCGTAGAGCTTGCGCACCGATTCCCAGTAGGGTTCGAGGTCGCTGACGGCGTCGAGGCTGATGCCGGTGTCGCGCTCGGTGTTCTCGAATGCGGCGACGAGTGCGGAGAGACTCGGCTGGCTGGTGGTTCCGGCCATCGCAGCAGAGGCGGCATCGACGGCATCGGCACCGGCGGCGGCAGCAGCATAGAGAGTGGCTAGCTGTCCGCCCGCAGTGTCGTGGGTGTGGACGTGGACGGGCAGGTCGAAGTTCTCCCGCAGAGCAGTCACGAGGCTGACTGTGGCTGCCGGGCGCAGCAGGCCGGCCATGTCCTTGATGGCGAGCACATGAGCACCGGCGTCGACGATCTGTTCGGCCAGGCGCAGGTAGTAGTCGAGCGTGTAGAGCTCTTCCTTCGGATCGAGGATGTCCGAGGTGTAGCACAGGGCCACCTCGGCCAGTGCCGTGTTCGTTCCGCGCACGGCTTCGATCGCCGGACGCATCTGCTCGACGTCGTTGAGAGCGTCGAAGATGCGGAAGATGTCGATGCCCGTGCGGGCCGCCTCATCGACGAATGCGTCGGTGACCTCGGTCGGGTACGGGGTGTAGCCGACCGTGTTGCGTCCGCGCAGAAGCATCTGCAGGTTGATGTTGGGAACCGCGGTGCGCAGGGCTTCGAGACGTTCCCATGGATCCTCGCCGAGGAAGCGCAGAGCCACGTCATAGGTCGCACCGCCCCAGGCCTCGATGCTCAGCAGCTCGGGTGTCATCCGGGAGACGTGCCCGGCCACGGCCAGCAGGTCTCGGGTGCGCACGCGGGTGGCCAGCAGGGACTGGTGGGCGTCGCGGAACGTCGTATCAGTGACGGCCAGGGAGCTCTGCTCACGCAGGGCGCGGGCGAAGCCCTCCGGTCCGAGCTCGGCGAGACGGTCGCGGCTGCCCGCTGCGGGTGCCGCAGAGAGGTCGATGCTCGGGAGCTTGTCGCCCGGACGGATGCGCAGACCCGGTTCGCCGTGGGGGCGGTTGACCGTGACATCGGCGAGGTAGTCCAGCAGCTTCGATCCGCGGTCGGCGCTCACCCGAGCGTCGAAGAGCTGCGGGCGTTCTTCGATGAAGGACGTGGACAGGTCTCCGGCGACGAACGCGGGATCGTCGAGGACGGCCTGCAGGAAGCCGATGTTCGACGATACGCCGCGGATGCGGAACTCAGCCAGGGCGCGTTTGGCACGGCCGACGGCCTGAGCGAAGTCGCGGCCACGGCACGAGAGCTTCACGAGCATCGAGTCGAAGTGGGGGCTGACGGCAGCACCGGCGTGGACGGTTCCGCCGTCGAGGCGCACACCTGCACCACCGGCAGAGCGGTAGGCGGTGATCGTGCCGGTGTCGGGGCGGAAGGAGTTCGCGGGATCCTCGGTGGTGATGCGGCACTGGAGTGCGGCGCCCTTGATCCGCATCTCGTCCTGGCGCAGGCCGATCTCTTCGAGGGTGGCTCCGGCGGCGATGCGCATCTGCGAAGCCACGATGTCGACATCGGTGATCTCTTCGGTCACAGTGTGTTCGACCTGGACGCGCGGGTTCATTTCGATGAACACGTGCTTGCCGGCGCGCGGTCCGTCGGTCTCGAGGAGGAATTCCACGGTGCCGGCGTTCTGGTAGCCCAGTGCCTTTGCGAACTTCAGGGCATCTGCGTGCAGGGCGGCCGCGATCTCGGGATCGAGGTTCGGGGCCGGAGCGATCTCCACGACCTTCTGGTGGCGGCGCTGCACGGAGCAGTCGCGTTCGAAGAGGTGGATGGCGTTCGAGTCGTTGTCGGCCAGCACCTGGACCTCGATGTGACGGGGACGCTGCACCGCCTGCTCGATGAAGACCGTGGGATCGCCGAAGGCGCCTTCGGCTTCGCGCATGGCGGCCTTGAGAGCGTCCTCGAGGTCGGAGGCCTGAGCCACGCGACGCATTCCGCGACCACCGCCGCCGGCGACGGCCTTGACGAAGAGGGGGTATTCCATCGATTCGGCATCGGCGAGCAGCTGTGCGATATCGGCCGAGGGACGTGTCGAGTCGAGGACCGGGATGCCCGCATTGCGTGCGGCCGCCAGCGCCTGGACCTTGTTTCCGGCCAGTTCGAGCACATCGGCCTTGGGGCCGATGAAGGTGATTCCCGCTTCGGCACAGGCACGTGCCAGATCGGGGTTCTCAGAGAGGAAGCCGTATCCGGGGTAGATGGCGTCGGCGCCGCTCTCCTTCGCCACCCGCAGCATCTCTTCGACGCTGAGGTAGGCGCGGACGGGGTGGCCCTCCTCACCGATCATGTAGGCCTCGTCGGCCTTCATACGGTGTTCGGAGTTGCGGTCCTCATAGGGGAAGACTGCGACGGTGGAGGCTCCGAGCTCATAGGCGGCACGGAACGCACGGACGGCGATCTCTCCGCGGTTGGCCACAAGGACTTTAGAGAACATAGGTGTCTCTCACTTCTGTATCGGCCGCACTGGGCGACTGGTCGACAAGCTGTCGGAAACATACTCTACAAGTGACCTGGAACACCCCTGCGCCCGGGGGGTCGACTTTGGACTGAGACGTGAGTCTCGGCGTGGTCGGCACGGCTCGGCAGCCGCCGATACGTTAACGTAGGAGGGTGCTTGTCCTAAGTATCAGCAGCCTCAAAGGCGGAGTCGGTAAGACATCCGTGACGCTCGGTCTGGCCTCGGCGGCCTACAACAGGGGGATTCCCACCCTGGTCGTCGACATGGACCCGCAAGCGGACTCGTCGACCGGCCTCGATGTGCCGACCTCGACGCGTGTCGACATCGCCGATGTGCTCGCTGCTCCGAAGTCCCAGAAGATCCTGTCCGAGGCGATCATCCCCTCCGGGTGGGTCGGTGACAGGCTCGGCCACCTCGATGTGATCTCCGGATCTCCGCGTGCCGCGGAATTCGATCGGCCTTCGCTGTCCGAGCGCTATCTGCGCCGGCTCGAAGATGCCCTGACTCGCATCGCGAAAGGCTACCGACTCGTCCTCATCGACTGTCCGCCCAGCCTCAACGGTCTCACCCGTACGGCGTGGACAGCGAGCAACCGAGTCGCGGTCGTCACCGAGCCCAGCCTATTCTCCGTGGCAGCTGCCGACCGTGCCCTGCGGGCGACGGACGAACTGCGGCAGCGTGGCGCCTCCGATCTGCAGCCGCTCGGCCTGGTCGTCAATCGGGTGCGTGCCGGTTCGACCGAACATGACTATCGCATCCAGGAGATGCGTGAGATGTTCGGTCCACTCGTCCTCAATCCGCCTTTGGCCGAACGGGCCGTCATGCAGCAGGCTCAGGGATCGGCACGTCCGATCCACTCCTGGCCGGGTAAACCCGCCGAAGAAGTCGCTGGCTCATTCGACGCTCTGCTCGAACGTGCACTCCGCTCGGAGAACATCCGCGGTCGGCGCGGTGCCGCCCCGACGAAGAACGACGCTCAGCAGCCCGAGAAGAAGTGAACGACTAGCTGCCGCTCCCCCAGCATCACGTCGACTGCCGTCGCGGACTCAGGTTCGCGACGGCAGTTCTCTGTTCTCGGGCACCTCGGACTCATTCGAGGCCACTCTGCACCGAGCCTTTCCGTTCCATACGACCACCGAGGCGGTCCGCTCGAACTGAGCGGACCGCCTCGGTGGTGGTGTGAGTACTCTGTGGGCTGTCAGCCGGACTTGCGTGCGCGACGGGCGGCGAGCTCATCCATGGCTTCAAGGGCCGCATCGTCTTCGGGGACTCGTTCGCTCGGGAACTCCGACAGCGAGCCTTCGACTTCGTTCCAGACGCGGCCGACGGCGATGCCGAAGACGCCCTGTCCGCCCTGGAGGAGGTCGACAACCTCATCGGGCGAGGTGCATTCGAAGACGCTGGCACCATCGGACATGAGAGTGATCTGAGAGAGATCGTCGACGCCGCGGGAACGCAGGTGCTCAACCGCTGTGCGGATCGACTGCAGTCCGACGCCGGTGTCGAGGAGTCGCTTGACGATCTTGAGGACGAGGATGTCACGGAAGCTGTAGAGCCGCTGGCTGCCGGATCCGGTCGCATTGCGGATCGACGGGGTCACCAGATCGGTGCGCGCCCAGTAGTCGAGGCGACGGTAGCTGATGCCGACGACCTTGCAGACGGTGGGACCGCGGTAGCCGGCCTCTTCATCGAGTACGGGCAGATCATCATCGAACAGCAGCCCTTGGGCTGCTGACGGCATCGGCGTCATGTCGACGCTTTCATGACTTGAGCGGTTCACACCGACTCCTCCTTAAAGTCCCTGGGGGAAGCGAAGGTCGCTTGGAAGGACCGAGAACATAGTCATTCTAGCCCTCTTCCCAGCGAACCTACAGTGGGATTCAACAACTCCAAGTTATTGTGCCGTCCCGGCCAGGACAAACACCTCGAGGTAACAATTTCCGCGTGTCGCCGTTACCGCAGTATTCGAACATGTCACATGGATGTCATTCAGGCGACCAGGAGCAGGATGAGTCGGGGCCGTCAGGCCTAGTTCGACGAGCTTTCGCCGTCAGATTTCGACTCATCCCGGCTCGGAGGATCCGACTTCTTCGGCTTGGCGCTCGTCAGCAGCTTGGTCTTGACCGACGACGCATAGGTGTCGACGTATTCCTGCCCGGACAGGCGCATGATCTCGTACATGATCTCGTCGGTGACCGACCGCAGCATGAAACGGTCGACGGGAAGACCTGCATACTTCGAGAAGTCCATCGGTGCGCCGAAGACGACTCCGACACGCCGGAGCTTGGGAACGAGGCGACCGGCAGGCTGCAGCTTGTCCGTGCCGATGATCGCCACGGGAACCACAGGCGCGCCGGACTCGAGGACGAGACGCGCAATGCCGGTGCGTCCGCGATAGAGCTTTCCGTCGGGCGAACGCGTGCCTTCAGGATAGATGCCCAGTGAATTCCCCTCACGGAGGACCTTCAGACCCGACTCGAGCGAAGCCTGAGATCCCGATCCGCCTCCGCGATCCATTGGGAGCTGATTGTTGAGCTTGAAGAACCACCGAGTCACCGCACCCTTGATTCCGCGACCGGTGAAGTAGTCCTTCTTCGCCAGATAGACGACGGGACGCGGAGCGAGCAGCGGAACGAAGATCGAGTCCATGAAGTGGTTGTGATTTCCTGCGATGATCGCCGGGCCCTCGGACGGCAGATTGTCCAGGCCCCGCACCCACGGACGGAAGAGGATCCGCAGGATGGGTCCGGCGAGGACTCGCTTGAGAAACCAGTAGAACACGCGCACCCTTCCGACTACGACTCTTTGTCGTCCTCGGCAATCATATATCGACACGAACGGTGAACAGCGAAGTCCGTCGCGGACTCATCCGTGCCATGCTGGGAGCATGGAGATCGATTTCACACTCGGGGCGGATCCGACGGCCGCCTATCGCAGCCTCGACGGCGGTTCAGCCTCGGCGGTTCTCTTTCTGCACGGACTCACCGGTTCGCCCGTCTCCTGGGTGCCGATCGCCCGCGCGATCGCGGCGGCGGGCGTCGACGTCAGCGTCCCCCAACTGCCCGGTCACGGCACCTCTTGGCAGGACATGGACGCTACGGGATGGTCCGATTGGCTCGGCGAGGCGCGCACAGAGCTGGGTCGGCTCCAGGCCGACCACGAGCGTGTCGTCGTCGCCGGTCTGTCGATGGGTGGGGCCCTGGCACTTGCCCTGGCGGCGGCAGAGGGCGCACCCGACGAGATCGTCGTGGTCAATCCTGCTCTCTACATCGACTCTCCCTTCGCTCCCCTGCTGCCGGTGCTCAGGCACGTCGTGCGCACGATCCCGTCGATCGGCGGCGACATCGCCCACCCGGACCGCGATGAGTACGCCTATGAACGGACACCGGTGGCGCCCCTGGCGACGTTCCATCGTGCGCTGCGGACACTGCGCGACGATCTGTGGAAAGTCACCTGTCCCGTCACGGCCATGATCTCCGGTGAGGACAATGTCGTGAGTCCGCGAACGCTGCGTGCGCTGCGATCGGACCTTCCGCACCCCCCGAAGATCGTCGCCCTCCGCCGGTCCCGCCATGTGGCGACTCTTGATTTCGATGCGAACACCATCGCCGAGGCGGTCCTGCAGGTGGTCTCCACCGAAACGACCGTGCCCTGTCAGTCCGAGGCCGGGGAATAGCCGAGGCCGGGGAATAGCTGAGGCCGCGGAATTGCTGATTCAGGTATGAACGACGAGGGCACCGCTTCGACTCCCGACGACGAGGGCCGGGAGGACTGGCGACGAGACGTTCCCGATCCGGAGAGGATCGGGCACGACCGCTCGCGCATCAGCGACGAGGACTGGGACGACCTCGTCCGGCAGATCGCAGAACCCTCGGCGACGATGGGTGATATGCCCGCCGAGGATGTTCGCGACGCCCTCGAGGACACCGAGCATTGGGAGCGCGAACCGGCGGAGCCGATCGGGTGGCGCACCGCTTCGCCCACCCTGGTGCTGTCCTGGGCCGCGGCTCTCGGCGCGGTCGTGCTCCTGCTCATCGGCGTGATCTTCTTCAGGCCGCTGCCCGGGTGGTACCTGCTCATCGGTCTGGCCGTCGGCATCGGCGGCGCGGTCGGTCTGTTCTTCCATCTGCCGAGCCATCGTTCCGCCGACGACGGCGACGGATCCTCGGTGTGAGCGATGCTGACCGCTTCGTGTCAGCGACACCTGAGAGACTGGGCATCATGACCGTCCCCTTCGACCGCGCACCCAGCGCACTGCACAACACTCAGCTTTCCTTCGACAGCCTCGGAACTCCCCTGTCCGACGTCACCTTCGTCATCGTCGACCTCGAAACGACAGGCACCCGAGCCGGGCAGTCGGAGATCACCGAGATCGGCGCGGTCAAGACGCGCGGCGGCGAGGTCATCGGCGAGTTCCAGACCCTGGTCAAACCGGAACACTCCGTGATCAGCCCGTTCGTGGCCCGGCTCACCGGCATCACTCATGCAATGGTCGATGATGCACCCCCGATCAGCTCGGTTCTGCCGAGCTTCCTGGAATTCTCCGTCGGTGCGGTGCTGGTGGCACACAACGCGCCCTTCGACATCGGATTCCTCCGCTCGGCCTGCGAACGCCTCGACTACCACTGGCCGGCGCCCACAGTCCTCGATACCGTCACGCTGTCCCGGCGCGTCGTCGGCCGCGATGAAGTGCGCAACCACAAACTCTCGACGCTCGCCGCTCATTTCGGCACCCAGGTCGAGCCCGATCACCGTGCGCTCTCCGACGCGCGGGCCACCGGCGAGCTCCTCCACCACCTGTTCGAACGATTCGGCGGCTACGGTGTGACGACGCTGGAGGAGCTGTCGACCGTCAGACAGTCGGGGTGGGCGAAGCGACAGGCGAAATCCCATCTGGCCAAGGACGTCCCCCCGGAGCCCGGCGTCTACATGTTCCTCGATGGCACTCGCCGTGTGCTCTACATCGGGAAGTCCGGAAATATGGCCAGGCGAGTGCGCGGGTACTTCAACGCCTCGGAGAACCGTGGCCGCATGGCCGAGATGATCACCGCGGCACAGGAGGTCAGCTGTCTTCCCTGCGCCCACGCGCTGGAAGCCGAAGTCCGCGAGATCCGTCTCATCGGAGAGCTGGCTCCGCCGTACAACCGACGGTCGAAGAACCCCGAACGCAATTCGTGGATCGTGCTCAGCGATGAGCTCTTCCCCCGACTGTCGGTGGTTCGGGCGAACTCGGCGCTCGAACGCTCCCCCGCACCGCCGCTGGGACCGTTCCGGTCACGGAAGTCGGCACAAGCTGTCAAGGAACTCCTCGACACCCTCTACCCGGTCAAGAGGTGCACGGCGACGATCACGCAGCGCAGCCTCGGCGAACATCGTCCCTGTGTAAGTGCGCAGGTGGGTCAGTGCGGCGGTCCCTGCGCTGGGATCACCGATGTCGATGATTATCGGAGTTCGATCCGCGAACTCTTCGCCCTGCTCGGTGGGGACCTGTCCTCACTGCAGCGCTTGGCCGCTGAGCGGATGCAGCGACTGTCCGGAGAAGCCCGGTTCGAAACGGCCGCCGAGGTCCGGGACGCGATGCGTTCGGCGGTGTCCACCGCGGCGCGGGCCGAACAGGTCACGGCACTGCGGAGAGTTCCCGAACTGATTGCGGCGGCCCCCGGTTTCGACTCAGGCTGGGACCTGGCGATCATCCGCCACGGGAAACTCGCCGGTGCCGGCCATGTGTCGACCAGGCAGGCCATGGGAGATTCCCTGTCGGCGCTGCATTCGACGGCCGAATGGGTCCCTGCCCCCGGAGCGCTGCCGCAGGAGACAGACTCGCTCGCGGAGGAGTCGCGTTTGCTGGCCGGCTGGCTGGAGACCGCCGAGCTCGTCTCCGTGACTCCCTCAGGCGGTCATGGCTGGTCGCTGCCCCGACAGGGAGCGACCAGCCATGCACACAGCTCAGGAGCGGTTCGTCTCAGCGACTCTGTGTGAGACGTCGATGAGCTGCTGAAGCTTGTTCGCGCCGCCCCCGCTGTCGATCGTCTCCACCGCAGTCTCGAGCTTGAGGGCCAAACGCTCAGTGAAGGTGCCCACAGCTGACTCGTCGGCGGCGACGAGAGCCGCCGCGGCGTTGATGGCCACGATGTCGCGCACTGCCGATCGTTCGCCGTCGAGGACCGCGCGCGTGATAGCCGCGTTCTCATTCGGACCGCCGCCGCGCAGATCGTCCTTCGTCGCCCGCTCGATGCCGAGGTCGAGGGCGTCGAACGTCGTGTGTTCGATCTCGCCGTGACGGACTTCCCAGACATCGTTGACATCGGTGTTGCTCAGCTCGTCGAGACCGTCACGCGACCGGAACACCACGGCCTGGTGTCCGCGCTTGGCCAGCGTGCCGACGACGAGCGGGGCCATCTGGGCATCGGCGACGCCGATGGCCGTATGCCTGGCCCGAGCCGGGTTCGTCAGGGGGCCGAGGATATTGAACGCGGTGGGGACGTTGATCTGACGCCGCACAGCAGCGACGAACTGCATCGACGGGTGGAACACATTGGCGAAGCAGAATGCCAGTCCGACCTCTTGGGCGATCTCACCGGTCTGTTCGGGGGTGATGTCGAACCGCACGCCGAGCGCTTCGAGCACATCGGCCGATCCCGACGCCGAGGATGTCGCACGGTTTCCGTGCTTGACGACCCGCTGCCCGGTGGCGGAGATGATCATGGCCGCGGTCGAGGAGATGTTCGCCGTCTTCGCGCGGTCGCCTCCGGTGCCGACGATGTCGACGGAGTCCTCGAGTCCCGGCAGGGGCACGGCATGGTCCATCATCGCCGCCACGAGGCCGGCGATCTCCTCGACCGTCTCGCCCTTCGTATGGTGTGCTGCGAGAAATGCGGCCATTGTCACATCCGGAGTCTTGCCGGACATGATCTGATCCATCGCCCAAGCAGCCTGAACGCCATCGAGGTCCTGCTGGTGCATGAGAGCCATGAGCAGGTCGGGCCAGTTCTCAGCGGCCGCCGGAACCGTGGTGCGGGCCTCGGAAGCCTGAGCTGCCGGGGTGGTCAAGGGCGTGGAATCGGTCATCCGTCTGAACTCTCACTAGGGGCTGCCGCCGCCCCGAAGCACAGGGCGGACCTTACCTGCGGCATACTATCGCGACTTCGACACGCGGGCGGAAGCGGCTTCCGAAACGAGATTTAGGCACCAGATCGCGGTTTTTGCTACGTCGTGTAGAAATTTCTTTCTCGAAACCTGGGTAAAAGATGAAAACTCACCCCGAGACGGGTAATAATGGGGTTGTGTCAACTGCCACTGCATCTCAAACAGCGCCAGCACATCCGGTTGTCAATCGTCCGAATGTGACCACGGTGGGCTTCATCGTGTTCCTCGCGAGCGACCTGATGTTCTTTGCCGCGCTCTTCGCCATGTACTTCACCGTCCGGTCCGTTGTTCCGGAGCTGTGGGAGGCGAGGACCCAGATCCTCGACATCCCCTACGCTCTCGGCAACACGTTGATCCTGGTGTCGTCTTCGTTCACCTGCCAGATCGGTGTGTTCGCCGCCGAGCGGTTCCGCCCTCGGCGGACCGGCTCGCTGTTCAACATCGCCAAATGGGGAATGGTCGAGTGGTTCTACCTCACCTTCGCCCTGGGCGCGATCTTCGTCTCCGGTCAGGTCATGGAGTACGCGACCCTCGTCAGCGAGGGAATCTCGATCAGCTCCGACGGCTACGGCTCCGTCTTCTACCTGACCACGGGCTTCCACGGCATTCACGTGACCATCGGACTCATCTGCTTCCTGCTCGTCATCGGACGCGCCTACGGAGCGAAGAAGTTCGGTCACCATGAAGCCACATTCGCAATCTGCGTGTCCTACTACTGGCACTTCGTCGATGTCGTCTGGATCGGTCTGTTCGGCATCATCTACCTGCTCCAGTAGCCGGCCTGAGATGCTCGGCCCCCAGGACTCACAACACTTCAAGCAAAGGACGATCAAGTGAAGCTTCTAGCAGATCGCCGCAGACATCCCATGGCGCTGGTCGCGCTTCTTCTCGTGGGACTGCTGCTGACCGGCGGAGCCTATGCACTCTTCACGCAGACTTCGAGCGCCAAGGCGGACACAGCCAGCGCCTCTGATATCGAAGAAGGCAAGAAACTCTTCGCGGCCAACTGTGCCACCTGTCACGGCATGAACGCCGAAGGCTCGAAGGCCGGTCCCGGTCTCATCGGCGTCGGCGCTGCTGCTGTGGACTTCCAGGTAGGCACCGGACGCATGCCGCTGCAGGCCAACGGCCCGCAGGCTCGCGTCAAGGAACCGCAGTTCGACGAAGAGCAGACTGCTCAGATCGCTGCCTACGTTGCTTCGCTCGGCCCCGGGCCGGCAGTTCCCGAAGACGAGTACCTCGATGCTTCGAAGGGTGACCCCGCTGCCGGCGGCGGTCTGTTCCGCACCAACTGCGCCATGTGCCACAACGTGGTCGGCTCGGGTGGTGCTCTGACCCGCGGCAAGTACGCACCGAACCTGTCCGAAGTCTCCGAGAAGCACCTCTACGAAGCGATGCAGACCGGCCCGCAGAACATGCCGATCTTCAACGACGCGAACCTGACTCCTGAAGACAAGCGCGATGTCATCGCCTACGTCAAGGAAGTCTCGGACAACCCCTCCCCCGGCGGATTCAAGCTCGGATCGCTGGGTCCAGTGGCAGAGGGCCTGTTCATCTGGTTCTTCGGACTTGCTGCCGTCATCGGTCTGACAGTGTGGCTGTCATCCAGGGCCAAGTGAGTCTGACAGTGTCGTTCACCATCAATTACGAGAATAGACGGGGAATTCAATGACCTCGAAAGAGCACTCCGGCGGCGGCAGCCAGCTCGAGGAGTTGAACGGGTTCACGAACCCAGGTCTGCCCGAGCACAAACCGCGCTTGGCCGATTCGGACCCACGTGCCGAGAAGGTCGCCGAACGACAGGTAGCCGCCTGGTTCATCCTCTCGATGATCGGAACCATCTGGTTCATCGTGGCGTACTTCCTGTTCACTCCGGGCGAATCCATGCAGAGCATCCGCCTCCACAACATGTTCGTCGGCCTCGGCGCCGCTGTCGCGATGTTCTCCATCGGCTTCGGTGCAGTGCTCTGGGCCAAGAACCTCATGAGCGATCATGAGGGCATCGACGAACGCCATGACATCGGCGGCAGCGAAGAGGATCAGGCGATTGCGCTCGAGATCCTCCACCAGGCCAAGGAAGAGTCGGGCATCGCCCGCCGTCCGCTGCTGCGCAACACCCTCATCGCAGCGCTGGCGATCGCTCCGCTGCCCGCAGTCCTCGTCTTCCGCGACCTCGGTCCGCTGCCGGGCGACAAGATGTTCAACACGCTCTGGCAGAAGGGCACTCGTCTCATCCGCGATGTCGGCGGAATCCCCTCGGTCGATTCCGAACGTCCGATCAAGGCTGACGAAGTCACAATCGGCTCGGCCTACCACGTCCTGCCTTCGGGCATCGGCGACGAGGAGGTCAGCGAGCACCCGCTGGACGAGAAGGCCAAAGCGGCCGTGCTTCTCATGCGCATCGATCCCAAGGAACTCAAAGAGGATCCGGATCGCAAGGATTGGTCGCACGACGGTATCGTCGCCTACTCGAAGATCTGCACCCACGTCGGCTGCCCCGTCGCACTGTACGAGCACCAGACGCACCACCTGCTGTGCCCCTGCCACCAGTCGACCTTCGACGTGACGGAACACTGCAAGGTCATCTTCGGCCCGGCTAAACGACCGCTTCCTCAGCTGCCCATCACCGTGGACAGCGAAGGCTACCTGGTTGCCCAGTCGGACTTCCCTGAGCCTGTCGGACCTACGTTCTGGGAGATCAACCACCCATGAGTACTACACAGCCAACCACCACCATCGGGAAGGCGGCGAACTTCGCCGAAACCCGCGTCGGGGCATCTGTCCTCGTGCGCGAGTTCGGTCGCAAGATCTTCCCCTCCCACTGGTCGTTCATGCTCGGCGAGGTTGCTCTCTACAGCTTCATCATCGTCGTCCTGTCCGGAACGTTCCTCACGTTCTTCTTCCAGCCGGCCATGGGTGAACTTCACTATGACGGACCCTGGCTGCCGCTGCGCGGAGTCGAGATCTCCGAAGCCTATGACTCGACACTGGCAATCTCCCTGGAGATCCGCGGCGGTCTGTTCATCCGACAGATGCACCACTGGGGTGCGCTGCTCTTCGTCGCCGCATTGAGCGTCCACATGCTTCGTGTGTTCTTCACCGGCGCTTTCCGTCGTCCGCGTGAGCTCAACTGGGTCGTCGGTGTTCTGCTCGTCATCATGGGCATGGCTGCCGGCTTCACCGGCTACTCGCTCCCCGATGACCTGCTCTCGGGCAACGGCCTGCGAATCATCGACGGCATCCTGAAGTCGCTGCCGCTCGTGGGAACCTATATCTCATTCTTCCTCTTCGGCGGAGAGTTCCCGGGCATCGACATCGTGGCCCGTCTGTACACCCTGCACATCATGATCGTGCCGGCTCTGCTCATCGCGCTCATCGGCATCCACCTGATGTTCGTCGTCGTGCACAAGCACACCCAGTACCCGGGTGCAGGAAATACGGAGAAGAACGTCGTCGGAGAACCGGTCCTGCCGACCTTCGCGGCCAAGGGCGGAGGATTCTTCTTCCTCATC
This sequence comes from Brevibacterium sp. H602, assembly GCF_051172395.1. Lineage (NCBI taxonomy): Bacteria > Bacillati > Actinomycetota > Actinomycetes > Micrococcales > Brevibacteriaceae > Brevibacterium > Brevibacterium sp. H602. Next base: position 18,553 of record NZ_JBPIZD010000017.1, on the reverse strand, counting down.
TTCGGTCTGCTCTCGCTCATCTCGGCCCTGTTCACGATCAACCCGATCTGGAACTACGGTCCGTACGACCCCTCCCCGGTCTCGGCTGGTACCCAGCCTGACTGGTACATCGGCTGGGCCGACGGCTTCCTCCGCATCGTTCCGGGCTGGTTCGAGTTCTACATCTTCGGATGGCCGATCTCGTTCAACATCAACAGTGCCGTGCTCGTCATGGGCGGCGTGTTCGCTGTCATGTTCATCTATCCGTTCTTCGAGGCGTGGCTGCAGAAGGACCATCGAGAGCACCACATCCTCGATCGTCCGCGCAACAACCCGACTCGTACCGCCATCGGCGTTGCCGGAATCATCTTCTACTGCAACATGTGGGCGGCTGCATCGGGTGACATCATCGCTGTGTTCTTCCAGATGTCGCTCAACGATATGATCTACATCTTCCGATTCCTGTTCTTCTTCGGACCGATCATCGGTTACATCATCACCAAGCGCATGTGCCTCGCACTTCAGCGCAAGGACCGCGAGATCGCTCTGCACGGAAGGGAGACGGCTCATATCATCCGTCTGCCCCACGGTGAGTTCCTCGAACGCCACGAGGCTCTTCCCCCGCACAAGCTGTGGAAGATCACCGCATTCGAGTCGCCGACCTACATTCCGGCCGAGCCGAACGCCGAGGGCAAGATCACGGGAATGGAGAAGCTGCGTGCACGTCTGTCTCGCTTCTTCTTCGAAGATCGTGTGGCTCCGGTGACGAAGCAGGAGCTCGAAGCTTCGCACCACGACCACGGCGCTGTCGAGGGTTCGAACAACAAGGAACTCGGACACTGACAGGTTCGACAAGCCAGATTCGAGGGGCTCAGCAGTTCAACTGCTGAGCCCCTCGCTCTATTCACAGAAGAAGTCTGCTCTTCACCGGAGCGCCGACTCAGCCTGATTCCCCAGGCTTACCCTCTCCTCTCCAGACACGGGTCATCACAACCCTGTCCTGCTCATTTCGCAGGACTCGACACTCAGCAGCTGCCTCCGACATTTCTGGTCCAGTCCCCCATCTGGAGGATCCCCGGTCCATGCGGCCTCAGAGAGCATGCGCAGGAGTGTTCCCGCACGAGCGTCGGACCACCGCCGACGGGTGTGACAAGCATCGGACGACCCTCGATGCAGGCGACCTGGACGGGTCACTGCCAGCAGCAATGGGAGATTCGTCCAAGCACGTCAATCTGCTCAGATGGAACCTGCCGCGGTTGCGCCGGTCCCCAGTGTTGAGGGGCGTTGCTCTGTGTTCTCTGTGACGCTGGCAGCGTTCAGAAGCCCTCCTTCTCGGCCGGAGACTACTCTCGACGACTCCGAGTGCGTCTGGGCTCCTACGACAGCCAGGGAGAGCCATTTTCGCTGGTTCTGAAAGAGTCCGTTCTCTCCGGCCCGAATGAGGCGTCAGCACGGAAGAGCAATCGGGCGAGGAGACGGTCGATGGCCCGGCCCCACTCCCCTGATTCGAAATCGGATGCCGCGCACCCTATCAATACATCTGACGCCCTCGCTCGGCCAGATTGAGTCACGGCGCTGTTTCGGGAGAGCCCGACTCCGCTGCTTCCACATTGTTGGACCGCCGCTCAATCGGTTCAGGAACCGACGCGCTGTATCCTCGCTGAGCGCATCGGTATCCGACCATCGTCACCAGGTTCGGAGCCTTCGATACTTGCGTCCGGAACAGTTCATCAGTTTCGAACCTGATGAACTGTCCAAAGGGTGATCCTCGTGAGCAAGAGGCTCCGATGGCGGCGCAATCATGCGTCTGCACCGGCGCAGCCTGCCACCGAACTCCATTGTCGACCTCACACCGGTCACCAACCTCGGCGAAGATCCCGGCGATACGTGCCGTCAGAAGTGCTGTGAATAGCACTGTGGCCCGGACTCGATTTGAGTCCGGGCCACAGTGGCTGGGCGATCAGATCACTGAATCAGTGGGCGAAATCCCCGCGATCATGTTCGTAGGTGAGACCGACGAGCGCGATGATGCCGAGCACGACACCGAACGGGAAGATCCACCAGCCCATCGCAATTCCATAGAAGGCGACGGCGGCAGCGCCCGCGCTGAAGATCGGCCACCAGCTCCACGGGCTGAACATACCGTAGTCGGCATCGGCGTCAGAGATCTCGGCGTCATCGTTGTCCTGAGGCTGACGACCGACACGTCGATCCGTCAGCCAGAGGTAGACGCCGATCATCAGGGCCATCAGTCCGACGAGGAGCAGCGCCGGGAATCCGACGAGCTCGGTGAAGTCGGTGAAGAAGCCGTAGAAGATCCCGACTGCGATGAAGAACAGGCCGCAGAGGTTGAAGACGTAGATCGATGACTTCATTTGGCGTTGTCTCCTGTGAGCTGGGGTTCTGCCTGACCGTGTCCGCTGTACTCAAGCAGCTCTGGGTGGTTGAGGTCGAAGGCAGGACGTTCGGAGCGGATCCGCGGCAGCGAGGTGAAGTTGTGACGCGGGGGCGGGCACGAGGTGGCCCATTCGAGCGATCCTCCGTAGCCCCACGGATCGTCGACAGTCACCTTGGGTGCGTTGCGGTGGGTGATCCACACGTTCCAGAAGAACGGAACCATGGACAGACCCAGCAGTAGCGAGCCGACCGTCGACACCTGGTTCATCCAGGTGAAGCCGTCCTGCGGCAGGTAGTCGGCGTAACGACGCGGCATTCCGTCGACACCCAGCCAGTGCTGGACGAGGAAGGTTCCGTGGAAGCCGATGAACAGCATCCAGAAGTGGATGTGACCGAGCTTCTCGTTGAGCATCTTGCCCGTCCACTTCGGCCACCAGAAGTAGAATCCGGCGAACATCGCGAACACGACGGTGCCGAAGACGACGTAGTGGAAGTGGGCCACGACGAAGTAGGTGTCGGACACATGCTGGTCGAGAGCCGGGCTGGCCAGGATGACTCCGGTCAGACCACCGAAGAGGAACGTTGCGAGGAAGCCGATCGACCATACGATAGGCGTCTCGAATGTGATCGAGCCTCTCCACATCGTGCCGATCCAGTTGAAGAACTTCACACCCGTCGGGATCGCGATGAGCATCGTCATGAACGCGAAGAACGGCAGTGCGACGACGCCTGTGACGTACATGTGGTGAGCCCACACGGTCACCGACAGAGCAGCAATGGCGACTGTCGCGAAGACGAGTTCCTTGTAGCCGAAGACCGGTTTGCGGCTGAACACCGGGAAGATCTCTGTGACGATGCCGAAGAACGGCAACGCGATGACATAGACCTCCGGGTGGCCGAAGAACCAGAACAGGTGCTGCCAGAGTATCGGCCCGCCGTTGCCCGGACTGAACACATGGGAACCGAGGACACGGTCGGAACCGAGCACCAGCAGCGCAGCAGCCAGCGGCTGGAAGGCCATGAGCACGAGGATGCCGGTGACCAGAACGTTCCAGGTGAAGATCGGCATCCGGAACATGGTCATGCCCGGGGCGCGCATGGTGATCACAGTGGTGATGAAGTTGACGGAGCCGAGGATGGTTCCGAATCCCTGCAGGGCGAGTCCGAGGACCCACAAGTTACCACCGGCGCCCGGCGTGAACGTCGTATTGCTCAATGGCGCGTACGCGGTCCAGCCGAAGGATGCTGCACCCTGCGGGGTGAGGAATCCGGAGATGGCCACGAGGCTGCCGAAGAGGTACATCCAGAAGGCGAAGGCGTTCAGTCGCGGGAATGCCACGTCCGGAGCGCCGATCTGCAACGGCATGATGACGTTGGCGAAGCCGGCGAACAGCGGGGTGGCGAACATCAGCAGCATCAATGTGCCGTGCATGGTGAACAGCTGGTTGTACTGTTCCTTGGTCTCAACGATCTGCATCCCGGGCTCGAAGAGCTCGAGGCGGATGATGAGCGCCATCACACCGCCGACGCAGAAGAAGAAGAACGAACCGATGAGGTACATGTACCCGATCGTCTTATGGTCCGTCGACGTGATCCAGTCGACGATGATCTTGCCCTTGCTCCGTGGAACTACCGGAGCATCAAGAGCCGCCTGATCCATCGTGGCGGTCATTTCTCAGCACCTTCTTTCGGGTACCAGTTGCGATCGTACTCCGGTCCCAGCTGGCCTGTGTTGCCCTGATCGGCAAGCGACTGCGTGTACTCCTGGAATTCTTCCTTGGACACGACCTTGACGTTGAAAAGCATCTCCGAGTGGTACTCACCGCACAGCTCGGCACACTTGCCGACGTACTCGCCTTCCTTCTCGGCACGCAGATGCAGGCTCTGATCGTGGCCGGGGATCATATCGCGCTTCTCGAGGAAGGCGGGCACCCAGAAGGAGTGGAGGACGTCGCGGGAGTGCAGGCGGATCTCCAGGTCGGTGTCGACGGGGAGGTAGAGGACGGGAGCGGTCTTCTCGGGGGCTTCGGTGCCGTCGAGGGCTACCTGAGTGCCGGCGTAGTAGACGTCTTCGGTCTCATAGTTGAAGTCCCAGGCCCACTGCTTGGCAGCGACCTCGATGACCTGCTCGCCGGGGGTCGAGTCATCAGTCGTCTTCTCCATGACCTGGACGTTCTGGAAGAAGAAGCCGAGGACGAGGACGACCGGAGTCACCGTGAAGAGGATTTCGATCGGCATGCTGTAGCGCATCTGCACCGGCAGTCCGCGATCGTTCTTGCGGCGGCGGTAGGCGACCATGGCCCACAGGATGAGACCCCACACGATGAGGCCCACGATGAGAAGGGCGATCCAGCCGCCGTTCCACAGCGCTGTATAGGCATCCGTGTGGTTCGTCGCGCCTTGCGATTCGACGGGAAAAAATCCTGTGGCGATCTGCTCTTTAGTGCAACCCGATAGCAACGCCGGTATCAACACGGCGCTCAGAATGCCGAGCCGCTTCGCCCAGGACCGCTGCGGTCCTGACTGATTCGGAGAATCCACGTGCAGCCTTTCACAACGTTCTGCGTCTCCAGGTCAGGCCGAGAGACGTGTACTTACTCTGTCACTCATAAGACTACCGCTACACGCGGTAGAAATTCACCTGCAGATGTTCATTTGTTGAGAATATGCTGACAGACACTGCCCCTGAGCGCGGAATCTAGGTGCGCGGAGTACTCCAGGCCGCTGATCTCCGACACGCCGAGGGTGGCAAGGTGTGATGTCTGCCACTGGGTGTCGATGAGCCAGTCCCCCGGTGCCGCATCCGCATCCTCCGAGGTGGACCGCCGTTCTCCGTTGACAACGTCGGTTCTGTCGAAGAGTCCGACGAGGTGGGCCAGTGCGGCCTTCGAGGCGTCCCGCTGAGTGTGGAACATCGATTCGCCGGCGAAGAACGAACCGATGGCGACTCCGTAGAGTCCGCCGACGAGCTCATCGTCGTTCCAGACCTCGACCGAATGCGCCCACCCGTCGTCGTGGAGGCCCTGGTAGAGCTCGATCATCTCCTCGGTGATCCAGCTGCCCGTCCGCCGTGGGTCGGCACACGAGCGGATGACGTGCATGAAGGCGCGGTTGGTGGTGAAGGTGAAGTGCTTCATCGATTTGCGCAGGCTCTTCGTCACGCGCAGGTCACCGGGAAACAGAACTCCACGTCGTCGTGGAGCCCACCATCCCATCCGACCGGTGCCCCCGTGGCCGACTCCCATCGGGAAGAGACCGGCCCGATACGACAAAAGGACCTGGGGCTGCGTTGCCGTATATGACACGGCACGCAGATCCTCCAGGTCCATGAGAAGCGCTCCTCCTCAGCCGAGGCTGATCAGTGGAACGAGTCTCCGCAGGCGCAGGAGCCGCCGGCGTTGGGGTTGTCGATGGTGAAGCCCTGCTTCTCGATGGTGTCGGAGAAGTCGATGGTCGAACCGCTGAGGTAGGGAACGCTCATCCGGTCGACGATGACCTCGACGCCGTCGAAGTCGCGGACTGCGTCTCCGTCGAGGAAACGCTCATCGAAATACAGCTGATAGATCAATCCGGAACATCCGCCGGGCTGGACAGCCACGCGCAGGCGCAGGTCGTCACGACCTTCCTGTTCCAGCAGGCTGCGGACCTTGTCGGCAGCGGTCGACGACAGCTCCACCTCGTGGGTGGCTTCTGCTTTTTCGGTCACAGTCATGGTTACTCCTTTTCGCGTTCCTGTCCCCAGGCTACACCGGTGACAACGTCGGTGCCCGGCAAGCTATTCCCCGTTTGCGTCATCCTTGGTCGCCGAGGCGCTGCAGCAGCAGTGCTTCGGCGACGATCGCGGCCTTGAAATCGGGCAGGTAGAGCGATTCGTTGGCGCTGTGGGCCCTGGCGTCGGGATCTTCGACACCCGTGACGAGGATCGATGCGCTGGGAAACACATCGAGCAGATCGGCGATGAAGGGAATCGATCCGCCGATGCCCATCGTCACCGATTCGGTGCCCCATGCGTCGGTGAGCGCCTGGCGGGCGGTCCGGACCACTGGGTCGTTCTCATCGGCCTGCCAGGGGCTTCCGCCCTCGGTCTCACCGATGCTCAGCTGCGCGCCGAAGGGCAGATTCGCGCGCAGATGCTCTTCGACGGCCTTGACCGCCGAGGCGGGAGTGTCCCCGGGCGCGAGTCGGATCGAGAGCTTGGCCTTCAGTGAGGACTGCAGGGTGTTCGAAGAGACCGCCACATCGGGAATGTCGAGGCCGATGACGGTGATCGACGGCTGAGTCCACAGACGGGAGGCCAAGGTGCCTGCGCCGATGAGCTCGGTCTCCTCGAGCACTCCGGAGTCGGTGCGCAGAGTCGCCTCGTCGTAGTCGATGGACGTCTCTGTGCTCGAGTGCAGCCCGGCGACAGCGACGGAGCCGTTGTCATCGTGGAGGGTCGCCAGCAGCTTCGTCATCGCGAGCATCGCATCCGGTGCCACTCCCCCGTACATTCCCGAGTGCACGGCGTGGTCGAGCGTGGAGACCTCGAATTCGACGGCGCACATTCCGCGCAGGCTCGTCGTCAGGGCCGGAGTGCCCGCAGCCCAGTTGCCCGAATCGGCGACGACGATGACATCGGCACGCAGTCGGTCCCGGTAGGTCTCGAGGAAATTGCGGAAGCTCGGGCTGCCGGCTTCCTCCTCGCCTTCGAAGAAGAGCGTCACACCGACACCGAGGCGGTCGGCCAGCAGCCGGAGAGCCGTGAGATGGACCATGATCCCCGCCTTGTCGTCGGCGGCTCCACGGCCGAAGAGACGGTCGCCCTTCCGGGTGGCGACGAAGGGTTCGGTGTCCCAATCCTCGGCGCGTCCGGGCGGCTGCACGTCGTGATGGGCGTAGAGGAGGACGGTCGGGGCGCCCTCCGGAGCCGGCACGGAGGCGACCACGGCCGGGTATCCGTCGGCGCCGTCAGACTGCTTCGCGGTGAGGATCTCCGTCTCGAGGCCGAGCTGACGTGCCAAGCCCGCGACCGCCTCGGCGCTGGCCGTGACATTCGCGGCGTCAAAGCTCGGCCAGGCGACGGAGGGGATGGCGACGAGATCCGTGAGATTGCCGATTACCTCGTCGAAGATGGTGTCCAGTTCGGCATGCAATTGTGCACTGTCAAGTGCTGAAGTCGATTCGCTCATTCTCCAAAGGTAGTATTCATCTCGTGTTCGGAAGCAAAAAATCTCGCGCGGAGGAAGAAACCTCCGCCTCTCAGCCAGTCCATGACGACCTCTCCGCAGAAGCCGACGCCCGTCGCGAAGCGGAGGCGAAGAAGGGACGGCCCACGCCCAAGCGCAGCCAACAGGAGTCTGCGCGCCGTCAGCCCTTGGTGAACAAGGATCGCAAGGTTGCGAACAGAAAAGCCAAGGAGCAGCAGCGGCAGGAGCGCGACCGCGCACGCATCGGCATGATGAATGGTGAGGAGAAATACCTCACCCGTCGTGACAAGGGCCCGCAGCGCCGGTACATCCGCGACTACATCGATGCCCGCTTCTCGATCGGCGAGATCTTCATACCAGCCGCGATCCTCATCCTCGTCATCGCGTTCACGCAGCCGGTGCAGATCCAGCAGTACTTCACCTACGCCGTCTGGGGTCTCATCGCACTGATCGTCCTCGACGGGTTCGTGCTCAACTACATCCTCAAGAACCGGCTGCGCAACAAGTTCGGCGAAGTCGAACGGGGCATCACCTTCTACGCGGTCATGCGCAGCATCCAGCTGCGTCCGCTGCGCATGCCCAAGCCCCAGGTCAAGCGCCGCCAGTACCCCGAGTGAGCAGTCGACTCGACTCGAGGCCGCGCGCGATGCGGCCGGGGAAGAACGGACCGGAGTAGATCATCCCCGAATAGGCCTGGACAAGGTCGGCGCCCGCGGCTACTCGAGCCCGGGCGTCTTTCGCATCCGCGACACCGCCGACGGAGATGACGGTGAGCTCGTCTCCCACATGCTTCTTGACCAGACGCAGCACCTCGAGTGAGCGTTCGGCCACCGGGCGTCCGGAGATGCCGCCGGCCTGACCTTCGGCGAATTCCGCCTCGGCGCCGGACAGCACACCACGATCGATCGTCGTGTTCGTCGTGATGAGTCCGTCGACGCCGGTGCGCAGAGCGAGGTCGCAGATCTCGACGACATCCTCGTCGGCGAGATCCGGGGCGATCTTGACCAGCAGGGGCACATGGCCCAGCGTCGATCGCGGACTCTCGACCACCTCGGCGGCGGTGTCGCGGACGGCGGTGATGATCGGCTCCAGGCTGTCCACGGACTGCAGGTCGCGCAGACCGGGTGTGTTCGGTGAGCTGACATTGATGACGAGGTAGTCGGCCAAAGGAGCCAGCGCACGGGTCGATGCCGCGTAGTCGGCCACCGCATCGGCTGCCTCGACGACCTTCGTCTTGCCGATGTTGATGCCCACGATCGGACGCAGGCGCTGCGGGAGGGACTCGATCTTCTTCCGCTCGGCGGCGATGTTGAACGACGCCTGCCGGGCACCGTCGTTGTTGAACCCCATCCGATTGAGCAGGGCGAGATTCTTCCGCAGACGGTACAGCCGCGGACGGTCATTGCCCGGCTGCGCATGGGCGGTGATCGTTCCGACTTCGATATGTCCGAAGCCCAGCGACGACAGAGCACGGACCCCCACACCGTTCTTATCGAACCCGGCGGCCAGGCCCACTCGGTTGGGGAAGGGCAGACCCATCACCTGAACGGGCCGGACGGAGCCGCGGGCACAGACCAAGCGGAGCAGGCGACCGAGCAGAGGAACGGAGTCAAGAAGGCGCAGCGCGGAGAACGAGAGGTGATGGGCCCGTTCGGCATCCATCGGAACGAAGAGGAGTCTGAAGATCAATGAGTACACGCACCTAAGAATATGTCAGAGTCCCTCATCGCTTCAGCAGGCGCTCGACTCACTGCTTCAGCAAGTCGACGTGTTTGGCATTAGGATCGAATCAACGTTCAAAGTCGACTGAAAGGGAACTCATGGCTGGTGCATCCACCCTCAGCAGCTACTCCACGACCTCACCGGTGAAGGCCACCGCCTCCGTTCTGGTGCTGGCGGCAGCGGACTCGATGGTCCTCGGGCTCGAAGGGGCGAAAGCGGCGAAGACCGCCCTCGACGAAGCCGCTCGCGCCATCGGGTTCAGCGGAAAGGCCGGATCCACCGCTCGTGTTCCCGCTCCGAAGGGTGTCTCCGCCGACTCCGTCCTGCTCGTCGGACTCGGCGACTTCGATCCCGATGACTCCGATGTCGCCGCAACCGCTGAATCGCTGCGTCGCGGCGCGGGGGCGGCGCTGCGCGTACTCGACGGTGTCGAGTCGATCGCTCTGGCCCTGCCCGCCACTACTCCGACCGAGGTCGAAGCTGTCACGGTGGGCGCGGGACTCGGAACCTACCGTTTCCTCGACTACCGCAGCGAGGGCACGACGCCGGGCGGGATCACCGTCATCGGCCCCGAGGGCAAGACATTCGCCGCAGCCCATGACGCCGGCGAGGTGATCGCGGCAGCGACGAACAGAGCTCGCGATCTCGTCAACACTCCCCCGCTCGATCTCTACCCCGAGTCCTACGCCGAGATCGTCAAGGACCAGGCCAAGGACCGCAAGCTCAAGGTCACTGTGCTCGGCGAGAAGGAGCTCAAGGCCGGAGGCTACGGCGGAATCATCGGCGTCGGCCAGGGTTCGACCCGCGGACCCCGCCTCGTCAAGGTCGAATACGCCCCTCGCGGCGCCAAGCGCCATCTCAGCTTCGTCGGCAAGGGAATCACCTTCGACTCCGGCGGCATCTCACTCAAGCCGGCGAAGAGCATGGAGGACATGAAGTCCGATATGGCCGGTTCCGCGGCCGTCGTGCAGGCGCTCTTCGGCATCGCCGACCTCAAGCTCCCGGTGCGGGTCACCGCGTGGCTGCCGATGGCGGAGAACATGCCCGGGTCTTCGGCACAGCGCCCCAGCGATGTGCTGAAGATGCGCATCGGCAAGACCGTCGAGGTCACGAACACCGATGCCGAGGGCCGACTCGTCCTCGCCGATGCGCTCACCGACGCCGGTGCGGAGAACCCGGATCTGCTCATCGATGTGGCCACACTCACCGGTGCTCAGATCGTCGCACTCGGCGAACGCACCTCTGGCGTCATGGGCTCCGAAGCCGCGCGGGCAGAGGTCATCGCCTCGGCGTCCGTGGCCGGTGAGCAGATGTGGGCGATGCCGATCCCCGAGGAGATGCTCTCCGGATTCGACTCCACCGCCGCCGATCTCACGAACTCGGGACCGCGCCCCGGCGGCATGCTCGCCGCTGCGGCGTTCCTGCGTGAATTCGTCGGAGAGGATGCGAACTGGGCGCATATCGACATCGCCGGACCGAGCTTCAACGGTTCAGCACCCTTCGGCTACACACCGAAGGCCGCGACCGGAGCCGCGGTGCGCACACTCATCGAAATCGCGAAGGCGAAGGCCTGAGCACGGTGGTTCTACACGCTGTCGCGGTGAACGTGATGATGCCCACCTGTGTCCAATCAGACAGCGTTTTTCTTCGCCCCGCGCAAGAAAAGTGGAAAGATAAGACTGAAAGCTGCGTACTGCAGGCTTATTCACAGCTACGAGGAGAAATCCGTGAGTGACGAATTGACCTACGACCTTGTCGTTCTGGGTGGCGGAACCGGTGGCTATGCCGCTGCTCTGCGAGCCGCAGAGCTCGACATGAAGGTCGCTTTGATCGAACGCGACAAGGTGGGAGGCACCTGCCTGCACCGTGGCTGCGTTCCGACGAAGGCTCTTCTGCACGCCGCAGAAGTCGCCGAGACCGCCAAGAACTCCGAGACCTTCGGCATCGAAGCCGAGTTCAAGGGGATCGACATCGCCAAGGTGCTCGAGTACAAGGACGGGGTCATCACCCGCAACTACAAGGGTCTGCAGGGTCTGGTCAAGGCTCGCGGAATCGACACCTACTTCGGCACCGGCAAGCTCGTCGGCAAAGACACTGTCGAGGTCACCGGCGAAGACGGCAACCACACCGTCAAGGGCACGAACGTTCTGCTCTCGACCGGTTCGACATCGAAGACCATCGGACTCGAGGTCACCGACCGCGTGATCACGAGCACCGAGGCTCTCCAGCTCGACAAGGTCCCGAGCTCGGCCATCGTGCTCGGCGGCGGCGTCATCGGCGTCGAGTTCGCCAGCGTCTGGAACTCCTTCGGAGCTGAGGTCACGATCGTCGAGGGCCTCAAGCACCTCGTTGCCAACGAGGACGAGACCATCTCGAAGAACCTCGAGCGCGCCTTCAAGAAGCGCAAGATCAAGTTCAAGCTCGGCGTCATGTTCAAGGGCGTCGAAGAGACGGCCGACGGGGTCAAGGTCACTCTCGAAGACGGTTCGACGCTCGAGGCGGAGTACCTCCTCGTGGCGGTCGGCCGCGGCCCGGTCACCGAGGGCTTCGGCTTCGAAGAGCAGGGTATCCCGATGGATCGCGGATTCGTCCTCGCCAGCGAACGTCTCCACACCGGCGTCGGCAACATCTACGCCTGCGGCGATATCGTCCCCGGACTCCAACTGGCCCACCGCGCCTTCGGCCAGGGCATCTTCATCGCCGAGGAGATCGCTGGACTCAACCCGGCACCGGTCGTCGAATCCGGCATCCCCCGCGTAACCTACTGCGAACCGGAGATCTTCTCCGTCGGACTCTCCTCTGCACAGGCGGAAGAGAAGTACGGCAAGGATCAGGTCGAATCGCTCGAGTACAACCTCGGCGGCAACGGCAAGTCCGTGATCCTGAACACGACAGGTCTGATCAAGGTCATCCGCGAAAAGGACGGTCCGGTCGTGGGCGTGCACGGAATCGGTGCTCGTCTGTCCGAGCAGGCCGGTGAAGCTCAGCTCATCGTCAATTGGGAAGCATTCCCCGAGGAAGTCGCGCAGCTCATCCACGCGCACCCCACGCAGAACGAAGCACTCGGCGAGGCCCACCTGGCCCTGGCCGGCAAACCCCTGCACTTCCACTCATAAGATCCGAGGAGACGAATACTCATGTCGAATTCCGTTCAGATGCCGGCTCTCGGAGAGTCGGTCACCGAGGGCACTGTCACTCGCTGGCTCAAGGAAGTGGGCGAAGAAGTCGAGGTAGACGAACCGCTGCTCGAAGTGTCGACCGACAAGGTCGACACTGAGATCCCGAGCCCCTACGCAGGCACCCTCGAGAAGATCCTGGCCGAAGAAGATGACGTGGTCGAGGTCGGCGGCGACCTCGCCTACATCGGCGACGGCAGCGGCGCTTCATCCGACGATGCGGCACCGGCCGAGGAACCCGCCGAGGAGCCTGCAGAGGCCCCGACCGAAGAAGCACCAGCCGAAGAGGCACCGGCGGCTGAAGAAGCACCGGCCGAGGATTCCAAACCTGCCGCTTCGGATTCCGGATCCTCCGAAGGCACCGAGATCACGATGCCCGCGCTCGGCGAGTCCGTCACCGAAGGCACCGTGACCCGTTGGCTCAAGGAGGTCGGTGAAGAGGTCGAGGTCGACGAACCGCTCCTCGAGGTCTCGACCGACAAGGTCGACACCGAGGTCCCCTCCCCCGTCGCCGGAGTCGTTCAGGCTCACTTGGCGGAAGAGGACGACACCGTCGAGGTCGGCGCGCCTCTGGCCCGCATCGGTTCCGGTGCCCCGGCCGAATCCGCACCGGCTGAGGAAGCGCCCAAGGAAGAGGCCCCCGCCGAGGAAGCTCCGAAGCAGGAAGCCCCCGCCGAAGAGGCTCCGAAGCAGGAGGCACCGAAGCAGGAGGCACCGAAGCCGGAGGCACCGAAGCAGGAATCGGCTCCCAAACCGGCCGCGACAGCATCGGCGCAGTCCGCCTCGGCCGCTCAGGCCGAAGAGCCGGTGGAGGCAGCTGCACAGGCACCTGCCGCCGCCGACACCGTCGGTGAGAACGCTGCCTACGTCACTCCCCTCGTGCGCCGTCTGGCCCGCGAGAAGGGTGTCGATCTCTCGCAGGTCTCCGGCACCGGAGTGGGCGGACGCATCCGCAAGCAGGATGTCGAGGCGGCCGCGAAGAACGGCCCTGCTGCCGCTCCCGCGGCACAGTCCGGCGCATCGGCCGGAGCACCGAAGGCTCCGTTCAAGGTCGAGATCCCTGAGGAGGCTGCGAAGCTGCGAGGCACCACGGAGAAGGCTTCGCGTATCCGCCAGACCATCGCCAAGCGCATGAGCGAGTCCCTCGATGTCTCCGCTCAGCTCACGCAGGTCATCGAAGTGGATATGTCTCGCGTCGTCAAGCTGCGCAAGGCCAACAAGGAAGCGTTCCAGGCCAAACACGGTTCGAAGCTGACCTACCTGCCGTTCTTCGCCAAGGCCATCGTCGAAGCGCTTCAGGTGCACCCGAAGGTCAACGCACAGTACGATCTCGAGTCGCAGCAGATCACCTACTTCGATCACGAGCACCTGGCCGTCGCGGTCGATACCCCGCGCGGACTGCTCGTGCCCGTGATCAAGGATGCCGGTGATCTCAGTGTCGCAGGTCTGTCGAAGGCCATCGACGATGTCGCTGACCGGACTCGCAACAACAAGATCATGCCGGACGAGCTCTCGGGCGGAACCTTCACGGTGACCAACATCGGTTCCGTCGGGGCGCTGTTCGACACGCCGATCATCAACCAGCCGCAGATGGGCATCATCGGTACGGGCGCGATCGTCCGCCGTCCCATCGCCGTGAAGACGGCCGACGGTGACGAGGCGATCGCCATCCGCGACATGGTGTACCTGCCGTTGACCTACAACCACCAGCTGGTCGACGGTGCGGATGCAGGACGATTCCTGCAGACCATCAAGGCACGTCTGGAAGAAGGCAACTTCGAGGCCGATCTCGACCTCTGAGCCTGACTGACCGACACACCTTTTCGAGGGGCCGACCATTCGTGGTCGGCCCCTCGGGCCATTCACCGCGTCGTTGCCTCCCGGACCTCCGCCACGAGCCATGTCCCCTCGACTCTGCGCAGTTCGAACTCGACGGTCTGCTCGGCGAACTCCACCAGGTCGGCCCCGGTACCTCCGCTCGAGCGCATGAGCGCCGAGGCGACCACCCGGACATCGTCGGCTGCGACGATCTCCACGTCCTCGACATCGATCGAATAGTCGGAGTCGGCATACGTCGAAAGATCGATGAGCTCATCGGCCGCTGCGGCGGCCGACTCGGGCACCGTCAGCGCCTTCAGAGCCGCCTCGTCGCCCTTGCTGAGAGCTGTTGCCCGTGACTCACACAGCTCCTCGAGGACTGCGGTCACGTCGTCTGCGTTCATCGTTGGCTGCGGTTCGGGCGGCCGGTCCGCCCCCTTTGCCGACGACGCCTCCTCTTCGCTCACGGCCGCGGTGGACGACCATGAGGTCCAGGCGACGATTCCGCCGAGAACCGTCAGGCACACGGTGAGGCCGATGAGCAGGGTGCTGCGTCCGAACCAACGCTGCAGGTCCACCGCCCGCACGCGTGTCCACAGGGAGTCCACGGAGTGCAAAAGCGGTGTCATCCATCCCCATCGGCCATCGGCGCGCCTGCGTTCGCTTCTCGAGCGTCGCGAGTTCTTCGCCTCGGCGCGCAGCGGAGACACTCCGCCCCCGCGCAGAGGCGGAGCCGGTGCGCCGAGCGTCGAACCGCTGCCCTCCTCCGATCGCGGGTTCGGTCTGAGCCCGGTTGCCACGCGCAGGCGAGCCGTGAGGGCCGATTCCGGCGACGTTTCGCTCTCGGCCGGCACCATTGGCAGCGCAGCGGGACGGTCAAGCGTACGCAGGGAATCAGCCGCCTCGGCGAGGGCGGTGCCCAACCCGATATCGGACGCCGCATCGTCCAGGAGACCTGAGACGAGCGACCGCAGAGCCGACGATGATTCGGACAGCGCGAGTTCGACGGGAAGCAGCACCTCGGCCCACGGACGCCCGTGGACGGCGTGATAGATCATCTCCCCCACGGCGCGGCGCGGTGTCGTCACTATGGGCGCCGAGACTCCGGGAATGATGACCGGTCGACCGTCGGCGTCGAGGGAGAACGCGGTCAGAGTGAGCCGATCCTCTGGCCGCGTGCACGTCGTGAGCTCCTCGATGATGCCCAGGAACAGGGTGCACAGCTCGGCCTCGGTCAGTCCCTGATAGGCGCGGATCACGTCGAGGACGAGCCCTCCGGGTGAAGCGGGGACGATGAGAAGGGAACGGGCGCCGTTCGGCAGAGCCACCTCGGTGAGGGCGAGAACACGGGGATCGTCGGCATCGAAATCATTGTGCACGACGCCCCACGCACTGCGACCGTCGGAATCGACGACGCGATGGATATCATCCGCAATCGTTGCTTGGAACTCCCATGTCATGGTTCGTCATCTCCGTTGATGATGATCTGATGCGTTTGATGTCGTTTAATGATGCTCGCCGATGTCGTTATGTGTCAAGGGCCACAGCCTCGGTGGAGGTCGGCAGATGTGATTGGAAACAAATTGAACACTGAGGTCAAGAGTCATAGTGTGGAGCCATGCCCCTGGCCACAGAAACGCTCGGGTTCGCCCCTGTCCTCTCGGACTATCGGCAGACTTGGGAATTGCAGAAGAGATACCACGACGAAGTGCTCGCAGGCGACCGCCGGTCGACGATCCTGCTCCTCGAGCATTCCCCGGTCTATACGGCCGGCAAGCGCACCGAGGACTTCGAACGGCCCACCGACGGCACCGATGTCATCGACGTCGACCGCGGCGGGAAGATCACCTGGCACGGTCCCGGACAGCTGGTCGCCTACTGCATCTACAAGCTCAATGACCCCAAAGAGGTCCGACTCTTCGTGTCCCAACTCGAGGATGCGATGATCCGACTGCTCTCCGAATACGAGATCGAGGCGACCACGGTCGAGGGCCGTGCCGGTGTCTGGCTGCGCGGCGACGAACTCCGTCGTGACCGCAAGATCGGCGCCATCGGCATCCGCATCCACGAAGGCGTGACGATGCACGGCCTGGCCCTGAACTGCAGCAACGACCTCGGCGCCTATGAGTCCATCATCCCGTGTGGGATCACAGACGCCGACACCACGTCCATCAGTGCTGAGCTCGGTCGCCCGGTCACTCCCGAAGATGTGGCGCAGCGACTCGACGAAATCCTGCACGAGACCATCACCGCTTAGGAGAACTCAGATGACGATCGCACCAGAGGGCCGCCGCATGCTCCGCGTCGAAGCCCGCAACTCCGAGACTCCGATCGAGGACAAGCCGGCCTGGATCAAGGCGAAGGCCCATATCGGCCCCGAGTACACGGCGCTGAAGTCGCTCGTGCGCAAGCAGGAGCTGCACACGGTCTGCGAAGAGGCAGGCTGCCCGAACATCTTCGAATGCTGGGAAGATCGCGAAGCGACCTTCCTCATCGGCGGCGAACAGTGCACCCGGCGCTGTGACTTCTGCCAGATCGACACCGGCCGACCGGCCGAATTCGACGCTGACGAACCTCGCCGCGTGGCCGCCTCGGTGGCGGAGATGGGTCTGCGCTACTCGACGATCACCGGTGTGGCACGAGACGACCTCGAAGACGGCGGCGCCTGGCTCTATGCCGAGACCGTGCGTCAGATCCACGACCTTTCGTATGTCGACGGTCGCGGCACCGGCGTCGAGCTGCTCATCCCTGATTTCAATGCCAAGCCGGATCAGCTCGCCGAGGTGTTCTCCTCCCGCCCCGAGGTGCTCGCGCACAATGTCGAAACGGTTCCGCGCATCTTCAAGCGCATCCGTCCCGCATTCCGCTATGAACGGTCGCTGTCGGTGATCACTCAGGCCCGTGAGGCCGGTCTGGTCACGAAATCGAACCTCATCCTCGGGATGGGTGAGACGAACGACGAGATCATCTCCGCACTCCAGGACCTTCACGATGCCGGCTGCGACCTCATCACCATCACGCAGTACCTGCGTCCCTCTCCCCGGCACCATCCCGTCACCCGGTGGGTCAAGCCCGCCGATTTCGTGATGCTGCGCGATGCCGCAGAGGAGATCGGCTTCCTCGGTGTCATGTCGGGTCCGCTCGTGCGTTCGTCGTACCGTGCCGGTCGCCTGTGGGCCACCGCCATGCGCCGTCGTGGAGAGGCCATCCCCTCGCATCTGGCGCACCTCGACAAGCACACGCCCGCCAAGCAGGAGGCGCAGGCCGTTGTGGATACCTTCGGCCCCGGCGAAGAGGTAGACTTGACTGCTGAGCAATGAGCGTCGGCCTCCCCCTGATTTCCGGAGGCGACGCCGCAACGCCCCTCAAGAGCAAGTGAGAGAATGAGCGAAGAACCGCGTAAGGGACTGTTCCGGCGCAAGCCGAAGGATCCGAACAAGAAGCCCGGCCGACTGGCGCAGATGCGTCAGGTCTACGAGCTGTCCGCCAAACACAACAAAGCGACCCCGTGGCTGCTGGCCGCGGCGATCCTCGGATGCACGCTCATCGGTCTGCTGATCGGTCTGCTCATCGGCGGCACCACTGCGATCTTCACGACGATCCTCGGTTTCATGGTCGGTCTGCTGTTGGGCATGTTCATGCTCGGCCGCTTCGCCGAGACCGCCGCATTCGCTCAGATGGACGGACAGCCCGGAGCCTTCGGCGCTGTTCTCAACACGGCCCGTCGCGGGTACCTCATGGATGAGAAGCCGATCGCCGTCGATCCGAAGAGCCGCGACCTCGTGTTCCGGTCGACCGGTCGTGCCGGCGTCGTGCTGCTGAGCGAAGGTCCGAAGGGACGCAGCGCGAAGCTGCTGGCCAAGGAGAAGAAGCGCCACGAACGCATCCTCCCCAATGTTCCGGTGCATACCTTCCAGGGCGGCAAGGAAGAGGGCCAGCTGGCGATGAAGCAGGTCGTTCCGGCCGTGCAGAAGCTGCCGCGCAAGCTCAACCGCGCCGAGGTCCTGGCCGTGCGCAATCGTCTGGCTGCTCTCGGGACGCAGGGCACCCGCCCACCGATCCCGAAGGGCACCGACCCGAACAAGGCCCGCCCGAACCACAAGGCGATGCGCGGACGCTGACCCGCAGCCCCTCAGCGAACGCACGAGCCCTTCAGCCGAGGCAAGGAGAAGCGGCGCCGACTCCACGAGAGTCGGCGCCGCTTCCCATTCCCCTCTTCCTACCTGACGGCGGGCCAACAAACCGGGGGGAGGGTGTTGGGGAGACGTCAGGGAG
>NZ_JBPIZD010000016.1:0-85296 GCF_051172395.1 Brevibacterium sp. H602 | reverse complement strand
GCAACCTCGCGCGAGGTTGCTGGGCCGCCGTCGGGTAGTTCTGAAGCTGCCTCGGGGAGGATTTTCCGACTATCGGGACTTTCCGGCGGTTCGGACACGCCTCATCGGTACCCGCCGGTAACACTGGTAGTCTCTCAGCGAATCAGCCAGCGATGCTCAGTGTCGCTTCAGCCTTCGCAAGGACATCATGCTCACTCAGATCATTGCTCTGCTCATATTCGTCGCCCTCTTCGCCATCGGCGCTGTCCGCGGTGTGCAGATCGGCGTGCTCATGCTCGTCGGCGCGGCCGGAACCGGGCTCATCTTCACCGATATGGCCGTCGACGACATCATCGCCGAGTTCCCCCTGGACATCATGATCCTGCTGGCCGGGGTCACCTATTTCTTCGCGATCGCACAAGAGAACGGGACCGTCGACAAGATCATCGACTGGGCCCTCGAACGCGTCGGATCCTCGGCGGTGCTGCTGCCCGCGGTGTTCTTCGTCATCACAGGCTGCATTGCGGCCATGGGCGCACCGTTGGCGGGCCTCGTCATGATGCCGGTGGGCATGCAGGTCGCCCGCAAGTACGGCGTCGACTACGCGCTCATGGGACTGGCGATCTGCTTCGCCATCGGCGCCGGCGGCTTCGCCCCGACCAGCCTCTACGGAATCGTCACGTACTCGACCGCCCATGATGCCGGAATCGACCTCTCCCCGTTCCTGCTCTTCGGCATCGCCGTGGCCGTCTACCTCGTCATGCTCGTGGTCGCGTACTTCATGTACGGTCGGTCGCTGTTCTCGAAGACGACTGTGGCAGCAGCCGAGCACGCTTCGGCCGGAAGTGCCCAGTCGAAGATCTCCCGCGGCTCCGCCTCGGCGTCAAGTGTCGCCTTCGGTGAGGACGATGAGGACGAAGCTCTCTTCGATTCCTCCACCACCGACGAGGCGGGAGAATCCAAGCCGTTCACCTTCGTCCAGATCCTCACCGTGATCTTCATGGTCGGCCTCATCGGCAGCGTGGTCGTGCTCGCGGCGCTCGGTCAGGAACCGGACATCGGCCTGCTGTGCTTCATGTTCGGAGCGATCCTCGCGCTGGTCGATCCGAAGACAGGCAAGGCCGCGATCCCGAAGATCGACTGGCCGACAGTGCTCCTCGTCGGCGGCATCATCACCTTCGTCGGCGTGCTGCAGAACATGGGAGCCGTCGACCTGCTCGGTGAGGGTGCCGAGTCGATCGGTTCGCCGCTCATCGCTGCTTTCGTCCTCTGCATCGTCGGCGGCCTGGTCTCGGCCTTCGCGTCGACGACGGGCATCCTCGCTGCGCTCGTGCCGCTGGCTCTGCCTCTCATCGCAGCGGGCGGGGTGCCCGGTTGGGCACTCATCGCGGCTCTGGGCGTGTGCTCGGCGGTCGTCGACGTCTCACCGTTCTCGACGCTGGGTGCCACGGTCGTCGCAACCGCCCCTGTCGAGGACAAGCCGCGCCTGACCCGCATCCTCGTGAAGTTCGGCATGTCGATGGTCGTCATCGGGCCGGTCGCCCTCGTCGGCGGTCTCGTCGTGCCCGCCATGATGTTCTGAGGCCGGGCTCTTGGGCGGGGTTCTCGGGCCTGTGCCCCGGGCCGGCTCCCAGTGCCTCCAAGAATAGGTCAGCATCGGACACTCTTCTCCAACAGAAGTGTCCGATGCTGACCTATTTTCCGACTGCAGCCCGTTTTCCGACTGCAGCCTCGATTCGGCCGCCCCTCAGCTCAAGGGTTTGGCCAGCAGCACGAATTCGAGGTCGTCGACCTTCGGCAGCCCGAAGCGTTCGTCGCCGTAGGGGAAGGGCTCGATTTCGCCGGTGCGCACGTAGCCGCGGCGCTCGTAATAGGCGATGAGTTCGTCACGCTTGTTGATCACGCTCATCCGCATCGACGCTGCACCCCAGTGTTCGACCACCCACGCCTCTGCGAGGCCGATGAGCAAGGACCCCACCCCTTTGCCCTGTCCCAGCGGAGAGACAGCGAGCACCCCGAGATAGGAGGCTCCGTCCTCGGGTTCGCGCACATAGACGCTGGCCACGGCGCGCCCCTGCCCATCGCGGGCGAGCAGGATCTGGGAGTCCGCCTCGGCGAGCATGTCCTCAGCCATGGGACCGTCGAGCCGCTGTCCCCCGAGCAGGTCCGCCTCGGTGGTCCAGCCCTGTTTCGATCCCTCGCCGCGGTAGGCCGAGGACACGAGCTCGACGTAGTCGGAGATGTCGGCGGACGTCAGTTCGGTGACCTCGAATCCGGCTGCACCCAGCTTCCGGCGGTGCGCGTCGACCAGGGTCGCCGAGGGGTGTGCGGTCATAGGTGGGACTCCTTCAAGATCTTCCGTGCGGCTGCGTCTGACCAGGCTAGTCGCTTCCTCAGAAGCAGAACTATAGTGTCAATTGTCAGGACAGCGACGATCGTCGATCGATCGCCGACGACCATCGCGCAGTGCCGCCGGCACGGACATTCGGGAGGAATGACCATGGACATCGACATCTCGGGAGAGACCTTCACCATCGCCGAGGATGCTGCGGCCAAACGCTTCACCGTCTCCCACGCGGGCAAGGTCATCGGTCTCGCCGATTACATCGACCGTGAGGCGAGTGCCGATGACACCGCCGACGGTCCGGTGCGCATCTTCACCCACACCGAGGTGTCGCCCGAGTGGGGCGGTCGCGGCTTGGCGGCCAAGCTGGTGCGCTATGCACTGGAGACCAGCGCCGAGGCGGGGCTGAAGTTCCGGACCACGTGCTCCTATGTGCAGAGTTTCCTGGCCAAGAACGACGAGTTCGACAAGTTCGTCGCCTGAGCGGCCGACCCATGAGCGGTGTGCGCTCCCGGCGATGAGGTCGCGCGGCCGCGATGACCGAGTGGCCGCCGCACCCCACACCGTTCCTGCCACAACCACCTCGATGCGGCATACCGCCTCGGCGCACCGAGGTGATCAGGCACCGGCGGTGCGTCGTCCCTTCTTCGCGAGGTAGGCGGCGACGGAGATCGAAATCAGGCAACCCACTGCGAGGTAAGCACCGACGAGGTACCAGCTGCCGTCGCCGACTCCGACGAGGTACGTGGCGATGAACGGAGTGAAGCCGCCGGCCAGCGCGCTGGCCAGCTGGTAGCCGACGCCCGCTCCGCTGTAACGGAACTCGGGGCTGAACATCTCGGCGAACAGCGGCTGCTGGACGCTGACGACCGCGTCGTGGGCGATGTTGACCAGCAGCACGGCGAAGATCACGATGGCGATCGTGCTTCCCGATTCCAGAGCGAGGAAGAACGGGATCGCGCTGAGCAGTCCGACGACTCCGCCGGTGAGGTAGACGCGCAGACGTCCGTACCGATCAGAGAGGTAAGCAAAGGCAGGAATCGTGACAATACCCAGGCCGCCGACGAGCAGCGTGATGTTGAGCATGAGCTGCCTGTCGAGACCGAGTTCGTCCGTCGCATACGACAGCGCGAAGGTGGTGACGATGTACATAGTCAGAAGCTCGATGAACCGCAGTCCGACGATCTGGGCGATCTGTGCGGGGAATCGTTTGAAGGCCTCGAGGATCGGCAGCTTGGCAACTTTGTCCTCGTCCGCGTTCTTCACTCGTTCCACATATTCTTCGGATTCCGCGACACCGGCACGGATCCACAGCCCGACCAGAACGAGGCCGGCACTGGCAAGGAACGGGATCCGCCATCCCCAAACCAGGAAGCCTTCGGAGCTCAGTCCGCCGCTGAGGATGGCGACGAGTCCGGTGGCCAGCAGCAGGCCGACCGAGTAGCCGACCTGAACCCCACTGGAGTAGAAGGCGCGCAGCTTCGGCGGTGCGCTTTCGACGGCCATGAGCGCGGCGCCTCCCCATTCTCCGCCGACCGCCACGCCCTGAATGCAGCGCAGCAGGACGAGCAGTGCCGGTGCCAGCCAGCCGATCGCCTGGTAGGTCGGCAGACAGCCGATGAGCGCGGTGGCCACGCCCATGATCGTCATCGTCCAGATGAGCATGGACTTGCGCCCGAGACGGTCGCCGAAGTGGCCGAAGATGATTCCGCCGAGCGGGCGGAAGATGAATCCGACGCCGAAGGTCGCGAACGCCGCGAGCGTGCCCGCTCGGTCACTGTAGCCGGGGAAGAAGAGTTCGCCGAAGACCAGAGCTGCGACGATCCCGTAGAGCAGGAAGTCATACCATTCGACGACGGCGCCGATAAACGACCCGGCCGCCGCACGGCGTGCACGCCGTCCAACGTAAGGTTCAGCTCTCACCTGGTCTTCGATATCGGCCATCGGTTTCTCCCCTGAACTCGTCTTCGGCTCTCTGCCGGCCGCCCTCGCGTGATCGACGCTGAGCAATCTAGCACGGCCGATGACTGCTGAGTCGACCGTGTCCACCAGGGAAACCGCACGCCGCCAGTCAGTCTCCGTCCACGGCTTCCGATGCGCTCAAGCCAGGCACCGTCCGGAAGGGCCACTACAATCGGCCACTGTGAACGCCTGCTCGCTTCGTCGCTCGCGACCGCTGTCGATTCTCGGTCGGTTCCTGTGATCCTGCCGGAGGTCCGAGATCCGCGGATGATCACGATTCGCCGAGGCGGCTCCCTCACCGATTCCGAACACCACCTTCTCGCCCTGTGGGCTGCTGACTGCGCCGAACACGTCCTGCCGGTCTTCGAATCCGCCTGCCCCGAGGACGATCGACCTCGCGACGCCGTTGCCGCCGCCCGGGCGTGGGCAGCCGGTGAGATGTCGATGATGGAGGCTCGCGCCCTCGGCGGTCATGCCATGGGTGCGGCACGGCCTCTGCGTGGGCCTGCCCGGTTCGCCGCTTATGCGGCGGGGCAAGCGGCCTGTGTCGGACACGTCGCCGAGCACAACCTCGGGGCGGCGGCCTACGCCATCAAAGCGGCCCGAGGGGCTTCAGGGAAGAACCTTGCGGCCGGTCGTGCCGAACGCGACTGGCAGCGCGACCGGCTGCCGAATGAAGTCCGCGAACTCGTGCTGGACGATCAGGCACGACGCGATGCGATCTGCTGGTCGGTCTTCAGCGCCTGATCGCTGGCGGCACCCTCCAGGGCAGACAGCACGCTTTAGCACGGGTGCTATCTGTCGTGTAGCAGCCTGCCGGCGACAACCCCTCGTGGACACCGTAACCCTGGCACGCAGAAGCCCCGTCGATTGGCGGGGCTTCTGCGTCGGCATCGCGAAATCCGTGCGGACCTCGCTTCAGCGACTTCGGGGCTTCACGCGCGCCGGCGAGCGAGAACGTCGTTGACGGCACCGAGGTCGGCGGCCTTCGTCGTCCGGATCGCCTTGCGCCCATGGCCAAGGGGTCCTTCCTCGCGGGCGGAGTCGCTGAGTTCCGGCCGGTAGCCGAGCTCTTCGGCGAACTGAGCCGCGATATCTTCACGGCTGCGGGCCTCGGTTTCGTACGAGCTGGCATCGGCCGCCGATGCCGAGGGCACCGGATGCTCGGCTTCGGGTGCATCGACGTAGCTGGGCACCGGCAGCGGGGTCGGCGACCAGCCGTCACGCGATTTCAGTCGCTGCATGAACGGGTCATCGACCGTGCGAGCCGCCGCATCAAGTGCAGCGTGCACATCCGCATCCGCCTCCTTTCGACCGGCCGCATCTGAGGCCGTGTCGGCCTCAGCGAGGAGGTCGGCTCCGAGCGAGACCGGGGTCTTGGTGGATTCGGTCCGAGCCTTCTCTGCAGTCGTCGCCGAAGAGGCCTCGGAATCGTTCTCGCGGTCGACCGTGGTATCCGTCGATGCCGCCTTCGGCTCTGCCGTCGACGTTGATGCCGCGGTGGCGGCGTTGCCCGACGTCGAGGCGGCCTCCGAGCCGGCGGCCGCCTCGGCGGAAGTCGCGTCACCGTCTGCGGCGGCGTTCTCCTTCACGACCGGGATCGGTCCGGTGAGGAGGACCTGGCGCGTGGTGTGGCCCTCGGCGGCTTCCTTGCGGATGCGCACGAGCGGGATCTCTCCGGTGTCGGCCTCTTCGCGGGACTTCTTCGCCTCGGCGGAGCGGTTCATCGCAGCGCGAGCCTGCGCGGCCTTCGCCGCCGCGCTCGTGCCCTGCGCGGCCGCGGCGATCCGAGCAGCGGTTCCGCTCGAGGTCGATGCCGGTGCCGTGCGAGGCTGCTGCTTGACCGGAACGGTCTGCGACTTCGCGGACTTCGCGCCCGTTCGAGCTGTCGTCTGCGATCCAGTTGCAGGCTGAGCATTTGTCGTCGTCCTGGCCGTGGCATTCGATCGTGAGGAGTCAGTCGGTCGTGCCGTGGCAGTCGACGGTTCGGCCGGCTTCGTCTCGGAGGCACGCTCGACCTTGGCGACGCTCTCCGCCTCGGTGGCATGCTTCGGCTGGGCCGCTGTCCGCGACCGTGCGGTCTCCTGCAGGCGTCGCAGCTTCTTCTTCGTCTCGCGCTTGCGCAGATTGAGCGTGCGCACGAGGAAGAGAGTGACGACGGCGAGCCCGAGGAAGACACCTGCCAGGGCGATGTGCACGACCGAGAAGGCCGCGAGCACACTCGACACAAGGATGCCGAGAACCGAGGCGAGGAATACCAGGGAGAAGCCCCTGACCATGGTGTTCAGCGACTTCAGTGACTCCCGCAGGGTCGTGGCTTGCTCGGTCATCGCATGTTCCTCATCGGTTCCGATGGTCGGATTGGAAATCTGTCGGTTCGGTCCATCTGTGCCGGCCATCCCCTCGCCGAGGTGGCCGCCGCGTCCCGTCCGAGACTGGCCTTCATGTGGTCCGCCGCCTTGAGGGGCTGGACCGGCGCCGCCCGAAACCGTCCGGCTCGTCGACGCCTTGTGGCCGGCACTGGTCGGATGCGGCGGATGAGCCTGCGGCGAACGACTCTGTCTGTCCGACTGCCCGACGGAGCGGCCGCCGTCGTTGAAGACTGCATGGACCGCAGGGTGGAGCAGTCGCACATTGTCAGCGGCAGCGCCTGCACGAACGCCTGTGTCAGTGCCGACGCCTACGCTGGAACCGACGACGCGACCGACTGCCGCATGGTCGGCGGACAGGGAGGAGTAGGTTTCACCGACCGCAACGGGAAGGACGTTGAGCTGGGAGTGCTCGGCAGCCTCGGTGATGGTGTGTGCTTCGGCGTGACCGTCGATGACGGCGAACTCCGGGGTGGAGGCCGAGAGACTCAGCTTCGGGGCCTCGACTTCCTGTGAGACGTCCGGGGTCGGCACCGACGGCACCTTCCGAGGCTTGTCGTGGAATACCTGGATGCGCTCCGAATGGTCGTGCCCGGGGATGGCTGTCTCGGCGGAGACGACGGCCGCATTGTCCGGAACCGTGTCGATTTCGACGCGCGAGAGATCCGTCGCGGACTTCCGGATCATTGCGGGCACAGCAACGGCGAAGACCACGACGATGGCGATGACGACGATGATGCTGGTGTCCACAATGCCACCCTAAGTTGCAGGCATCAGGGAAGTCGTGAAGGCGCGAGGTGTGTCGGTCAAACTGGGGCGAAGTTCACCGAATTCCCAGGTGGCGGCTGGACGTTCCCGATTCGCGCCTACCACCCGCCGGTGCCGTGCCGGTATGCGGCCAGCAGACCCTGCGGGACCTCCTCGGCGAGGAGGGCAAAGGTGCGGTGGTCGCACCACTGCCCATCGATGTGCATGTACTTCTCGCGCAGCCCCTCATCACGCAGGCCCAGCTTCTCGACCACACGCAGGCTCGCGGTGTTCTCCGGGCGGATGTTGATCTCGATGCGGTGGAGTCCGAGGGCGAAGAAGCAGTGGTCAGCGGCCATCGCCACGGCGACCGGGGTGATTCCGCGCCCGGCCACGCGCGAGTCGATCCAGTAGCCGATCTGCCCGGACAGGATCGAACCCCAGCTCAGTCCCGATACGGTGATCTGACCGCGGAAGTTCCCGTCGACCTCGATGGCGAACGGCACGGTCTGCCCGCGTTTGGCCTGTTTGTCCTGCATCCGCACCATCGTGCGGAACCCCGGCAGCTCCTGGCCCGGCGCAGGCAGAGTCGCGTCCCACGGGCGCAGCCAGTCGCGGTTGAATCGGCGGACCTCTCGCCAGGCCTCTTCGTCGCGGCGGCGCAGCGGTCGCAGCACGATATCGGACTGTCGATCAGTCAGGATGACAGGCCACACGCGGCTGCCCTCGCTCTCGGGATCAAGGTCGGTCTGCCCGGACGGGCTGAACCAGGACGTTCGGCTCGGTCCTGTGTCGGCACTCAGTCCAGCTTCGGCACGAACTCGCGCAGCCACGCCTTGAGATCGTCGCCGAGGTCCTCTCGGTCGCACGCGATCTGCACAACGGCCTTGAGGTAGTCGAGCTTGTCACCCGTGTCATAACGGGCGCCCTTGAACACGACTCCGAAGACGCCGTGGCCCTCGTCGTCTCCGGCGAGCTCCTGCAGGGCATCGGTGAGCTGGATTTCGTTGCCGCGTCCCGGCTTCGTCGTTTCGAGGACGTCGAAGATCTCCGGCGCCAGCACGTAGCGGCCGATGATGGCGAGATTCGAGGGAGCATCCTCGGTGGCGGGCTTCTCGACGAGGTCGGTGACTTTGACGACCTCGTCGTCAGCAGTGGACTCAACGGCGGCACAGCCGTAGAGGTGGATCGCCTCGGGCGGGACCTCCATGAGGGCGACGACGCTGCCTCCGGTCTTCTCCGCGACTTCGATCATCTTCGGCAAGATCGGGCTGCGTTCATCGATGAGGTCATCACCGAGCAGGACCGCGAACGGTTCGTTGCCCACATGCTGACGTCCCTTGAGCACGGCATGGCCGAGTCCCTTGGGGTCGCCCTGGCGGACATAGTGGATATCGGCGAGTTCGGAGGGATGGCGCACCGCGGCGAGCTTCTTGTCATCGCCTTTCTGCGCGAGCGCTGCCTCAAGCCCGTCGACCCGGTCGAAATGGTCCTCCAGCGGCCGCTTGTTCCGGCCGGTGATCATGAGAACGTCCTGCAGACCAGCATCGACGGCTTCCTCGATGACGTACTGGATCGCCGGCTTGTCGACGACGGGGAGCATCTCTTTGGGGGTGGCTTTCGTGGCGGGGAGGAACCGAGTTCCGAGACCGGCGACGGGGATCACGGCCTTGCGAACGGTGCGCTGCGCTTCATCACTCATGAAGTCATCTTAACGAATCCGCCCGCCGCGGTTAGTCTGAAATGCGTGGACTCACAAACTTCGAAGGCGCAGCTGCGGTCCCGCATCCGCGCCGCTCGCGCGGACCGCTCCCCCGCTGAGGCGGTTCCGGCCTCTTCGTCGTCCGTGACGACGGCATCTCCGCAGCCCATCCCCGCCGAGGCGGACCCGACTACCGCTCCACTCCCGGACTCCGCGTCGGCTGGGGGTCCCGTGACGCCTGCGGGCACCGTGGCGGCCGCCGCGTGGGACCTCATCCGAGAAACACCGGTTCGTTCCCTTCTTGCCTATGCGGCGCTGCCCGGAGAGCCGGACCTCGACCCGGCGCTCGATCAGTTTCTCGCAGCCGGCGGCACCGTCTACCTTCCCGTCGTCACCAAGGTGGGCGAACCTTTGGTGTTCGGCAAGGTCACTGATTCGATGGCCAGCCTGAGACCGCAGGGCCGATGGGGAATCCGCGAACCGGCCCGGGATGGTGAGCTGCTCACCGCCGCCCAACTGCTCTCGCCCACGATCGGCCTCGGCATCGTCTTCGTCCCTGCCCTGGGCTTCGGCACTGATGGTGCTCGGCTGGGAAACGGGGGCGGCTTCTACGACAGGACCTTCGGCCCGCAGGGGGCGGAGCCTCTCGATTCTGGCGTTCTCGGATCGGGACTTCCTGCTTCCGAGTCCCCTGGTTCGGGGCGCAATGGTTCGGTACCTCCTGGTTCGGTACCTAATGGTTTGGCAGCTTCTGGTTCGGGTCCCCGCATTGTCGGGGTGTGTTTCGCCGACGAACTCGAACTACCGGGCCTCGTCGCCGCGGACTGGGACCTGCGCATCCCGGAGGCCGTCACCGACGACGGAACTCACATCTTCACAGCCTGATCGTCAGGAATCAGCGCCCACTCGCGCGTGTTGATATGTGGATAACCTTGTGCATATCGCGGACCGGTGCTCCGGGGAGGAACTGAGATGCACTATAATCTTGTCGTCGAAGAAAGGTCTCGAATGCCCGTCTACTCCTACGCCTGCAAGAGCTGTGGTCACGCCTTTGATATTCATCAGGACTTCAGCGATGACTCGCTCACCGTCTGCCCGGAATGCCAGGGCCGTCTGAAGAAGGTCTTCGGTGCCGTGGGCATCAGCTTCAAGGGATCTGGCTTCTACGCCACCGACTCCCGCTCGAGCAAGTCGAGCACCGTCACCTCCTCGAGTTCAGACTCCTCCTCGAAAGAGTCCTCGAGCTCGTCGTCGAAAGAAGCCTCCAGCTCATCGACTTCGTCATCGAGCAGCTCCTCGACCGAGAGCACCCCAGCCGCCAGCTGAGCGACGCCGGTCGCCGGCGCACCTTCCCAACCGCCAGCCAGCGCCTACAAGGTGATTCACCTCGGCCGCTGGCTACCCGGATGCCGCGACGGACCGGCTCTCGTCACTCACACACCGATCGCCTGTGGACACCACGAACTGTCCACAGGCGAGTTCCGCGCCCTTGCCGCAGGCCGCGCAGCGCCGCAGGCTCGGTGCATGGGCATCTTCAACCGCATCCGGTCCACGTCTTCTGGCTGGTCACGGCCGTCTCGCATTCGACCTCAGCGCATCCTCGCCGCCGTCTGCCTCGCATGTGCCTGCGCCCTCGCCGTCTGGATGCTCACACCGACCAGCGCAGGAACGGCGATCGTCGTCGCCAAGTCGGACCTGGCACCGGGAACTGAACTCAAGGCCCAGGACCTCACCCTCACTCAGTTCCCTTCCGACCTCGTCCCCGACAAGGCGTTCAAGTCCGTTGATGAGGTGAAGGGGCGAGCCACCTCGGCGGGATTGTCGAAGGGGTCACCGCTGACGTCGTCGATCGTGCTCGATCAGCAGGCGCTGCCGAAGGGCAGCCGCGATCTGCTCATGCCGATCCGTCTGGCCGATGATGCCTCGGGGGCACTGCTCCAACCGGGCCAGAAGATCCGTCTCTTCTCGTCCCTGCCCGACGGTGGATCAGAAGTCGTCGTCGAGAAAGTGACGATCGCCCGCCTCGTCGACAAACCCGAGGGAATAGCCGCGGAGTCAGGACAACTTGTTTCCGTTATCCTCTCCGCCGATGATGCCGGGCGTGTCGCCGAGTTCGCCGGACTCCCGATCAGCTTTGCGATCCTCCCTCGCTGAACCATGTCATCGCCGAGCCGTCCGCCCTGCTGATCTGCGGTGCTCGAGCGGTCCGCGTCCACCGGACCCGCATTCTTCACTGCAAACCGGTTACCCGGAGCATCTATACGATGATCAGACTCGCAGAACATTTCTGCTCACAATGAGTTACCCATGTGTACTATTGGAACGTAATTGAGCTATTCGATAACAGCATTTCAGTGAACACACACCGAAAGGGTTTCTCTAATGCTTAAGGGATTCAGAGACTTCATTCTCCAGGGGAATGTCGTCGAACTCGCAACAGCGGTCATCATCGGCGGCGCATTCACCGCCATCGTCACCGCCTTCTCCGACAAGATCATCAACCCGCTCATCGCCGCTGTCGGTGGTGCTGAGGGACCGGCACTGCAGATCCCGCTCAAGGAAGGCGTGCCCGAGGCCACCCTTGATATCGGTGCGGTCATCACTGCGGCCATCAACTTCCTCATCGTGGCCGCCATCGTCTACTTCATCATCATTGTGCCGATGAACAAGCTCAACGAGCTGCGCAAGCGCGGAGCTCCCGAAGAAGAAGTTCCTCCGACCACCGAGGATCTGCTCGGCGACATCCGCGAGATCCTGCGCAACCAGGTTGCCTCGCCTGCCGGGCCCGCCGAGGGTCCTGCCACCGACGGTCCGATCGATCCGAATCAGCCTCCGCGGCACTGATCACCGGCCGATCGCAGAGAAGGCCCGCTCTCATCCGAGAGCGGGCCTTCTTCATGCCTGAAACCTATTGGGCGCTATGACCAGTGCGGGGGCTTCTGCGAACGGTAGTAGTCCTCGCTGAAGCCGCCACCACCCGAGTCGGCTTCATTGCGCAGAGTCGCCCGATATCGACGTTTCGCCGCTTCGATGCGGGCCCTCCGAGGCTCATCAGTTTCGGTATCGCCGTCCTCGTGCGCTGGCTCCTCCGACTCACCGCCGGACCCGCTGACGCTGGAATCGACCGATTCTCGGTCGCTGCCGACCGATTCGCTGTCGCGATCAGGATCCTCGACGCCGGTGGGCCTGTCAGGCATCGTCGTGCTTCGACCCCGACTTCGCCGAGGCTGTCCCGTCCGTCCCGGATTCAGCCGACACCGACTCACCCGACTCCGCACCGACCGACTCTGCTCCGGCCGAATCCGCCTCGCCCGAGTCAGCGTCGACCAAAACCTCGTCGGCGGAACCCGCGTCGGCGGACTCGTCCCCATCCGCGCTGACGGCGGCTGCAGCATCATGCTGTCCAGGTGCCTTCGCGGGCGAACCTGCACCGTCGTCCCCAGCGCTGTCGGACTTAGCACCTTCCGAATCGGCGTGGACGGACTCGTCGGCCGCCTCGGGGACCTGGTCATTGCTTGCGGTCTGCACGAGGCCGGCTGACCGAAGCTCGTCGGCACGGATCTTGCCGGTGTCGAAGGTCGGCAGGATCTCCTCTTCGACGGGTCCAGTCGAGTTCGACCGTGGGATGAACACCTCGGCGCCGGTGACCTTCTTCGCCTGCGCATGGCGTTCGCGGTAACGGTCCACGGCGGCCTGCAGCTGGGAATCGCCGCGGCTCGAGTTGCCCTTCTGCGCCAGGGCGGTGCGCAGCAGATCCTTGATCTCACCGTCGCCGCGCACGACCGCATCCGACTGGATCCAGTCGATCATCTGATCGAGGCCTTCGGCGGAGTACTTGTGCATCGGCAGACCGGGCACGAGCTTCGGTCGGCTGCCGGTGCGGCCGACGACCACCGAGGCGGCACGCGCCGCATTGAGCACGGCCTGCGGGCTCATCGTCTCCACTGTGGCGCGCCAGGCCTCGAAGATCTTCTCGGTCTCGGACTGCGGGTCGACGAACGCATCGGTCGACCAAACGCGCATGAACTTCCAGCCTCGGCGGCTCAGCTGTTCGGGCAGCACCCGGTCCCGCTGGCGCAGGCTGCGCATCGACGCATACTCGGGTCCGTCACCGGCGACGGCGATGATCATTCCGTGCTCGTCCTCGGTGGAGTTCGCCACGGCCAGGTCGATGCCGTTGTAGTGCTCGTGGGCAACGACGCCGAGCTGCAGCAGCCGGTCGGCGATGTCGTTGAACAGCGGATCGTAGATCTCGCCGTGCGGTCCGGGCTGGTGGACGCCGCCGGTCGCGACCTCCTCGAGCAGCTGCGGGAGCATGACCGCTCCCCCGTTGAGTTTGCTGCGATCGAAGTCCTCGGCCTCGATGCTCGAGACCAGGGTCAGCCGCTTCCGGGCCCGCGTCATCGTGGCCGCGAGGATGCGACGCCCGTCCGGCCCTGACAGCGGACCGAAGTCGTGGATGACGCGGCCGTGGACGGTGCGGCCGTAGCCGAGGGTGAAGATCACGGCATCGCGCGACATGCCCTGGACGCGTTCGGCGTCGGTGACGACGAACGGCTCCTTCGATGAGTCGTTGAAGAACGCCGCCACATACGGCAGGTCCTTCATCGCCCGCGAGATCGCCGCCGCCACTCGCTGAGCATGATGCGGGGTGAGTGCGACGACGGCCAGCGACTCCCGCGACCGGTTCCGCGCGTGCTTGAGCACCAGATCGACGACGCGTTTGACCTCGGCGTCGGGACTCTCGACCCGACCGGTCCCGATGTCCGTGGGGCCTCTGCCGTCGGCGACATAGGAGAATTCGAGGCCGCTGCCTTCACCGGTGTGTGCGGTCGGCAGCGTCGAAATCGTCGAATCGTAGAAGTGCCGGTTGGCCAGGTCGATGAGTCCGACCGGGGACAGTCGGTAGGAGTTCGACAGCCGCATCCGCGGCAGGAACTCGCCGAGGCGGTCCTGCACCGAGCGGGGATGTTTCCCATCGTCCATGCCGAAACGATCGACCGCGATCGAGAACGGGCGAGGTCCGAGCAGCCGGGAGTCACCGAGAGAGATGACCTGACGGGCTCGGGTGATTCCGGGGACGACGTCGGCGACCGAGAGCCGTCCGGCATCGGCGATGACGACCGCATCGAAGAGAGGCAGGGCGGAGAAGAGTTCGGGCACCGTGTACGGGCTGCCCATCCACACCGGGGCCAGAGTCGTCAGCAGTTCGGGTGCCTGAGTGGAGATCCGCTTCGTCGAGGTGTGCTTCGACAGCAGCTCCTGTTTGATGACTCCGGCGGCGATCGGATCGGATTCGATTCCGCGCTTCCATGCCTGCGCATGGTTGAAGCGCAGTCGGGAGGCGCCGGCGGCGACGAAGGCACGGTCGTTCTCGCGGAAGCCTTCGGCGACCTGGTGGAGAGCGGCACCGTCGTGGCGGCCGATCGCGGGATCTTCACCGGCCATGGTCTGCAGCACGGAGGCCCAGTAGGCGAGGTCGAATTCGGGGCCGACGAGCGACTCGTCGACCTTGCGTCGGCGCAGATCGGCCATGAGGTCGCCGAGGCCCTCGCCGTCGAGCTCACGCTGCAGGCGGGAGCGTTCGGGCAGGTCGGCGAGGTTCTCCGAGTCGCTGCCCATCGCTTCGGCGCGTGCCTGGAGTTCCTCGATGAGCATCGATCCGAGGTCCCCGCCGTCCGGGGTCGTCTCGAGGATCGGGGCGAGCTTAGCCATATCGGCTTCGACGCTCTGGAGGATCTCGTCGGCTTCGAGGACGCCGCGCGGGATCTGCGGGCGGCCGTCGTGTCCGGCGAGGTCCGAGAGGATGACCCGCTGGGCGCGGACGTCGATGAGGGCCTCGTGGAGGTCAGTCACCTCGGCGCCGGGGCGGAGGAATTCCGCGGCCGACTTCTTCAGCCGACGGCGCTGCATCATGCCCATCTCGACGCCGACATCGGCCCGGTATTCGGGTGTGCCGGTGGCGGCGATGAGGTCGTCGAGGCGGTGATCGTAGATGTCGGGAGCGAAGTTGTCGAGCGTCTTGCGCACGCGCAGGAGCACGCGGATGGCGCGGGACCAGTCGTCGACATTGCGGCGCGGGTTGAGTTTCGCCTTCTGCAGCACCGGTTCGGTGGCTGCGACGAGGTCGGGGATCATCCGACCGATGCGTTCGGCCACGGTGCGTGCGGCTTCGGCTTCTTCGACGGATTTGAGGTCGGCCCCGAACCAGACGGTGTCTTCGACGTCGAGGGTGAAAGCACCCAGTCGGGCGAGTTCACCGAGTTTGCCGCGCAAGATGTTCCGGCGGTCGTCACTGGCACCGAGGATGTCGTCGTCGAAGCGCACCGGGGTCTGCGGGGAGTCATCACCGGAGGTCAGCTCCGCGAGGTGCTGCATGGTCTCGTAGACGGAGACGTCCCACGGCTTGCGCCTGCGGTGCAGGGAGGAGACATGGTCGGCCAGCGTCGCCCGCTGTTCGTTGAGTTCGGTCAGCAGGTGGGAGAGGTCAGGGCGTTCGGACTTCTCTGCCGAGGCGATGAGACCGATGAGCTGTTTGCGGATATCTGCCGAACCGGCGCGGGTGTCGACCGCGAAGTCGGAGAGTCCGACCTCGCCGAGGCGGGCGGAGAAATCGTCGAGCGCATCGGAGGTCTGCGCGAGGAAGAGCACGCTCTTGCCGGTGTGTGCCAGTGTGGTGGCCACGGCGACGGCAACCTGAGTGGCACCGGTTCCGGGTGGGGTGTCGACGACGACGGAGTGACCGGACACGGCAGCGTCGACGACGGCCTGCTGGTCACCGTCGACATCGATGACGAGGAATTCTTCCTGCGGCTTCCGATCCGGAAGCGGGGTGATCGGCTCCTGAAGCGCAGCGGGTACGACGTCCTCACCGTCGGCGTCAGCCGCGGGTGCTGTCTTCTCAGACTTGGTCGCTGATACGGCTTCGGCGTCGGTCGACGTCTTCTCGTCGTCGGTGGTCGTGTCGACGGCGGAATCGGCGGCAGTGACCGGCTTCGCGGCATCCAGTGGTTCGTCGGTGATCGGCACGGTCGGCTGACCGTAGTCCTCATCGTCATCGGCGTCCGCCGCATCAGCGGCACCGGCAGCTGTCTCTGACGAAGGCTTCTCGGACGCGGCCTTCTCACCGGCCTCCTCGTCGCCGCTGGTCTCCTCGTCGCCGCTAATTGCCGACTCATCGCCGCCGGTTGCCGACTCATCGGCGGACTCAGCGGCATCCTCGGCGGGGTCGCCTTCTGCCGTTTCCGCAGTCTTCGTCTCAGCTCCGGACTTCGCTGTGTCCGCGGAGGTCGCTTCAGGCGCTGACCTTTCATCGCCTGCGGGTTCGGTGTCCTTGTCTTCTGATTCGGCGGCAGCAGCGACACCGGCGACCCTCTTGGCTTCGGCTCGCTTCTGCTCGGCCTCGGCCTTCTCTGCCGCGGCGGTCTTCTCGTCCGGGAGGACACCCGGCTGCGGCACATACGAAGGCCCACCGAGGGAGGCACGCACGTCCTCGTCGCCGGCCAGCGCCCGCAGAACGGGGTGCTGGGTAGGCAGGTAGTCGGTGGAGAACGGGCTCGCGATGTTCGCGAACGTCGAAATGATCAGGCGGTGGTTGATCCGCAGACCGGGCACGTTCTGCCCCAGATCACGCAGACGGTCGAGAGCCGGGCCCGGATCGAACCCGTGCGGTCCGCCGGTCGCGTCGACCCATTCGTCGACGGGCACGTCGAGGTCGTATTCCTCGCGCAGGTGCTGGACGAGTGCAGGGTTGATCGTAATCTCGTTGTCGAGCACGATCTCGTAGTCCTCGACGCGGGACCCGCGAGGCACCAGCGTGATGTGGCGCATGACGACGGGGGCGTTGAACTTGAACTTCGCGTCCTTTTCCGTCCACGAAGCGAATCCGAGCGCCAGGTGAGCGGTGCGGATGCCGCGTTCGTTGTCGAGCTGCTCTGCCTTCGACCGGATGGATTTCGCACGCCGGCGCGCATCCGTGAGGATGTCGTGGTCGCGGATGAGACTGGAGAGTCGGGTGGCGCGACCGGCCAGCAGCTGTGCCAGGCCGGAGGGGTGGGCGCCGGAGAGGTCGATGCTGCCGTCACGCGAGTCCCGGAAATGAAGCATGGTGTCGCGACCGCCCAGATGGGCAGCCTGCTTCTTCCACTCGGCGAAGACATCTCCGAGTTCTGGGAACTGTTCGTCTCTAACGGAATCCGACACAATTCGACCCTAACGAGAATCTGTCCATAATAGGTGCTGGCACACCGTGGAACAGTGAGGTTTCTTCTACGCTACACTGGGTGATCGTGGTTGAGGATGACCACCTGGCCCCCGTAGCTCAGGGGATAGAGCACCGCTCTCCTAAAGCGGGTGTCGGCAGTTCGAATCTGCCCGGGGGCGCCAGAACCACCTGACTGAACAAGTTCCACTTGCCGATGTCGCCCAGACCCACCACCACCGAGTTGGCCGATTGTATCGATCGGCCGCCTCGGTGATTGTCTTCCGGCCTGAAGGACCCGGACCCGAGCTTCGTGATCGGGATTCTCGGACTCGGGCGGGGTCTAGAGGCCAGGCTCTGCCGGGGCCTCGTTGGTTTTGCGGCGACCGTGATCACGGGCGACGCGGACGACCATCGTCGGGCACTGCGAGTACGG
Source organism: Brevibacterium sp. H602 (assembly GCF_051172395.1). NCBI lineage: Bacteria > Bacillati > Actinomycetota > Actinomycetes > Micrococcales > Brevibacteriaceae > Brevibacterium > Brevibacterium sp. H602. Next base: position 67,557 of record NZ_JBPIZD010000016.1, on the reverse strand, counting down.
CAGCACCGACTGCGAGGTCGAACCGAGCAGGAGGCCGGCGAATCCGCCGCGGCCACGCGATCCGATGACGAGCACTTCAGCCGTGTCAGAGGCGCGGACGAGCACCTCGGCGGGCTGGCCGTCGAAAAGCGTCCACGTGACGTCGAGATCGGGGAACTCCTCGGCCAGACGCTGCTTGGCGACGACGAGCTTGTCCGCGCCCTCGTTGACGAGGCGTTCGAGGTCGGCGGTGCTCGGCAGCCACTCGGGACCGATGACCGTTGTGGTGATGACGGCGACGATGTGCAGCGGTGAGCCACGGCGCACAGCGAGCCGGGCCGCCTTCCACAGTGCCGGAGATTCGGCGCCGAGAGAGTCGACGCCGACGACGACCTTCCCGTCGAAGCGCAGACCTTCGATCGACTCGGCATTCGGGTCGTGGGTTTCGACCTCGACTCCGTCCTGTCGGATCGGCCGGGACGAGGTCGGGTGCGCGGGGCGCTCGGCCTGGTTGTCCCAGCAGGAGGGGACGACGACCGTCGGGCACGCGGAGTGCGCCGGCAGAGCGCTCGAGACCGTGCCGAGGAGACGACCGGCGAAGCCGCCGCGCCCGCGAGAGCCGACAACGGTGAGGCAGCCGGTCTTCGATTCGTCGATGAGCACACCGGCGGCGTCTCCGATCTCGATGACCGCCTCGACGGGAACACCGGCGGCTTTCACCTCGGCGGCGGCCTCCTTGAGCGTGTTCGTCACCGCCGCACGGATCGAGCTGTCGTCGATGGGCACATAGGACACATCGATAGCGGCTGCGGCCACGCTCGGGATCGTGTAGGCGCCGACGAGGCGGATCGGACGGTTCAGGGAGCGAGCCTCCTGGATCGCCCAGGCCAGGGCGTTGCGGCTCGGCGGCGAACCGTCGATTCCGACGATGACGGCTTCGGGCTCACCGGCCGGGGCCGGGTCGGGGTTCTGTGGGCGATCCTGCTCACTCATCGCAAGCTCCTTGGGTCGAAGCGAACTTCTGTTTCGTCCACCCTAGAGCACATTGACGGTGAGAACTTCACCTATGTCACATCGTTATCCGAATTGCGCCAACATATGGACAACACGGTCCCCTATCTGGGACGATGCCCCGTTTTCAGGCGGCGCTGGAGTTGCTGTCAGGCGGCGCTGGAGTACTCGAGGAATGGTCGCCACTTCTCGACGGGTTTGTCGATCCCACGCATCCACAGCTGACCGAGGCGGGGCTCCTGCGGAAGGAAGCTGAGCTTCCATCCGATCTCACTGAGAGTGCGATTGCCCTTGCGATTGTTGCATTCGCGGCAGCACGCGACGAGATTCTCCCAGGTGTTCGCTCCTCCGCGGGACCGTGGGACGACGTGGTCGACGGTGTACGCCGGTTTCGAGCAGTAGGCGCAGCGGTGGCCGTCCCGACGCAGGACTCCGCGACGGGAGAGCGAGACGCGGCGGTTGCTGGGCGGGCGCACATAGCGGGTGAGCAGGATGACGGAGGGCTGATCGAGACTCATGTGCTCGGATCTCACCGGAATGTCCTCTGCGGCCAGGACTGTCGCCTTTCCGGTCAGCACGAGCACCACGGCTCGTGTGAACGGAACGATCGACAGCGGTTCATAACCGGCGTTCAGCACGAGAGTCTTCATATCTCGCCCCTCATCTTCTTCTCTACTGGGCCGAAACCGGCTGCCCCGGCCCCAGGGAACACAAAAGGCGCCGTGCTCATGGGCACGACGCCTGGGAAAGAGGGCACGGAGACAGATATGTACTCCGCACCAGAGACTGGAGCGGCTATTCGAATTATTCGACTATGCCCCATCTGCTTTCCTTCGCATCAGCGGTCGACACCACTTGGTGCCCACCATTTATGGAACTCAATCTTCTCCAGAGTAACGCCGCGCGCGCCCGTGACCCAATTCATACGGCTCGCGTCACGGAAACTTCGGTTTCCGTTCACCGAATCTGGTAGGTGCGAGCGGGAGCACGGGCACCTGGACTGCTCCGATGAGTCGCCTCGGCGAGCTTGCAGGGCCGAACAGCGGGCGCCCGAAGTTTCCGGGCATACGAAAGCTCCCTGTACAACTCGAGGACCGTCGAGTCGTACAGGGAGCTTTCGGAAAGAGAATCAGAGAACGCGGATGAAGGTGACGTTGCCCATCCAGCTGTAGCTGCGCTTCGAGGTTCCCGAGCTCGGCGAACCGGCATCGTACATCTGTCCGCCACCGGCGTAGATGCCGACGTGGCCGGGGTGCCAGATGAGGTCACCGGGCTTGGCTTCGGACTGCGAGACGATCTGTCCTGCACCCTTCTGAGCACCGGAGGTGCGGGGCAGGTTCACGCCGACGTGGCTGTAGACCCACGAGGTGTAGCCGGAGCAGTCCCAGCCGCTCTGGCTGGTTCCGCCCATGACGTAGGGGGTTCCGACGCCCTTCTGGGCCCAGGCGAGGACCTGCTCGGCCTTGGATCCGTCGATGGATCCCGAGTCCTTGGAGTCGGACTCGCCCGAGTCGGACGATCCGCTGTTGGCGGTGTCGTCGGAGGTTCCGGCCGGCTCATCGGAGTCAGCGGAGGAGGTTTCAGCGGGCTTCGGCTTGGGCTTGGGCTTCGGAGCAGCCTCAGCGGTGATGGCCTTGCTCTCGACACCGAAGGAATCGGACTTCTCGTCGTCCTTCTTGTCCTTCTTGCTGTTCGAGTCGTCGCCGATGGTTACGGTCTGGTTCTCGAAGTCGACCTTCTGGGTGGTCTCGGCTTCTGCGGAGACCTTGCTCTGGTCGTCGGCTCCCTGGCCGGCGGCCGGCATCACTGCGGCGGTCAGCAGACCACCGCTGGCAGCGACCACTGCTGCACGACGGCCGAAGACGCCCGAGTTGGCGTTCAGAAGTTCAGTGAGTTCGGTCAGTGGAGTCTTGACCTTGGCATCGGCGGCGCGGCGGCCATGCTGCTTAGTTGCCACGTTTTCCCTCTCGTCCCTATTGGCTGCTCTCAGCCAACCGCCACTATCGGTCCTTGGTATCTCACGGCGAGCGTGGCGCTCGGATCTCGCTGTGAAGTCGTCATTGCGTGAACGACCTCCACAACTGTAACCAATCGGTGACTGATTGTCACGTTTTTGTCACAACCACCGGAGGGAAACCGTGATGTTTTCCATAAACTCGCAGGTCAGAGGCTCAAAATGGCTTGAAATATTCGTAACATTTTCTCGTTATACGACGTGACCCAGGGGTGGAGAATCCACTCCCTGGGTCAGAGATCACAGTGATTTGTAACGAATCGGGGTTCGAGCACCCACTCTTTCGTTACCGTTGCTCGGTCTCGTCGTTATCGAGACACAGCCGTGCCGTTATCGAGACTGCGTCTCGTCCCGTTGCTGAGACGCAGTCTCGTCGCTATCGGGCGGAGGCTTCTGGGCGTCTCAGCTTCGGTAGGCGAAGACGTGCGAGGCGGTCTCGACCGGCAGGTCGAGTACGTCCTGCGCTCCGGGCACCTGCACGGTGATGTATTCGCCGTTGCGTGAGATCTCGACGTCGCTGCCCGGCAGGACGCCGGCGACCTGGAACTGTTGAAGCAGATGGATATCGACCTGCAGGGGTTCGGCCAGCCAGGCGATGGTCAGCTTCTTCGCGCCGTCCCGGCCGACTGCCGTGGCGAGGTCGATGACGTCGGTGGTCTTCGAGGCTTCGCCGCCGATGACGTCGAGTCCGGGGATCGGGTTGCCGTAGGGCCCGGTGGAAGTTTCGGAGAGCAGCGTTACGAGCTTGCGCTCGACCTGCTCGCTCATCACGTGCTCCCAGCGGCAGGCCTCGTCGTGGACGAGTTCCCATTCGAGTCCGACGACATCGGAGAGGAGACGCTCGGCCAGACGGTGCTTGCGCATGACGTCGGTGGCGATCCGTCGGCCCTCCGGAGTGAGCTCGAGATGGCGGTCGTTGCCCACGTGCAGCAGTCCGTCGCGCTCCATCCGCGCCACCGTCTGTGACACGGTGGGGCCGGAGTGATCCAGGCGCTCGGCGATGCGGGCACGCAATGGCACGATCGACTGTTCCTCGAGCTCGATGATCGATTTGAGGTACATCTCGGTTGTATCAATGAGGTCGTTCACTTCTGACCAGCCACTCCACTCTTCGTCTTCAGGTCGTTTCGAACGTTTCAGGCGTTGTCACCATTTCGGGTCGTTCCGACCCTGCTCCGCCCCGCACAGGCGAACCCGTTCGCGGCCGTTGCGATCTGCCCCAATCCTATCGTGCGTTCAGCAAATCCCGTGAGTCGAGGAATCGCCCCGTCCCGGACGCGGCTTCGGTCGCCACCCGACGGCTCGACCGGGGTGTGCATCTGCCCGCTCGGGAGGAATTCGCACCGGTCTGCTCAGCCCGCATTCGTGTAGGACGTCTTGTGCACTGTGAAGAACTCGCGTGCCGCCCGAGCCTGTTCCCGGGGACCATAGCTCGACCCTTTCCGTCCGCCGAAGGACACGTGATAGTCCACTCCTGCCGTCGGGGCATTGACCATGACCATTCCGGCATCGGCGTAACGCTTGAAGTGGGTCGAATATTTCAGGGAGGTCGTGAAGATGCCCGCGGACAGTCCGAACTCGGTGTCGTTGGCCACGGCCAGCGCTTCGTCGTAGTCGGCGACCTCGATCACCGAGGCGACCGGACCGAAGACCTCTTCGACGTTGATCGTGTCGCCCGGCTTCGTGCCCGTGACGAGCGCGGGAGCGAGGAAATACCCGTCCGTGTCCGAGTCGATGAGCTCACCGCCGGTGACCTCCCCGCCTTCGGCTCGGGCCTTGGCGATGTAATCGAGGTCCTGGTCGAGCTGGGTCTTGGAGACCACGGGTCCGATGGCGACGCCTTCGGCGCGGGCGTCTCCGACGGTCAGGGACGCCATCTTCTCCTTGAGCAGGCCGACGAATTCGTCGTGGACATCGGAAGTGACGATGAGGCGGGAGGACGCGGTGCAGCGCTGGCCGGTGGAGAAGAAGGCTCCGTTGATCGCGGCCTCGGCGGCCGCCTCGAGATCGGCGTCGCCGAGCACGACGAGCGGGTTCTTCCCGCCCATCTCGCACTGCACGCTGATCTGGTGTGCCGCGGCCGATGCGATGACGGATCGTCCGACGGCGACGGATCCGGTGAAGGTCACGGCGTCGACCTTCGCCGAGGTGGTCAGTGCGTCCCCGACCACGGAACCCGGCCCCATGACGAGGTTGAGGACCCCATCGGGCAGTCCCGCCTCGGCGAGGATATCGACCAGTGCGTACGCACTGGCGGGGACGAGTTCGGCCGGTTTGAACACGATCGTATTGCCGAAGGCCAGGGCCGGGGCGATCTTCCAGGCCGGGATGGCGATGGGAAAGTTCCACGGGGTGATGATGCCGATGACGCCGATGGGCTCGTGCGTCATCTCGGCGATGAGCCCGGGGCGGACCGAGTCGACGACCTCACCGGTGTTGCGGATGGTCTCGCCGGCGAAGAACTTGAAGATCTGGGAGGCGCGCAGCACCTCGCCCTTGGCTTCGGCGAGCTGTTTGCCCTCTTCCCGGGCGAGCAGATCGCCGAGTTCGTCGGCGCGTTCGGCGATGAGGCTGCCGGCCTTGTCGAGGATTGCGAATCGCTGCTGTGTGCCGAGGTCCGCCCAGGCGGGGGCGGCAGCGCGCGCGGCATCGATCGCCGAGGCGACCGTGGCGGCATCCGCGCGGGCAAAGCGGCCGATCACATCGGAAGGATCGGACGGGTTCGTATTCGTCGACCGGTCCTCACTGGGCACCCGTGCGCCGCCGATGAGGTTGTCGAAGACGGCGTCGGGCCCGTACTGGGTACTGCCTGCTGGGGGTGTCATGGGTGCTCCTTTGCATCGACTGCGCCCGGTTGCGGTGCGCATGTAGTGACCATTGTGCTGGGTGGCCGGCACCGTGTTCCGATTCATTCTGCAACACGGAAAGCCAGTGCCCTGGGGCTGAGCCTCAGGGGTAGAGACGGACGACCTCCCAGGCCGAGGAGTCGTCGAGGTCAGCTGCTTCGTGGCTGCCGTCGGCACGGCGGAAGACCCACCGGTCGTGGAACCGGTTCTGCTGGCCCTGCCAGAATTCGATCTCGAAGACGCGCACGCGGAATCCGCCCCAATGGTCGGGCCGCGGCACGTCCTGGCCCTCGAGCTCGGCCGTCGCGGCATCGTATTCGGCCTGCATCTGCTCGCGGCTGGTCACCGGCTGGGACTGCTTGGACACGGTCGCCCCGATCTGCGATCCACGGGGGCGCACGGCGAAGTACGCGTCCGAGTCCTCGGGGGCGGCCACCTCGGCGAGGCCGCGGATGCGGACCTGTCGTTCCATGTCCTGCCAGGGAAAGTTCACGGCGATGCGGGGGTCGGCCTGCAGCTGCCGGCCCTTCGCGGAGTCGTAGTCGGTGAAGAACAGGAGTCCGCGTTCGTCGAGGCCTTTGAGCAGGACGATGCGCGAGCTCGGGCCCCACTCGTCGAGCGTCGAGACCGTCATCGCATTCGGTTCGCGGACATGGTCGGCCGCCTCGTCGTACCACTGGCGCAGCAGATCCAGGGGTGCGGCGTCCGGGTGTTCGAAGACGGCTGAGTCATAGGACTTCCGGGTCTGCGGGAGACGATCGACGGGCTCACTCATGCCTTCACTCTACGACGCGGCACGGATACGAGTCAGCCGGGTCCCGCCTCGGCGGGGCGGTCGAGACTGGGAATGTCGAGACGGCACGTCCGTCACATGACGGACCGGTCCCGGGCGCCGGGCGGGCCCGCCGTAGAATGTCGAACGTGACTGCGACGAATATTGAGATCCCGAAGAACCTCCTGCCCGCCGACGGACGCTTCGGGTCCGGCCCGGCCCGCATCCGCCCCGCCCAGATCGGGGCGCTGACCTCGGCCGCGACCGAGGTGCTCGGCACCAGCCACCGCCAGGCGCCGGTGAAGAACCTCGTCGGCCGCATCCGCTCCGGACTGGCCGAGCTGTTCAGCCTGCCCGAGGGCTACGAAGTGGTGCTCGGCAACGGCGGGTCCACCGTGTTCTGGGACGTCGCGGCATTCGGCCTCGTCCGCGAACGGGCCGCCCACGCGACCTTCGGCGAGTTCGGTCAGAAGTTCGCAAAGGCCACCGGCACCGCCCCACACCTGAAGTCCTCCCTCATCCTGAACGCCGAGCCGGGCACGTCCGCGGTCCCGTCGCCCGAAGCCCTGGCTGCCGCCGGTCTCGTGGACTCCCCCGCCGAGGCGGCCACCGGCGAGAACGCCGCCGACGTCTTCGCCTGGCCCCACAACGAGACCTCGACCGGCGTCGCCACCCGAATCGCACGTCCGACCGGGATCGCCGAAGATGCTCTCGTCGTCATCGACGCCACCTCCGGAGCGGGCGGGCTGGCCGTCGACATCGCCGAGACCGACGTCTACTACTTCGCCCCGCAGAAGAACATGGGCTCCGACGGCGGACTCTGGGTGGCGATCATGTCGCCGCGCGCGATCGCCCGCGCGCAGGAGATCAAAGACTCCGGACGCTGGATCCCGACCTCGCTCGACCTGGTCACCGCGATCGAGAACTCGGCCAAGGACCAGACCTACAACACACCGGCGGTGGTGACCCTGCTGCTGCTCGCCGAGCAGATCGAGTGGATCAACGGCAACGGCGGACTGTCCTGGGCGGCCGAACGGACCGCTGAGTCCTCCGGACTCGTCTACGACTGGGCGGATTCCGCTGAGGCGGCCCACCCCTATGTGGTCGACCCGGCCGACCGCTCATCGGTCGTGGCCACCATCGACTTCGATGAGTCGGTCGACGCGGCGGCCGTGGCCAAGGTGCTGCGAGCCAATGGCGTCGTCGACGTCGAGCCCTACCGCAAGCTGGGCCGCAATCAGCTGCGCATCGCGACCTTCGTCTCCGTCGACCCCGACGATGTGCGGGCACTGCTTGACTGCATCGACTTCGTCATCGACGCCCTCAAATAACGAGCAGCGCGCCGTCCGCGCAACTCCTCCACGTAATGCCAGAACGCCCCGTTGCAACGGGGCGTTCTGATGTTTACGGGATGTTCCGGCGCTTATGGTGCGGGATGCCGCCAGCGGGACGGAGGACCTCCACTCCGAAAAGATCGTGCTGCGGGGCGTAGGCTCGTGACTGATCGGCGGCAACCGCCGTTGTGAAGGATCTGCCCGGGGAGGCGCACCGTGACCAGCACCGCGACCGAAGCACGAGCACGCACCGTCGACAGCTGTGCCCGCGTCGGCGTCATCGGCAGCGGCATCGCCGGGGCCAGCACCGCTTTCGCCCTCGCTTACCGCGGCGTCGACGTCACCATCGTCGACGATGCCACGGCCGGGCAGGCTACAGCGGCCAGCGCAGGCATCATCGCACCGTGGGTGTCGACGAGCACGGGCGCCTACTACGAGACGTACGCAGCCGGCGGAAACTTCTATCCGGAGTTTCTCAAACGGTTGACTGCGCTGGGCATCCCGGACCTCGGCTACCGCCGATCCGGTGCCCTCGTCGTCAACAATGACCCGGACACTCTCGCCGAGGCGGCTGCGACTATCCGTGAGCGTGTGGCGGCCGCCAGATCCGTCGCTGGCGAGATCCATGACATCGATGCGGCGGAGCTGGCCGAGCTCTTCCCTCCGATCGCTCCGAACATGACTGGACTCCTCATCACCGGAGGCGGACGTGTCGACGGGCGGGTTCTGCGAGATGCGATCCTCACCGGGGCCCGGCAGTATGGCGCCAAGTTCGTCGCTGACTCCGCGCAGGTCATCACCGCATCGGGCAGGGGAACTTCGAGCAGGGGAACATGGTCGGTTCGCACCACCTCGGCGATGGACGACTTCGACGCGCTCGTCATCGCAGGTGGGGCACGGAGTGCTGATCTCCTCGACCGACTCGGTCACCAGGTGGGGATCACTCTTCAGCGTGGCCAGCTGCTCCATCTGGGGCTGCGCGGGGTCAACACATCGCCGTGGCCGACGATTCACCCGCTCGACCACCACTACATTACCCCGTTCGACGGAGGCCGCATCGTCGCGGGAGCCACCAGGGAGGACGGCGTCGGCTTCGACGTCCGCGCAACGGCCGCCGGCACGAAACAGGTCCTCGACGACGCGCTGCGGATCGCCCCCGGCCTCGCCGAGGCGACTGTCCTCGAGGCCCGGATCGGCGTACGCCCCATGTCGACGCGGGAGGGGGCGCTGCCCTACGCGGGAGCGGTCCCGGGCGCGGACGGACTGTGGCTGGCTTCGGGGTTCGGAGCCGGTGGACTTACGATGGGTCCGCTCATCGGCGACGGGCTGGCCAGGCTGATACTCGGCGAAGAGGCAACGGAGATCGCCCACCTGGCGCTGTGAGCTGCGGTCTGACACTGAGCGTTGCGGTTCGGCGCTGTGATCCGCGGGCTGGCTCAATGACTTGAGGACTGTCTCCGCGGCCGCAGATGCTTGTCGGGTGGGTTTCGCGGTTTGCTAGCCTGAGGTTATGACTGCGGCGCTGCCCCGAGCCTTCCGCTGGTTCTGGGCGGGCGAAACCGTCTCTGGTTTCGGCAGCTGGATCACCATGATCGCCCTGCAGGTCATCGTCGTCGACCATCTGCACGCGGGTACTGTCGGTTTGGGCTGGCTGAACGCCTCCCGGTGGTTGCCCTACCTGCTGTTCGGTCTCGTGCTCGGGGCACTGATAGACCGGGTGCGACGCAGACCAGTCATGATCGGAACCGACCTGGTGCGAGCAATTCTGCTGTGTGCAATCCCCGCTCTGTGGTTCGCCGATCTGCTCGATCTTGGCGTGCTCGTCCTACTCGTCGCGCTTCTGGGAACGGCGACACTGGTCAACGACAGCGCTTCGCAGGCGTTTCTGCCCCGCCTCGTCACCCGGAGCAGCCTGCAGCCCGCCCACGCCCGAATCGACGGCACCAACGCGGCAGCAGAGACCGCCGGACCCGCACTCGGCGGTGCGCTTCTCGCCGTCATCTCCGCTCCTCTGGCCGTTCTCGTCAATGTCTCGACCTTTCTGTTCTCCGCGATCGTCGTCGCACTGTTCCGCGTCGAAGAACCCAGGCTACCGCCGCAGTCGCCGCCACCGCCGAAACGGCGGCTCGGACACGAAATCGCAGCCGGCCTGAAGTGGGTGTATACGACTCGAACGCTGAGGGACCTCGCTGTGTGGACACACATCTGGTTCGCCGGGCAGGCGGTTCTGGCATCGGTCACTGCCGTGTACTTCCTCAGCGACGTCGGGCTCAACACCGTCGCTTTCGGCATCGTCATGGGAGGAAGCGGACTCGGCGGCATCGCCGGAGCGCTGAGCTCAGGGACGGTAGGGCGTCGCGTGGGATCCGGGCGGACCGTGATCCTCGCCCACGTGGGCTCGGCCATCGGAGTGCTGGTTCTCATCTCGGCCGAACTCGCCGCGGACGGCGAGGCGGGGAACGGCCGGTCCACAGTCGCCTCGGCGATCATCCTGTTCACCGGGATGTTCCTGCACGGTTTCGGGATCGGGCTGAGCAACTCACATGAGATGGCCTACCGACAGTCGATCACTCCTGACCGTTTCCAGGCGCGGACGAACACGACGATGCGTTCGATCAACCGCGCCGTCATCGTCATAGTCTCGCCGCTGGCCGGATTCCTCGCAGCTGCCACCGGCACCGATTTCGCCTTGGTCCTCGCAGCCGCGATCTTCGCTCTCACAGCAATCGGACTGTGGTTTTCGCCATTTAGGGCTGCGCGACTCGACCGCGACTGAGAATCGCATACCTGGCGGAACAGGTTCGCGCCGCTTCACCGGTCCGCCTCAGGCATCCCACACCCTTAGCCGCAGAACACCCCGTTGCAACGCGGTGTTCTGCCGCTGTCGGTGAGGGGTCCCGACCTTACCCGCGGTGAAGCCACTCTGAGTGCGGTGTGACAGTAACGGTGCGGGATGCCATCCGCCGGCCCGGGGCTGACCGTGACCGGCCCTTACCCGAAGAAGTGGATGAGCACGCCGATGCCGAAGGTGATGGCGGCGAGCATGGCGAGGATGAACTCGATGGCAGCGCCGAGGCCGATCGCCTTGATCGATTCCCAGCTGGAGTTCCACGCCGTCTTCCCGTCCTTGAGGCGGGCATACTCGGCGAGGTAGAGGCCGGCGACGAAGCCGATCGGCAGGCCGAGAACCGGAATGACGAAGAAGCCGATGACGGCGAGCACCCCGCCCAGCAGCACCGAGGAGTTCGGCACCTGCATGGACTTGAGTTTGCGGCCGGTGAGCACGAGCGAGGCGCTCATCCCGGCCGCGACGAACACGGCGACGATAGCGAAGATGATCCACGCGCTCGGTCCGCCGATGATGATCGCCCAGATGAGCACCGCAATGGCGATGAGGATCGACCCGGGCAGCACCGGCACGATGATGCCCAGGCAGCCGACGAGGATCGCCAGGCCGACGAGCACCGAGGTGATGATGTCAGTTGTCACAGTCCGTCCGTTTCCATCGCTCGACCCTCGAATCCCTCGCCGAGGCGGTCGATCGAAATTCTATGACACGAACCTCCGGGCCCGCCGAGTGCCGAATCCCGCTCGAACCCGTCAGTGTCCGCTGCCGCCGGGCGGCCGGCCCTGATAGCTCATGTGCAGCCGGATCCGGGACTTCGGGTCCCGGTGGAGGCGCAGGTCCTTGGCCGTGATCATCCACAGCAGCCCCACGGCGAAGGCGATGATCCCCGAGGCGGCTCCGACGACGAGTGCCATCCGCGGCCCGAAGGCATCGGCGACCCAGCCGGCCAGCGGTGCCCCGATCGGGGTGCCGCCCATGACGACGGCTGCGTAGATGGCCATGACTCGGCCGCGGTAGTTCGGCGCGGTCGTCGTCTGCACATAGGCGTTGGCCGAGGTCATCATCGTCAGCGATGCGAAGCCGACGAACATCAGCGAGGCGGCGAAGAGATAGTAGTTGGGCATCAGCGATGCCACGCCGACGGCGATACCGAATCCGCCGGCGGCGCCGAAGATGAAGCGCAGGCGGGGCTTCTCCCGCCTGGCCGAGGCGAGCGCCCCGGTCACGGACCCGATGGCCATGACGGAGTTGAGCAGACCGAAGCCGCTGGCGTCCTTGCCGAACTCGATCTTCGCCATCGTCGCCGTGTAGATGTTGAAGTTGAATCCGAAGGTCGCGACGACGAACAGCACGACGAGCACGACCGTGATGTCCGGACGTCTGCGCAGATATTTCAGTCCGCCGAGGACTCCGCCCTTGCCGCGTCGACCGGAAGGATGCAGCTTCGACTTGTCGAGCCGGAGGAGCACGGTGAGCGTCGCTGCGAAGCCGAGTCCGCTGATGAGGAAGACGGGACCGGGTCCGATGACGGCGGTGAGCACACCGGCCACGGCGGGTCCGATCATGCGGGCGCCGTTGAAGGACGCCGAGTTGAGGCTGACGGCGTTCGGCAACAGCTTCTCACCGACGAGTTCGGAGACGAAGGCCTGCCTGGCCGGATTGTCCAGGGTCGTGAGCATCCCGAGCGTGAACGCAAGCACGTAGACGTGCCAGAGGACGATGACGTCGGTGATGGTGAGGACGAAGAGGACGAGTCCGATGAATCCCAGCAGCGCCTGAGTGACCATGAGCAGACGCCGTTTGTCGAACTGGTCGACGAGGTTTCCCGCGAACGGGAACATGATCAGCTGCGGACCCAGCTGCAGAGCCATGGTCAGGCCCAACGCCGAAGCGTTGTTGTCCGTGAGCATGGTCAGGACGATCCAGTCCTGCGCCGTGCGCTGCATCCATGTCCCGGTGTTGGAGATCAGGGCACCGGCGAACCAGTGCCGGTAGTTCGGCTCCGACAGTGACCGGAACATCTGGGACATCGAGAGGTTCAGCCCTCCTGGAACTCGAGCTCGCCGGAGTAGTCGTCGACGACGGCTTCAGCGGGCTCGTTGTTCGGCCGTCTCACATCGGTCTCCGAATGCGCACCGCACCCGGATTCGAGTCCGACCACGCGACCGTCGAACGGCGACCACGCATTGGCGCAGACCCCGAACTTCTGACGCAGCGATCCGGCGATCGGCATGAGGTAGCCGCAGCTGCCGCAGTGTCCGGCCGCGCGAGAGGCGAACTCGCTGTCGGGTCCGGCATCGGATTCCGACCACCGGCTCGCGGCCGCGCTCAGCCCGTCGGAGGAGAGCACGCGTTCACGACCGAGACCGAATTCGAAGTTCTGGATCTGGTCGACGTTGTCCGCCGCATTGTCCTCGGTCTGCTGGAAGCCCGGCTGCAGGTTCGGATCCCGGTCGAGCTTCGGCAGGGTATCCCGCGGGCCCATATCGCCGGGTTCGAGACGTTCCTCCCACGGCACCCATTCGGGGGCGACGAGAGCATCGGGACCGGGCAGCAGCGCGGTTTCGCAGACCGTGACCTTCTTCGCGCGCGGGGCACGGGCGAGCACGGCCACCCACCGCCAACCGCGGTAGGTCGGGTCGGTGCACACGAAGTAGTGGGTGACCAGGCGGGTCGCCTCGGCCACCGTGCCCAGGTGTTCGCCGACGACGGCGGTGCCGGCCACCTCGGTGATGGCGGTGCGGGCGATATCGATCGCCGCGGCCAGCTGGGTGTCGAGGACGACCTTCTCCGTGCCCGATCGCGCACGACCGGTCTTCGATGCCTTCGCCGAGGCGGCCGTGCCGGAATCCTCAGCGACCGCACTTGCAGCGGCGGTCGTTTCACCCGCGGCGGCGGGCGCGTCAACGCCCGGGGTTGCCTCGGTGGTCTGTTCGGCGTCGCTCTCGGCGGGCGCGGCGGTCTGCCGGGCCAGCCAATCACTGAACAGTGATGACATCAGGACTCCAAATCGTCGGCAATCGCCCGCAGCAGGCTGGCGACCTTGTTCCCATGGGTGGGGTCCGGATAACGGCCGTGCTGCAGTCCGTTGTTGAGGTCATCCAATACTTTGATGACATCTTCAACCATAACTGCCATGTCCACGGCCGGACGTCGGCGGGCCTTGGCAACCTTGGCCGGAGTGTTCAGGGGGCGGGCCTTGAGCACCTGCGCTCCGCGGCGGGAATCGACGACATCGTATTCGAGTCGGGTGCCCTTGGTGACTTCGAGTCCTTCGGGCAGCACGGAGGAATGGAGGAAGGCCTGTGAGCCGTCCTCGGCGATGACGAAGCCGAAGCCCTTGTCGGCATCGAACCATTTCACGCGTCCGGTGGGCATGATGTCCTTTCTGTCTGTTCGTACCCGCTGATGCGGGCTGATCGCACGGTGCCCGCTGGTGCGGGCCGTGTGTCGGTCGGCTGTGGAGTTGGATTCCGCAGCCGGGAAGCTGGTCAGATCATGTGATCGCTGTGCTCGTGCGCCCTCATCACCGACGGTCAGACTAGGCCGGGCGCATCGCATCGGCGTTGTGTCCCCTGACTCTCACCGATCCGTGAAGGTCACGTGCACGGTGGCGGCGAGCGCCTTATCGGCGGCGGGAGATCACGGGTGCGTACACGACTGGGTGGTCGACCGCCTCGGCGAGGTGGGGATCCGCACCCTTCGATCACACTGTGCGGGTGGGGCTCATGCCCGCACCCGGACCTGCGGGGCGAGGCATGAGTGATGGTTTCAGCGGTGGCCCACCCCGGTCTGTCTGCGTCGGAGGGCGGCTCGGATCATGGCCACGCAGGCGAGGATGACGGCGATGGGCACGAGGATCATGGGCAGGAAGGTCAGCAGCGGACTGGGCGTGAGTCCCATCCAGGCCTGGCCGAGGACGCCGATGAGGCCGAGCGCCCCGATGGCTGCGGCGGCAACCGCGGCGACGACGATGGTCGTGTCGACTCGAGTGGCTGACAATGCGCGTCCTTCCGTCCGATCTCTGATCCTTCTCTGCGCCTCCATTGTACCCCTCGCGATAGACTGATCTGCGATGTCAATGACCTTCAGCCAGTGGCTGTCCCACAGTGCAGATGCCGACTTCGAGTCCTTCGTCCGGACCCGTCGCGACCTCCTCCAACCCGAGTCCCCGACGATGGCGGCGCTGGCCGCGGCCGCGTCCTCGCGCATCGGGGTCTCCCGTGGCATCGAAGCCCTCGACGCGCAGTCGCTCGAGGTCTTCATCGCCTTGGCCAAGGCGGCCCGGACGACGCCGGAGATCAAGATCACGGGCAATGCGCATATCGATCCCGCCCTCGCCGAGGCGGCCCTGCCCCGACTGCGCGACCTCGGCCTGGCATGGCCGGCCGGTGGGGACGGGATCTGGCGGATCCAGTCCGAGGCCATCACCCTGCTGCCCACCTCGGCGGCCGAATCCGCCCGAGCCTATCCCTGGCAGATCGACCCCTCATCGATCGATTCGAGCACGGCCGCGATCGGTCAGCCTCTCATCCACAACAGCGAACAGGCCGCCGTGGCCGAGGTCATCTCATCCCTGCGCGGCCTCGTCGACGAGCTCGCCGCCTCCCCGATCTCCCGGCTGACCAGCGGCGGCATCTCGAAACGGGACGTCTCCCGACTCGCCCGCACCCTCGAACTGAGTCTCGAGCAGACGATCACCCTGCTGCAGGCGGCGAAATCGCTGCACCTCATCGGAGTCCTCGACGATGCGCTCGATCCGCAGTGGACGGCCGCCGACGATGCCGATTCCGCCCTCGCCGGTGATCGCGCCGAACTGTGGGCGGCGCTGGTCGGGGCGTGGCTGCGCGATCTGCTCGACGTCACGCAGCTGGCGGCGGGGGCGAGCGAGAACGAACGCCTCACCGTGCTCGCAGCTCCGAAGAAGTCCCTGTTCAAGGGCTATGGGCTGTCGGTGCCGGCGATGCCGCTGCTGCGCTTCGCCGTGCTCTCTGTCCTCCATGACATCGGTCTGGGTTCGGCACGGTCGGCCGAGTGGATCCACGCCGAGGCGCTGCGTCGGCATCCGCTGCTGCCGGCACACGACTTCGCGATGACCGAGGCCGTTCTCCATACCTGTGTGAGTTTCGGGCTGGCGACGACTCCGCTGCAGGAGCCGGATCATTTCGGTCCGAGCCGGTTCGGACTCCGTCTGGCCGCCGGACTGGATCGGGCGATGGCCGAGCATGCCAAGCAGGACCCCTCGATCCTGCCGTTGGGTGTGTCCGTCGACGCCCTGACAGTGCCCGGCGATGTCATCGCAACGGTCACCGAGGGGCTCGGGGCCGAGGTCGACACGGTGCTCATCCAGTCCGATCTCACCGCGGTGGCCACCGGCCCGATCGAGCCGCGGGTCCACCATATTCTGCGCAAATATGCCGTCGTCGAAGCACGCGGCCAGGGCACCGTCTATCGCATCGACGGCGAGACCATCGAAGACACCATGCAGTCCGGGATCACCCCGGAGGAGGCCTTGGCCGAGCTCGCGGGCATCACTGCCGAAGAGCTGCCGTCGACCTTGGAATTCCTCGTGCAGAACACGGCCTCGAAGCTGCGCCGAGTGCGGGTGGCAGGGGCCCGGGCGGTACTCATCGTCGACGATCCGGTCGACCTCGATGTCATCCTCTCCGATCAGGCCATGATGTCGGCCGGTCTCGAACGTCTGGCTCCGACCGTGGCGATCGCTCAGCTGGGCCCGGAGCGGACGATGCACCTGCTCGAGGCCGGGGATCATCATGCTCTGCTGCATTCGGCGGCCCGGCCGGTGCGCAAACGTCGGGTGCTCACCGAATCGGAACCCGAGGTCAGCGTGAGGCGACGTCCGCGGGTCAGCGACGGCCACCTCGGCGAATATGTTCGGATCCTGCGGTCGGCACCGACGGCGGCCGCACAGGTGAGCACGGACGAGCCCTTGGGACATATGGATCGGCTGCGGGAAGCGGCGGAGGCGAAGCAACGCGTGCTCATTCGGATCGCGGATTCCCACGGCAAGGAGCGGACGATCGAGATGCTGCCAGCCACCCTCAACGCCGGCCGCGTCCGCGGAGTGGTGACGACCACCGGCGCCGAGGCCTCCCTGTCCGTCGCCCGCATCGTCTCCGTCGACCCCTCCCCCTAATTGCTACCTGACGGCGTCCCAGCTACCTGGCGCGAGGTTGCTGGGCCCCCGTCGGGTAGCTTAGAGCGGGAACAATCGGGGTGATGGACGTGTTGTGTCCTCTGGTGTCATCACACTTCGGGAAGGGAAGTATTGAATGAATGGTCCGTTGATCGTGCAGTCCGATCGGACTGTGCTGCTGGAATCGGGACATCCCCTGGCCGTTGAGGCGGCCGTGGCGATCGCCCCGTTCGCGCAGCTGTCGCGGACCCCGGAGTACATCCACACCTATGAGATCACTCCGCTGGGGCTGTGGAACGCTCGCGCCAGCGGCCATGATGCCGAATCCGTCGTCGACGTGCTCCTCGAATTCGCGAAGTACCCCGTCCCGCATGAGCTCCTCGTCGACATCGTCGACATCATGGACCGATTCGGTGTGCTCACCCTCATCGACCATCCGATCCACGGTCTGACCCTGACCTCGACGGAGACGGGACTGCTCGATGAGCTCGTCGGCCAGCCCGACCTCGTCGGCAAATTCGGCAAACGCATCGACGCCGAATCCGTCCTCGTCCACCCCTCCGAGCGCGGCGAACTCAAACACGCCCTGCTGCAGCTGGGCCACCCGGTCTCCGACCACGCCGGCTACGTCGACGGCGAAGCCCACGAGATCTCCCTGTCCGATGATGCCCACGGCGGTCAGTGGCATCTGCGCGACTACCAGAAGCAGGCGATCGACCAGTCGTTGTCCGGTGAGTCCGGGGTCGTGGTTCTGCCGTGCGGTGCGGGGAAGACGGTCGTCGGTGTGGCCACCATGTCTCGGGTGCAGACGACGACGCTCATCCTCGTGACCAACTCGGTCTCGGCCAAGCAGTGGAAGGACGAGATCCTGCGCCGCACCACCCTGACCGAGGACGAGGTCGGCGAATATTCGGGATCGACGAAGGAGATCCGTCCGATCACCATCGCCACCTACCAGGTGCTCACCACCCGGCGGAAGGGCTCGTACCTCCACCTCGAGCTCCTCGACGCCAAGGACTGGGGCCTGGTCATCTATGACGAGGTGCACCTGCTGCCGGCACCGATCTTCCGACTGACCGCAAGCCTGCAAGCTCGCCGTCGCCTCGGCTTGACCGCAACGCTGGTGCGTGAGGACGGACGCGAGGACGAGGTGTTCTCCCTCATCGGGCCCAAGCAGTACGAGGTGCCGTGGAAGGAACTCGAACGGCTCGGCTATATCGCTTCGGCGGCCTGCCATGAAGTCCGCGTCCGCCTCGACGGCGGAACCCGAACCGCGTATGCCCGCGCCGACGGTGAGGACCGGTACCGGTTGGCGGCGACATCGGATGCGAAGCTGCCGATCGTCTCCGAGCTCGTCGCCGATCATCCGGATGCGCAGATCCTCGTCATCGGTCAGTACCTCGACCAGCTCGAGGAGATCGGAGCCGAACTCGGTGCGCCCGTGCTCACAGGGCAGACCCCTGAATCGGTGCGCCAGGAGCTCTTCCGCGAGTTCCGGTCCGGGGAGATTCCGGTGCTCGTCGTCTCGAAGGTCGCGAACTTCTCCGTGGATCTGCCGGCCGCCTCGGTGGCGATCCAGGTCTCCGGAGCCTTCGGATCCCGGCAGGAGGAGGCTCAGCGCCTCGGACGGATCCTGCGTCCGAAGGAAGACAAGGGTTCGGCCACGTTCTACACGGTCGTCGCCGCCGACACCGTCGATGAGCACTTCGCCGCCCAGCGCCGTCGCTTCCTCACCGAGCAGGGCTACAGCTACAGCATCGAAGTCCGCTGACACTCCCCTCAATTGCTACCTGACGGGGGCCCAGCAACCTGGCGCCAGGTTGCCGGGCCGCCCTCAGGTAGTAATTAGGTAGTGATGAGGGAGGGTTCGGACTTGGCGACGACCTCGCGGCGGGCGACGCGGCGGGCCAGGCGGGACTCGCCCCACTTGATGAAGCCGACGCCGCCGAGGATGAACACGCCGCCGAAGAGCTGGATCGGGGCGGGCATCTCGAAGAGCACCAGCCAGGCGACGATGACCGAGAACGGGACCTCGACGAGGTTGACGAACGATCCGACCGTCGCCCCGACATAGCGCAGACCGAGGATCCCGGTGATGTAGGCGCCGACCGTGAAGACGACGATCATCGCCATCGGCACGACCCACGACATCGACACCCCGCCGAAGTCGACGTCCGCCGTCACCGCGTTCCACGGCATGATGCCGGCGAGCACGATGGCCGACATCGCCAGCGCCCCGATCCCCATGCCCAGACCGGTCAGCGCGACCGGTGGGATCGTGATCGTGTCCTTCGCAGAGACGAGGAAGTAGCTGGCCAGGCAGACCGCGGCAGCCATGGCCATGACCACGCCGAAGATGCTGATCGACGATCCGCGCAGGTTGAGCACGAGCAGGAGCCCGATCATGGAGACGACGACCCCGATGAATGTCACGGTCGCCGGCCGGGTCCGCGTCCGTGCCCAGATCCAGAAGACGATGAGCATCGGCGCGGTCATCTCCAGCAGCAGCGCCACGGCCACGGTGAGGTGTTCGACGGCGACGAAGTAGAACCCTTGGACACCGGCCATCGAGACCAGGCCGTAGGTGACGACGGTGCGCCAGTGCGTGAGCACTTCGCCCCAGCGTCCGCGCAGGGCGATAAGGGTGGGGATGAGCAGCAGGACCGCGGAGCCAGCCAAGCGGATGAGCACCACCGCGCCCGGCGTCCACCCGATCGCGTACATCGTCTTCGCGATCGGCCCCGACACCGCGAAGAAGAACGCGGAGGCAAGAGTGAGCAGGAACCCTGCGATGACGGTGCGATTCATTCCTGACCTCCTGATGTGGTGAAACGTTGAGTGGCGTACGAGGACAGACGTCCCCGAGGTGGTGGTGCGGTGTCGAGTTGACAGCGCGACGCTGAGTGGATGGTGCGGTGCCGGATCATCCCCTCGACGAGGCGGCCCGACGATTGCCGGTTCCCCTCGCCGAGGCGCTCCGATGGCTGCCGATTTCAGTATCGGCCCTGAAATTGAAATGGGTCAAGTGCATTTTGGTCCTTACGTCCTGTGGCAGAATGTGATTTACCATGGCTTTCATCTACGACATTCGCGCGAACCTCACGATGCTCGTCGACCTCCTCAACACCTCCGGCGACATCACGGGCGGCGGCGATGAGCTGACGACAACCGCGAAACTCCGCGAATTCGCGGCCCGGCACGACTTCTCAGGACCTCTGACCGCCACCAAGAGCGACGTCGACGAGACCCTGGAGCTGCGCCGCAGATTCGCCGCAGCTTTGGATGCGAGCATCGACGCCGAGACGGATGACGAGGTCGAAGCAGGGGCGGTCGCGGTCGTCGATGAGATCAATCTCACACTGAGCGACTCGGGGTCCGTGCCGCAATTGGTCAAACACGACCACTGGGACTGGCACCTGCACGCGACCGGTGCTCAAGCCAGCCTGGCCGACCGAGTGGCCGCCGATGTCGCTCTGGTCCTCATCGATCTCATCCGCTCCGGCGATCTCGACCGGCTCGGGCGCTGCGCCGCCGAGGACTGCCGCGCCTACCTCGCCGACTTCAGCCGCAATCGCTCGAAGCGCTTCTGCGATACCGGCAGCTGCGCCACCCGCACGCATGTCGCGGCCTTCCGTGCCCGCCACCACGACGCCGACTCCCACCACTGACCCGAGGAGCCGCCCATGTCACTTCAGCCCTTGCACATCACCGCCGGACGCAAGCTCGCCGCCGGTCTTGCCGGCATCATCACCATGTCGGCCACGCTGACGTCGGGCTTCGCCATTGCGGTGCTGTCGTTCCTTCCCGCGGGCCCCGGAGGACTGCTGAGCGAAAAAGTCGTCTTCAGCGCCCTCGCCGTCATCGTGGCCCTCGTCTCTGCCGCCATCAGCTTCCTGCTCGTGCTCGCAGCCCTCGGCCGCTTCCGCACCGGCGGCAGCCTGTCCCGATTCTTTCGGTATCAATTGGCAGCGCTCGGAGCCGGCGGCGGGCTCGGCCTCGGCTTCGCTCCAGCCATGACGGACGCGGCTCCGATCTGGTGGGTGGTTGCGATCGCCGCCGGTCTCGGACTCATCGCCGTCTCACTGCTCACATTCCGCAGGGCCCGCTATCCGATCCTCGACCGCCCGCCTCACCCCAATGTCGCCCTCGCAGAGGGAAGAGTCATCGACTACTCGGCACAGGCCCAGTCGAGGGGCCCGACCCTGACCGTGGTTCACTTCGTCGACGACAAGGGCCGGGACCGCTGGGCGCGCCATCTCGTCCAGCAGGACCCATCGATGCCCGGAACACGCGGCCAGGTAGTCTACGACCGCGTTCGCCCTGAAAGAGTTCAACGCTTCGCCGTCACTCAGCAGCTCATCGACCTCCGTCCACGGCGCGAGATCCGGGAGAATCCGACATCTCGGTCTGACACCGTCTTCCCAATGCCTCCTGGTCCGCGCCCACCGCACCCGCCGCGCCCGCACTGAGCCGAACACCCATACTCAGCTGAACGCGCCTTAGCACACCCGCCTCGGCGATCATTTCTGAACGCAAACTGGCCGCGACCACATTTTTCACTGAAATCACGCTTTCGTTCCTGAGAACGAATACCCGATCCAGGACCCAAAAGGACTTTCCTGAGAGTTTTTCAGTGATGCATGTCACATTCGCATTCAGCTGACCTCCAGCCCACTCCCAGAAATGGGACTCAGACTGGAGCCATGACTACAGCACAGAACGACACCGACATCGAAGCCACCCTGCTCGTTGTCGATGATGAGCCCAATATCCGCGAACTCCTGTCCACCAGTCTCCGCTTCGCCGGTTTCGACGTCGTCTCTGCCGCAAACGGCGCCGAGGCGCTGCGCCTGGCCGAGCAGACCGAGGTCGACCTCCTCGTCCTCGACGTCATGCTCCCGGACATGGACGGCTTCACCGTCACCCGCCGTCTGCGCCAGATCGGGATGAACGCCCCCGTCGTGTTCCTCACCGCCCGTGACGACACCTCGGACAAGATCACCGGCCTGACCGTCGGCGGTGACGACTATGTGACGAAGCCCTTCAGCCTCGAAGAGGTCGTCGCCCGCATCCGCGCCGTCCTCCGCCGCACCCGCAACCTCGAGGACGAGGAGAACGCCGTCATCGTGGCGGGCGACCTCGAACTCGATGACGACACCCATGAGGTCCGCCGCTCCGGCATCCTCATCGACCTCTCCCCCACCGAGTTCAAGCTGCTGCGCTACCTCATGCTGAATACGAACCGCGTGCTGTCGAAGTCGCAGATCCTCGACCACGTGTGGGAATACGACTTCGGCGGAGACACCGGAATCGTGGAGTCCTATATCTCCTACCTGCGCCGCAAGATCGACGTCACCCCGGAGACGGATGCCGCCGGCCACCCCGTCGAGATGGAGTGGACACCGATGATCCAGACCAAGCGCGGGGTCGGCTACATGCTGCGCACACCGGAATCCAAGTAGTCGTCCATGCAAGGACGATAGATTACATACGTGGCAATAGAATCCCGTCCCTCCCGTCCCGGCTTCTGGGAAGAATGGTCTCTGACCACCAAGCTGCTGGCCATCATGATGCTGCTCATGCTGCTCGTCCTCACGGGGACGAGCGCTTGGGTGTTGGAGAACCTGCGCGACAGCCTCGTCCAGCGCACCGATGAACGACTCATCAGCGCCTCCGAGACCCTGGCGAAGCAGGCCTACCAAGATGTGTTCCAGAAGGCCGAACTCCAGTCCGGGGACGACGACGCCGAGGATGCGCCGTCGTCGACGACGATCGATTCGAATTCTTGGGATCAGCTCAAGAGCCTCCTGCCGGGTGGATTCTATGTGCAGTTCTACAACACGGACGGGGATCCGATCCGCGACCCCGTCGCCCCGGAGCCGCAGAACCATCCGATCCTGCCGAAGATCAATGAGAAGGAAGTCTATTCCCGCGGCGGCGAGCCCTTCACTGTCGCCGGAACGAGCTCGCAGTGGCGAGCGCGAGCGATGAAGGTGAAGAACACCGACGTGCTCGTGTCCATCGCGGTGCCTTTCGACCGCGAGGTCGACAACATCAACGAGCGGGCCCGGAACACGATGATCGGCATCGGCCTGTTGGCCCTGGCGATGGTCGCCGGAGTCGGCTATTGGGCGATCAACAACACGTTCCGGCCGCTGCGCGATATCGAGAAGACCGCCTCCCGCATCGCCGCCGGCGACCTGTCCCAACGTGTGCCCAGCTATCCGCGCAACACCGAGCTCGGGCGGCTGTCGGCGGCGCTGAATACGATGCTCGGACGCATCGAGGACTCGTTCGACGGGCAGACCCGCTCGGAGAAGCGCATCCGCCAGTTCGTCTCCGACGCCTCGCACGAGCTGCGCACGCCTCTGGTCACGATCCGCGGGTATGCGGAGCTGTACCGTCAGGGTGCGATCACGAAGTCCGAGGACGTGGCCAATGCGATGGAGCGGATGGAGTCCGAGGCCAAGCGCATGGGCGTCCTCGTCGACGATCTCGTCGTCCTGGCCAGGCTCGACGAGCAGCGTGCCGCCGAGATCGGTCCGGTCGATCTGCACACGGTCGTCCGCGATGCCGCCGCCGATGCCGCGGCACAGGCCCCGGACCGCGATATCAGCTTCATCGGACTCGACGGTGAGGATGCCCAACCCGTGCCGATGATCCGCGGATCCGAATCGAAGATCCGCCAGGTCATCGTCAACCTTGCCGGCAACGCCGTGCGACACACCCCCGATCACGCGGCGATCGAATTCGCCGTCGGCGTCGTCGGTCTCCCCGAGTCCGTCGACCCCGATTCCGCTGACACCGGCGAGATCCGTGAGGGCGGCGCCCGCGGTCAGAACGGTCGCAATGGTGCGAAGAACGGGGCGAAGGACAAACCCCGTGAACGCGGGTTCGTCACCGGCGGGGTCCGCATCTTCCGCCGAGGCGACTCTGCCGGACACGACCAAGCCGACACCCAGCCGAACCCCCGAACCGCCGCTCAGTCCCCGGCCAAGCCCGACCGTCAGGTCGGGTCCGAGAGTCCCGCCCCGAATGCGGAGCAGGGAGAGGGGCAGCACAACGGGCAGCTCAGGACACCGTCCGGATCGCAGTCGGCGCAGCCCTCCGGTTCTCAGAATTCCGGACCGCAGAATGGTGCAGCGGCCGATTCCCGGACTGCGGCGCAGTCCGCATCATCAGCCGAGTCCCAATCCGGGCCTCAGTCCAAGGCTCCCGAGCCGGCGAACATCGTCCCCGATGTCACGGCGGCCGGATCGATCACGGTCGATGAGTCACTGCGAGGATTCCCCAACGGCAGGGTCCGCTTCGAGGTCAGGGACCACGGCGAGGGAATCGACCCCGAGGTGGTTCCGCGCATCTTCGAGCGCTTCTACCGCCTTGACGTGTCCCGGACCAGGGACACCGGCGGATCCGGACTCGGGCTGTCGATCGTCAAGGCGATCGTGGAGAACCACCATGGTGCGATCTCCGTCCACGAAACTCCGGGCGGCGGTGCGACGTTCCGCATCGACCTGCCCATCTCCGACAACGGCGATACCACTGCGGACACGCGAAAGGATGAGCGATGAACGAGAACACCGACCCTCAGAATCCGGATGAGGTGTCCCGCAGCTCCCGATCGGATGAACAGACACCGCGTCCGTCGCGGAATCAGGGCAGCGGTTCCGCCGCCGGGGGACGTCGCAGCCCATCGGCCGGTGGCTACCGCGGGTCCGGAGCCGAGGTTCCGCGCACCTTCCCGTCCCAGCCCAACGGCCCTGCACGCGTCAGTCCACCGGTCGCACCGCCCGAGCGACGCCCCGACGTTCCGTCGACTCAGGCGCAGAACCCTGTGGACGGATCCCCTCACCGAGGCGGCTCCCCCTCCCAGCAGTCGTCCCCCTACCACCCCGGTGGGCAGCAGGGCGGATATGCCGGCGAACGGCACGACGGACAGCCGGGCCAGCCGGGCAGCCAACGGCAGGGCGGTCAGCCGGGCTATCCAGGGCACCAGAGTGCCCAGGGCGATTTCGGCAATCAGCCGCAGTCGTATCAGGGCCAGAACAACGCCGGACAGAACAGCACCGGCTCGACTGCTGTCGGAACCGGAGCCGCAGCAGGAGCTGGCTCTGCGGCAGGAGCCGGAGCAGCGGCTGCCGGCGCTGGGTCCTATCACGCCGGGGCGAACTCTCAGCAGACAGGTTCCGCCGGCTACCCGGGCGCTCCCGGCAACCCGAACGATCCCCAGAACCCGCAAGGTCCCGGGTACCCGAACGCTCCGGGCCAACAGCCTGGTTCTGGTCAGCAGGTCGCTCCGAACCAGCACAACGCTCCCGGCCAGCCCACCGGCTCCAACGCCTATTCGGCCGCACATGGCTCGGGCCCCTATTCCTCGGAATTCTCAGCCGTCGGTTCCCAGCCCGGGCCCGGTGGACCGGGAGATCCCAACGGACCCGGTGGTCCGGTCGGGCCGGACGGGTTCGGTCCGTACGGAGCTCAGCAGCCGCCTCGGCGAGAGAAGAAGGGACCCGGCTGGGGTGCGACGATCGCGATCGGCCTGGTGGCCGCGCTCCTCGGTGGGGCTCTCGCGTTCGGAGGGAACTATGCGCTCTCGGCGCTGCAGCAGGACGAACCGCGCAAGGTCGCCGAGGAGACGATCGAGACCCCCGATTGGACGCAGGTCGCAGAGAAGACCTCGGACAGTGTGATGTCGATCCAGGTCGGCACTCGGGGCCAGGTCCAGGGGCTCGGCTCGGGTGCGCTGTACGACGATCAGGGCCACGTCATCACGAACAACCACGTCGTCGCACCGGCGGACACCCCCGACGGCGAGATCGCCGTGACCATGAAGAACGGCGAGACGACGGAGGCGAAGATCGTCGGCCGCGATCCCTCGACCGATATCGCCGTCATCAAGCTCGAACAGGTGCCCGACGGGGTGAAACCTCTGGTCATCGGCGATTCGAAGAAGCTGACCGTGGGCGATCCCGTGATGGCCCTGGGCAATCCGCTCGGTCTGGCCAACACCGTGACCACCGGCATCGTCTCCGCGCTCGACCGTCCGGTGTCGACGGAGAACATCGGCGAGGATGCCTCCTCGCAGGAGAAGGAGATGACGATCACGAACGCCATCCAGACCGATGCGGCGATCAACCCCGGCAACTCGGGCGGACCGCTGGTCAATGGTGATGGCCAGTTCATCGGGGTGAACTCGGCGGCCGCATCGCTGAGCCAGGGCGAGGGAGGTCAGTCCGGATCGATCGGCATCGGATTCGCGATCCCCGCGAACCAGGCCGTGATGATCGCCGACCAGCTCATCTCCTCCGGCAAGGCCCAGCACCCGTTCCTCGGCATCACTCTCACCGACGGGCACATCAACAGCGGTGGGATCAGCCGAGGCAGCGCCAAGGTGCAGTCCGTGGCAAGCGGATCCCCCGCGGCCAAGGCCGGAATCAAGGACGGAGACGACATCGTCGAGGTGGCCGGAACCAAGGTGAACAACGCCATCGCATTGCGCGCCCTCGTCCGCGCCCAGCCGGTGAACACTCCGGTCGAGGTCACCGTGGTCCGCGGCGGGAAGGAACAGAAGCTCGACGTCACGCTCGTGCTGCAGTAGGCAAGTCGCCGAGGCGGTTCGCTGGCTCAGCGGTCAGCCGCCCGATCGTCCACCACTCAAGCGTCCGCTCTTGGGGATCCGGACCTGACTCAGCCACCTGGAGGGTGTGGACAGCAGAACGCTGTCCACACCCTCGGTTTCTGCTCTTCCCCTCCTCTGTCGCGTCAGCCGACACTGATGTCGTCTCGCCCGACCGCGGCGGAACGTCTCTGACCAAGAGGAGTGATGATGAGTTTCGAAGTTGACGCCGAACGCGTCCAATCCGCTGCCACAGCCGCCGCGAACACCTCCCGCAATCTCGTGTCCGAATCCGACACGATGATGCGCAATCTGCTCGCCCTCCAGGAATGCTGGCGCGGCAGTGCGGCCCAGAATTTCCAAGCCGTGGTCAACCAATGGGAGCGTGCGCAGAAGCAGCTCATGGAATCGCTCAACTCCGTCCACGGAGCACTCCACACGGCGGCCCGGCAGTACTCCGAAGTCGAGGCGGCGAACTCGCGCCTCTTCGCCCCCTGATCCGATCGGATTCGATCGCCGGGACCTCTGCCGCTCATCCCCGAGATACCGCGGCCGGGATCTGTTCGTTCTTATAGTCGGCGTCTGGCAAACTATCAGCCTTTCTCAGTAGACTTGAGAGCGATAGTTCGCGGCGGTGTTGGCCAAGAATCTCCGGACCGGAGTGGATCGGGTTGGCAGCGTCGGGTCAAACCAATGCAGGAGTCGACTACGGATGAGTATCTTCCAACGGATCGCGACGATCTTCGGTGCCAAGGCCAACAAAGCTCTGGACAAGGCCGAAAACCCCAACGAAACCCTTGATTATTCGTACCAGAAGCAGCTGGAGCTGCTGCAGAAGGTCCGTCGTGGTGTTGCCGATGTCGCCACCAGCCGCAAGCGCCTCGAGCTGCAGATCAACCAGCTCGAACAGCAGCAGAACAAGCTCTCCGGTCAGGCCGAGAAGGCCATGCAGATCGGTCGCGAAGACCTCGCTCGCGAGGCCCTGACCCGCAAGTCCGGGCTGACCCAGCAGATCACCGACCTGCAGACCCAGCACGAAGGACTCCAGGGTGAGGAGCAGAAGCTCACTCTTGCCTCGCAGCGCCTGCAGGCCAAGGTCGACGCCTTCCGCACGAAGAAGGAGACGCTGAAGGCCACGTACAACGCTGCCGACGCACAGACCAAGATCGGCGAGGCGTTCTCGGGCATCTCGGAAGAGCTCGGTGACGTCGGGCTCGCCGTCCAGCGCGCCGAAGACAAAACCGCATCGCTGCAGGCGCGGGCCGGTGCCGTCGATGAGCTCCTCGCTTCAGGTGCCCTCGACGACGTCACGGGAACCCAGAAGGACGATATCACCGCCCAGCTCGACTCCCTCTCCAGCGAGAACGACGTCGAGATGGAACTCCAGCGGATGCGTGAGTCCCTGCCTGCCGGGTCCGAGAAGCAGGACCAGAAGTCGCTCGAAGGTGAGGATCAGCAATGATCATCCGCATCATGGGCGAAGGCCAGTTCGACGTCAAGAACGTCGACCAGGATCTGCTCCAGAAGTACGACAACCAGGTCGAAGATGCCGTCAACGCCGGCAACGAGGAAGCCGCCCGCACCGCGCTGAGTGCCCTCCACGACTACGTCACGGCAAACGGGCAGCCCGTCGCCGATGACTACCTCGGATCCTCCGATGTCGTCATCCCCTTCGTCGACGCCACCTTGGCCGAGATCGCCGAACTGCTCACCGGCGAGGGCTTCATCCCGGACCCGGCCTGAAACCACAGAGCACCGAAATGCACCCGGCCCATTGTCTTCGACAGTGGGCCGGTTCTGCCACTGCCAGAGAGGAATCCCGGTGAAGAATCGCTTCGTCAAAGACAACGGACTGACCATGCGGATGGGATGGACGATCTTCCTCAACGGCCTCATCTATGTCGTGCTCATCCTCGCGATCTGGATGATCATCGGCCAGAGCGTCGGCGGCGTCATCATCGCCGTCCTCATCAGCGCTGGCGCGTTCTTCTTCCAGTGGTACTTCTCCGACAAGATCGCCATGCGTGCCATGGGCGGACGGGAGGTCTCCCCCGAGGAGGCTCCGGAGCTGCATACGATCGTCGACCGACTCTGCCAGCTGGCCGATTCGACGAAGCCCCGCGTGGCCGTCTCGAACTCTCCGATCCCCAATGCCTTCGCCACCGGCCGCTCCCCTGAGCGCTCGGTGGTGTGCGTGACCCGTGGTCTGCTCGAGAAGCTCGACCGTGATGAGGTCGAGGTCGTGCTCGCTCACGAGCTCTCACACGTCGCCCACCGCGATGTCACGGTGATGACCGTTGCCGGCGTCACGGGAGTCGTCGCCGCACTGATGATGCGCGCCGGCTACTACATGAGCTTCGGACGGTCGAACAACAATAACAACGGCATTCCGATCCAGCTGCTCTTCATCCTCGTCGGAGCCGTCGTCTACGGGCTCTCGTTCGTCCTCATCCGCGCCCTCTCCCGGTATCGCGAGTTGGCCGCCGACCGCGCAGCAGCCATCCTCACCGGTGCACCGTCCACCCTGGCGTCGGCGCTGACGAAGCTCAGCGGAGACATGTCCAAGATTCCGGAGAAGGATCTGCGGTCGTCCGCCTCGGCGAACCACCTCGCCCTCATCCCCGCCATCAGCGGAAAGGCCGCCTTCGGCCAGCTCTTCTCCACTCACCCCTCACTCGAGAAGCGACTGGAGCAGCTGGCCCAGATCTCCGCCCAGCTCTCCCGCCCCGAGTGAGCACCCACCGCACCCTTTGAACTGCGCACCACCGAAATAGGAGCTCCATGGGATTCTTCGACGCACTGCTCGGTCGGTCCAAACCGAAACGGGCCAACCTCGACGACCTCTTCGCCCTGCCGCCGGCGGCACTGACGCTGCAGGCCGCAACCGGCTTCACCCCCACCGGCGTCGGAGCCGTCGCCTTCCGTCAGGTCGAGGGAGCCGCGTTCCAAACCGCTGAGTCCGAAAGCGTCGCCCTCATCGGCTCCGACCCGGCCGCCTCGGTGAGGCAGGAGAACGACGGCTTCGGATTCACGTGGCAGGTCGTTGCCGATGAGAACGCCGAGGTGGTCAACCTCGTCACGAACATCCACGCCGTGAACTCGGCGCTGGTCAACCAGGGCTTCGACACGATGCTGCTGTGCACCACCGTATACTTCGTCCACCCCGACGGGCGTCGGATGGCGTTGGTCTACCAGTACAAGCGCGGAACCTTCTATCCGTTCGTGCAATTGGGCCCGAAGCAGCGGGACAATCCCCTGGAGATCCAGGTCAAGGGCATCCTCTCCAACGAGTTGCCGTTCGAAGAGGACACGTCGAACTGGTCGGCTCTGTGGGATGCCCCGGGCATGAACGACACCCCGGGAGCTCCTGAATTGCAGTAGGGAGCTCAAGTCGAACAGACAGTAGTTCAGTCTGAACAGACAGCGTTTCAATCCGAACAGACAGATGGAGGGCGTCCCCGCGGGGACGCCCTCCTCTCATATCTGCAAACTGTCAGCCTTCCTCGGCAGCCACCTCGATGACTTCGCCGAGAGCTTCGATGCGGTCGCCGGGACGGATCGTGGCACCGCGGCGGGTCTCGACCTCACCGTTGACGCTGACCTCACCGTCGGCGATCATGTCCTTGGCCATGGCACCGTGTTCGGCGATTCCGTGGAGTTTGAGCAGCTGGCCGAGTCTGATCGAATCGCCGCGGATCTCGATCGTGTCCATCAGAACATGTCTCCGAATCCGTCGAACAGACCGCCGCCGTCACCGCCGTCGCCTCCGAAGAAGCCACCGCCGTCACCGCCGCCCATGTCGCCACCAGCGTCACCCATGTCTCCGCCGGCGTCGCCCATATCGCCGCCGTATGCGCCGTCCCAGCCGCCGCCCATGCCGCCGAACATCATGGCGCCCATGAGGACGCCGGGCAGCAGGCCGGAGCCGGCGTAGGAGTTGAAGTAGCCGCGGTTGTATTCGGCGTAGGCCGGTCCGGCCTCCCAGTAAGCGCGACGGGTGTGACCGTCACCGGTGACGACCTTGCGCACCAGCGGGTCGGCTCCGACGGCGACGCGTTCGGCGTCGGCGGCGCACACGGGCACGGGGCGCAGCTGGCCGCCGGCCGGGGCCCAGTCGATGTCTTCGACCGAGGGACCGTGCTGCGGGTTGAAGAAGCAGGGCGGACGACGCACCGGCAGGGGTTTGCCTTCGACCCGGGCGCGAACGCACTTGGCGGCGTAGCGGCCGTCTTCGAGCGCCTCGGTGACGTGGCGGATGTCAGTGGGTTCGGAGACCTTCTCGAGCGTCTCCTTCGCGACGTCGTACGAGTCGAGCGCCTGCTTGTAGTCCTGCGCTCCGCCCGTGTCGAGGTCGACGCCCGCGGTGATGACGTCGAGTTCGGCGACTTCCTCACCGAATGCGGTGACGTCCTCTTCAGCAGTCTTCTTCACCTGCTGAAGTTCAGCGGCGTGCAATTCCCGCTGCCGCTTCTTCTCCTTGCGGTGACCGATGAAGAAAACGGCCCCGAGAACTACGAGCAGCAACAGAAATACTTCAGTCACGATCCATGCCTCCCAGGCTAGCTTTGTCCTCGAACAGTATGCCCGATGAAACTGACAGACGTCTGAGCCTGTGCCCCACATCCGCTCAGTCCCTGACCGTCGACGACGGCTCAGACCCAGGCGGTGGAAGACCGCTGCACGAGATCATGCGACACCGGTGTGCGCAGGTCAGACGGCACCGGTCATCGCCCCGCGTACCACCGTCTCAGACGGCCTATGCGCCACCTCTTCAGACGAGCGCCACCGCCTCAGACGAGGGCCACAAGACCTTTGACCAAGGCCGCGATCCCGCCCCCGAATGCGAGGACCAGCATCCCGATCCGCGCTGCGCTCACGTCGATATGTCGGGAGAGCCAATCTCCTCCGGCGAGGCCCGCCACAAGGACGAGTCCGAGTCCGATCCAGACTCCGAGTTCCAGATGCGGCCAGGTCCCTCCGTCGATGATCACCTTCATCACCACCGCCGAGGCGGTCCCGACGACGAGGAACGGCTGCAGGGTGGCCGCGAACGACCGTTGTTCCCAGTTCGTCAGCACTGCGTAGGCGCTCACCGCCGGTCCCCCGGCTCCTGCCGCGGCGGACATCGCCCCGGAGAAGAGCCCGGCCGTCAGCCGTGTGCCGCCGTTCGCGGGAATCGTCCGCCCCAGCTTCCCCAAGGTCAGCGAACTGATGAGGGAGACGACGATGAGTGCGCCGATGAGGATCTGCAGCAGTGGGGTGGGCAGCGATGACGACAGCAGTGCGCCGGGGATGGTGCCGATCACCGCTCCCAAGGCAAGGTGTCGGAAGGGCGGCCATTCCACTTCGGCGAAGGTGCGGACGAAGACGGAGAATGAGGCGACGATTCCGCAGATGTTGACGAGGATGACGCCGCTGAACGGGTCGAGGAGGAGAACGAGGAAAGGGCCGCTGACCAAGCCGAATCCCATCCCGGTGACGCGTTGGGACAATGCGCCGAGGAACACGGCGAAGAGGATGAGCACGACGACGGGTTCCACTCGATCGAGTCTAGTCCAGCCCGATTCCCGGCTGATCCTCAGTCTCACCGCTGACCGCGGGGTTAGAGTATTCACCATGAACGCCAGTCCCCTCTGGTCGCGGTTCAGCGCAGATCCCCGATCGTATGGGCAGGTCCGGGCCTCTGATGCCGATCGCGCGGTCGTCAGTGATGTCCTCTCGGAGGGTTATGCCCTCGGTCAGCTCGACGTTGAGGAGTTCGATGAACGCACCGAGGCGGCTGCGAAGATCAAGACGCTCGGTGAAGTACCAGCGCTGATCGAGGATCTCGTCCTCGCCGATCCGGCCGAGGTCGAACCTGGCAGGCTCGACGACGCAGGTCGCGCGCAGGCCCTGGCTCGCCTCGAGGCAGAGCGAGTGCCGATCACGCCGGAGCAGATCGATGCCGCGGCGCAGAAGTACTACCGGGACCGGGTGCGCCGGTCACTGCTGGGTGCAGTCGCCGGGCCAGTCGGGATCGTGCTGGCGATCTGGGCGATCTCATCGATCGCATCTGGAGGGTTCATCTTCTTCTGGCCGATCTTCGTCATCATTCCCTCGCTGCTCGGCGGTTTAGGGCACATCGCACGTAAGGACGAGATCATCCGCAATCGGAAGAAGGAGCTCACCCGCAGAGCTCGGGCCCAGCTCGGGGATGCTGAGGCCAAGCGACAGCTCGAAGAGGGCGAAGCCCCCGAGCGGGACTATGAAGCCGACTTCGGCACAGGCCTGCAACCGCCGCATCCGTCCCATCCGCCGTACTCTCCCGGACAGATCTCACGCCGGGAAGAGCGGGACCGGCACCGGTCGCATCGCCGCTACAACCGCGATAACCCCTGGGACTGAGGGCACAGCTCAGGTCCAGCGGACCCTGTTCTGGCTCAGGCTTGGAAGATCCGGATCTGACAGGTCCCGATCTGGCTCAGACCTGGAAGATTCTCATCTGCCCGAAGTCCTGAGCTTTGTGCGTGGTGAACCACATCGTGTGCGAAAAGTGCCGCAGGTCGTCGCCGTCGGCCTCGGCCTGCCAGTATCCCCATGCGGCCGCGGCCTTGCCGTGGGTGACCGCAGCTTCGAGGTGACCGACCTCGTGAGACTGGCCGGACAACTTCAACAGCGCCTCGACGACGGCGTCCATACCCGTGTGGGTTTCAACGTCAGAGGCGTGGACGATCTGCAGCACGCAGTCGTCGGCGATCACCTCGTTGAGTGCTTCTCTGTCGCCGTTGAAGAGATTCTCCTCGAACGTCGCGACGAAGACGTTCTTCGGACTGTTTCCGCAGGAATCGGTTCCGGTGAAGGTCATGGGTCCAGCCTATGCGGGGCGAGGCTGCGGAACAACGGGTCGGCGGGCCGCCTCGGCGATGGTGGTCGCCGACTCACGACGAGCGGACACGTCCGCGTGAACGATCTGACCATCGGGCCGGGATCCGGGAGTCGCAGCACGAGAACGGCCGTGCCGGCACCCCTGCGGGCACCGGCACGGCCGATCGAACAAGCGGTGGCTATCAGAAGCCCATGCCGCCCATTCCACCCATTCCGTCCATACCGGCAGCTGCGTCTGCACCTGCGGCGGCCTTCTCGGGCTTGTCGGCGACGACCGACTCGGTGGTGAGGAACAGACCGGCGATCGAGGCGGCGTTCTGCAGAGCAGAGCGGGTCACCTTGACCGGGTCGTTGATGCCGGCGGCCAGCAGGTCCTCGTACTCACCGGTTGCGGCGTTGAGACCGAATCCGGCTTCGAGGTTGGCGACCTTGTCGGCGACCACACCGGCTTCGAGGCCGGCGTTCGTGGCGATCTGCTTCAGCGGGGCTTCGATGGCAACCTTGACGATGTTGGCACCGGTGGCCTCGTCTCCCTCGAGTGCGAGGTCGGCGAATGCGGCCTTGCCAGCCTGGATGAGCGAGACGCCGCCACCGGCGACGATTCCCTCTTCCACAGCAGCCTTGGCGTTGCGCACGGCGTCTTCGATGCGGTGCTTGGTTTCCTTGAGCTCAACCTCGGTGGCGGCTCCGGCCTTGATGACTGCAACACCGCCGGCCAGCTTGGCCAGACGTTCCTGCAGCTTCTCACGGTCGTAGTCGGAGTCTGAGTTCTCGATCTCGGCGCGGATCTGAGCGACCCGTCCGGCGATCTCCTCGGCGTCTCCGGCGCCCTCGACGATGGTGGTCTCGTCCTTGGTGATGACGACCTTGCGGGCGGTGCCCAGCAGATCGGTGGTCACGCTGTCGAGCTTGAGCCCGACTTCCTCGGACACGACCTGGCCACCGGTGAGGATGGCGATGTCGGCGAGCTGAGCCTTGCGACGGTCACCGAAGCCCGGAGCCTTGACGGCCACGGACTTGAAGGTGCCCTTGAGCTTGTTCAGCACCAGGACGGCCAGGGCTTCGCCCTCGACGTCTTCGGCGATGATGAACAGCGGCTTGTTGGACTGCTGAACCTTCTCGAGGACGGGCAGCAGATCCTTCACGTTCGAGATCTTGGAGTTGACGATGAGGATGTAGGGATCCTCAAGGACAGCTTCCTGGCGATCGGTGTCGGTGACGAAGTAACCGGAGATGTAGCCCTTGTCGAAGCGCATACCCTCGGTCAGTTCGAGCTCGAGTCCGAAGGTGTTGGACTCCTCGACGGTGACGACGCCTTCCTTGCCGACCTTGTCGATGGCCTCGGCGATCAGTTCGCCGATTGCAGGATCTCCGGCGGAGATGCCAGCGGTGGCGGCGATCTGTTCCTTGGTCTCGATGTCGATGGCGTTGTTCAGCAGCACGTTCGTGACGGCCTCAACGGCCTTCTCGATGCCGCGCTTGAGGCTGAGCGGATCAGCACCGGCTGCCACGTTGCGCAGGCCCTCGCGGACGAGGGCCTGTGCGAGCACGGTAGCGGTGGTGGTTCCGTCACCTGCGACGTCGTCAGTCTTCTTGGCGACTTCCTTGACGAGTTCGGCGCCGATCTTCTCGTAGGGGTCCTCGAGTTCGATCTCCTTGGCAATGGAGACGCCATCGTTGGTGATGGTCGGTGCGCCCCACTGCTTTTCGAGCACGACATTGCGACCGCGGGGTCCAAGGGTCACCTTGACCGCGTCCGCAAGCTGGTTGAGGCCAGCTTCGAGTCCTCGACGAGCTTCTTCGTCGAATGCAATCATCTTTGCCATAGTGGCTTAGATCCTCCCTGATGGAGTGGAGTGGGAATCCAGAGCAGTCATCAACGCCCGCGACGGCAGAGAGTGTGTCCGCATGTTCCATTCCACATATGGACCACGCTCTCGAGACGACTGGTGGGAACCCATCGGTTTTCACCAGTACTAGATTTAGCACTCTCCCCATGCGAGTGCAAATATTTGTCGCCCGCCAAGATGGGCGAGGACAGTTCGGATCCGCGAGCTGGCGGCGCGCGAAGGAGTCGGGGAGGGCAGTTCGGCCCAGCGCGAAACGCTTGGCGCAGGTGGCGCAGGCGGCGGTGCAAGTGGCGCAGGCGGCGGTGGCGCGGGCCTCAGATCCTGCCCGCCGCTGGTGCCCCGAGCCTGCGAATAGGCTCCGACCGCGGCCCGCAGGTCGACTCCAGAGGCCTCCCCGTCCGCACTCCAGGCTTTCGGTACTGTCTACTCTGAAAAACACACCGAGGAACGTGAGCAATACGAAACAAGGTGGTCAATTACGTCGATTGATCCAGCAAGTCGCAGGCATCAAATGGACACGAGGCGCCGAGGGCCCCGCCGGCTCTCCCCCCCGCAGGCACTACCTCCACAGGCACCCCCGCCCGCCGGCTCTCCCCCCGCAGGCACCCCGCCAGCAGCCACTCCCTCGCGCTGGCACTGAAAAGCGCCGAGCAGTTGCCTGCTCGGCGCTTCCCCCGTGCGATTGGTGCCGGTCGGCCCGAAAGCCGTTCCGACGCCCCGCCGCAGCGGATCAGAAAACTGTGCTGACAGCAGCCAGTCTCAGAGGAGGGTGACGGACTCCGCCTGAGGACCCTTTTGTCCTTCTCCAACTTCGAACTGAACCTGCTGGCCCTCTTCGAGAGAGCGGTAGCCGTC
Organism: Brevibacterium sp. H602; assembly: GCF_051172395.1. Taxonomy (NCBI): domain Bacteria; kingdom Bacillati; phylum Actinomycetota; class Actinomycetes; order Micrococcales; family Brevibacteriaceae; genus Brevibacterium; species Brevibacterium sp. H602. The sequence continues at coordinate 31,411 of NZ_JBPIZD010000016.1, read as the reverse complement.
CATCTGGATTGCGCTCCAGTGAACGAACACGTCCTGGTTGTCGCCTTCGAGGGTGATGAATCCATAGCCCTTTTCAGCGTTGAACCACTTGACGGTACCTTGTGCCATTACTTCTCCATACAGTGCAGTGCCATTGAAATCCCGCATCGCAGCCGCGATCAGATGACCCCACCCGAGATACGGAAGCTAGTAAAACTCAACTGACCCCGCGACTTCTCTCATTGACCTCTAGAGAATAATCTCGGTGAAGCACGAATAGAACACAAGGTGCTGTGCTTGCCTAGCTGTTGCAACTCTACCGCAGGCACGCATCCCGCCTAGAGTGGTTCAGCACTGTTATAGATTCGTTATCTAAGGGTTTCTGCCCAGTTCACAGCAGGGATCGCGGCGAATGAAATCAGACCGTTCGGTCAGAAATTCGCCGAGGCGGCCCGCACGGTCACGACCCGACCGCAACCGAGGAGTCCCGCCGACTCATGCCCTTACGACCGAAGCGGCCGAGCCCGAACCGATCCCGCCGACTCAGCTGCGCTGCCGCGCCGCCGAACCGCATAGGATCACTCCGAGTCCCCGCCTTCGCTGGACTCGGGTCCGCGATCGGCGATGTCCGAACAGATGACGACGGTGACGTCGGCTTCGAAGTCGGACGAGGCCTCCGTGGCAGAGACTCCCAGCGACTTGGCGACGAGCTTGGCCTGGGACGCGTTCTCTTCGCCGTTGTAGTACACGGTCGAATCAGTGAGGTTCGTCGAATAGTTGCCGACCTGCCCGAGTTTCCAGCCCTTCTCCTCGACCGCCTCGGAGAACTTCTTCGCAGCACCGGAGACGCCGGAGCCGTTGAGGACGTCGACGGTGATCGAGTCGTCTGCGACGCTGACCTCGCTCTCACTCGGCGAGGGTTCGGCCGACGCCGATTCGGAGGCCGGAGGGTCGGCGATCTTCGACTCGGGATTGCCCATCGAGGAGAAGATGATGTTGATGGCGGCCACGACCAGCAGCACGGCGACCAGGGCGAGGATGATGACCAGCGAGATGGCACCGATGTTCGACGACGCCGCGGACTCCTGTCGATGGGCACCGCTGCGCCGTCCGGGCTCGATCTCGTCGAATTCGTCGGTCATGTCTACCTCGAGACGCGGGCTTGGGCGCGTTCGCTCTGCCGCGTGCTGCGGATTCGGCGAAGGCGCTTGACCAGCATGGGGTCGCTGGCCAGAGCTGCAGGGTTGTCGAGAAGCGAGTTGAGTATCTGGAAGTAGCTGGTGGCTGACATATCGAAGCGCTCACGGATCGCGTGGTCCTTGGCGCCTCCGTATTTCCACCACCGCCGCTCGAACTCCAAAACGGCCACCTCGAGCTCGCTCAGTTCTGAGGTGTCGTCGTTCGGCGGCATAGAGGTTGTGCTCCTTCGAGAGGTGTCTGTGCTTCTATATTATCGCCCGATCGGCGGTACTGAAATTTCCGGCGCGCCGCCGCGGATGGGAGGTCGGTCCCCGAACGGCCCAAGTCAGTCCCCAACTAACCGCACCACCCCGCCGCACGGCACCGGATCGGTGACCATGACGACGGGGTGAAGGGAACGACCTTCGCCGAGGCGGGGCCGCCTCGGCGGACCGGGTGACCCGATCGCCAGGATCGGGTCGACCCCGCGTTCGACCGCGAGGGCAGACCCGCCTCGGCGGGGAAAAGGATCAGCGGATGCGGATGTTGACCTGCTTGATCTGGGTGAATCCCTCGAGCATCCCTTCCAGCGATGCCTCGCGGCCGAAGCCCGAGGTCTTCATGCCGCCGTAGGACTGACCGGCCAGCTGGCCGCCGCCCTGATTGACCTGGACCCAGCCGGACTCGATGCGGTTGGCCATGGTCAGGGCTGCGTCCACATCCTTGGTGAAGACGAAGGCCGCGAGACCGAAGTCGGAGTCGTTGGCCATATCGATGACCTCGTCGATGTCCTTCCACGGGATGACGGAGAGGACGGGGCCGAAGATCTCTTCGCGGCTGGTCTGCCAGTCGTTCTTCGCCTTCGAGAAGATCACGGGCGCGTGGTAGAAGCCGGGTTCGCCGACTTCCAGCGAATCGGAGCCGTCATAGGCGATCTCGACGCCGTCCATCGCCTTGCCCATCTCGATGTAGCTGGCGACCTGGTCGTACTGCTTCTGGTTGATGATGCAGCCGATGTCGGTGGATTCATCGCGGGGGTCGCCGACCTTCATCTTCGACACCGCGTCGACGAGCTTGGACAGGAAATCGTCGTAGATGTCTTCGTGGAGGAACAGGCGCGAGCCCATGGTGCACGACTGGCCCTGGCGGGCGAAGCGGGTGGACAGCAGCACCTGCTCGAGGGTGTCGTCGTCGTTCGAGTCCGGGAAGATGATGTTCGGGGACTTGCCGCCGAGCTCCATCGACGAATGTGCGAGTCGACCACCGGCCAGCTCGGCGACGTGACGGCCGACGCTCGTCGATCCGGTGAATGAGACCTTGTCGACGTCGGGGTGGACGTTGAGGGCCTCACCGATGACCGAGCCCTTGCCGGTGACAACGTTGAGCACACCGGCAGGGAGGATGTCGGCGATGATCTCGGCCATCTTGAGGATGGTCAGCGGTGCATCCTCGGCGCATTTGAGGACGATCGTGTTGCCGGCGGCGATCGCGGCGGGGGTCTTGAAGGCGGCGATCATCAGCGGCGAGTTCCACGGCAGGATGCCGGCGACGACACCCAGGGGCACGCGCTTGGTGTACTGGAGCTGCTTGTCTCCGGCGGGCAGGGTGTTGCCCTTGACTTCGCCGGCGACGCCGCCCATGTAGCGGAACAGGTCGGCCAGGATGATCGTCTCCGGGCGAGCCTGGGTGCGGATCGCGTTGCCGGTGTCGAGAGCGGTCAGCTGGGCGAGCTCCTCCGAAGCGGCTTCGAGCGCATCGGCACAGGCCAGAAGCTTCTTCTGGCGTTCTTTGAACGGAAGGGCCGCCCACTCGGGGAAGGCCTTCCGTGCGGCTTTGACGGCGCGGTCGGCGTCGGCCTCTTTGCCGTTGGGCACCTTGGCGATGACGACGTTGCGGTCGATCGGGGTGATGACATCGGTGGTGTCGCCGTCAGCGGCGTCGACCCACTGACCGCCGATGAGCATCTTCCAGTTCTTGGCCTCTGGGAATTCCGACATTTCGGTCCTTTCGTTCAACGATGAACTCCTTAGGCTGAGCATAACGCGTAGCGCCGAACGGCAATACACCGGTTCGGTAGGCGATCGCGCACACCCGCTCTGCGCTCCGTGCACGTGCGCGCAGGTCGATTCCCACCCTCGCCGAGGCGGCGCCGACCATAGTGCATCGCTACACTCGTGCCCATGACGTCGACGCCTCCGATGACCGAGATCATGTCCCCCGACTGGGCGAACGCCCTGGCCGGAGTGGAGGAGCGCATCCATTCGATGGGCGACTTCCTCCGCGACGAGATCGCCGCCGGCCGCGCCTACCTGCCCTCCGGGGACTTCGTCTTCCGCGCCTTCGCCGAACCGCTGTCCGAGGTCAAGGTCCTCATCGTCGGCCAGGACCCCTATCCGACGCCCGGCCACGCCATCGGCCTGTCATTCGCCGTCGACCCCGATGTCCGTCCCCTGCCGCGGTCGCTGGGCAACATCTACAAGGAACTCGAGTCCGACCTCGGGATTCCGCCGGCCGCGCACGGGGACCTGCGCGCCTGGTCACGCCAGGGAGTCATGCTGCTCAACCGCGCCCTCACCGTCTCCCCCGGCGAACCCGCCTCCCACCGCGGCAAAGGATGGGAGGAGATCACGGAACGGGCAATCACCGCGCTGATCGAACGCGATCAGCCGCTTGTTGCGATCCTCTGGGGCCGCGATGCCCGGAACCTCGCTCCCCTGCTGACATCAGGGAACGCCGAGGTGGCCATCATCGAATCCGCGCATCCTTCACCTCTGTCGGCACGGCGGGGGTTCTTCGGCTCGCGACCGTTCTCGCGCACGAATGAGTTGCTCGCCCAGAAGGGCATCGACCCGATCGATTGGGCTCTGCCGGATCAGGTCTGAGTCCAAATTGATGGTGAGCCCGGATCAGATCTGAATCGGACCGGTGTCGGCCTCGTCCGAGGCCCCCGCTCCTCCGGGCCCACTCGACTGCGTCTTCGCGCCTCCGGACTCGCCCGATTGAGCCTTCGCTCCCCCGGATCCACTCGACTGGGTCTTCGCGCCACCGGGCTGCACCGAGTCGATGACAGAGGTCGAGGTCTCGCCGCTGCGCACCTCTTCGACCTTCTCCTCGGCCGAGCTCCGGCTCTTGAGGTTCTTCAGCGGCAGCGCCAGATAGCTGCCGAGCACAGCGCCGACTGCGAGCGCCGCATTCGCCAGGATCGCGGTGAACAGCGAGGACAGACCCACGGCGAAGGAGACGTTCTCCGACTCCGACGCGATCTGATAGACGGCGGTGAAGATCGACAGTCCCTGCAGCAGGGTGTAGATGCCGGGGATCATGAGCACGATCGCCGGCGCTCCCAGCCGCAGCGCCAGCGGCCGCGACAGAAATCCGGTGACGGTGGCCGCCAGCAGGCTGGCAAGCACATTGTCGACGTCCAACAGTGTCAGCGACATCATCGTGATGTGCGAAGCGAGGCCGACGAGCGCCGCCGGCAGGATGAACCGGCGCCTGGCCGACATCGCCACCGCACCCGACATCGCCACCACGGCCGCTGCCACCATCGACAGGATCGCCGTGACCACATGCGGGCTCGTCTTCGGCACGAGCACTTCGATATGACTGAGCCCGATGGCCTGACCGCACACGATTCCCAGAGCGATGCCGGAGACGATGCCGGCCAGAGTCATGAACACCCCGACCACGCGCCCGGCCGCGGTCAGCGGGAAGTTCGTCAGCGCATCCTGAACCGCCGAATAGAGCGACTGCGTCGGCAGCAGCAGAACGATTCCGGCAGCCACGAGGTACTGCGGTGAGGCGATGATGCCCACGTCGCCGGCGATGGTGGCGATGAGCGTCGCCGAGGCGGCCTGCAGCGCCGTGGTGAAGAACGACGGCAGGTGGGTGCGACCGAGCAGCTTGCCGAACTGGAACACGACGATGGCCATCGTGATGCCCAGGGGAATCGCGATCGGGCCTCCCCCGAGCAGCAGGACGAGGGCACCGACCATGAAGCCCCAGGCACCGGTGGTGAACCATTCGGGGAACGGCCGCCGCTGCGTGCGTATCGCGTCGAGACGACTGCGTGCCTCGTGGAATTCCAGACGCCCGTCGACGAGGTCGGTGACGAGCTTGTGCACCGAAGCGAGCTTCGCGAAATGCGTGGACTCACCGCGGTTGACCCGCATCACCGTCAGCAGACGTCCGTCCGAGGTCGAATAGTGCACGACGAGGGTGTTCGAGGTCAGATCGACCTCGACGGTGGCCAGACCGCAGGCGGTGCACGCGGCGATGACGGAGACCTCGACATCGCTGGTGCCGGCACCGGCGCGCATCATCATCGCCGCGATATCGGCGGCGAGGTCGAGGATCATCCGGGCTTCGTCTTCGCTCGGCTCATTCGCCTGCACGGGTGCCTGGTACGGGGTGCCCTTGAGCGCGGTGACGATCGGCACCGGCTGCGTGTTCTCCGTCGTACCGGAGACGAGTTTGCCCACGGTGCGCCGAGCAACCTTCTGGGCGATGCGCTGAGACGCACCGAGGTGGTCGGTGCGGGACTTCGACCGCCCGCCGCTGCGCTCGGACTTCGCCGCCTTCGCCGCCGCGGCCTTGGCGATGTCCTCGGGTTGGGGCTCCGGTGAGGAGTCCCGCAGTTCGGCAAGTCGCTGCAGTCGGGTGCGCTCGAGCAGCTCGCGCAGGGCCTGAGATCCGGCCTCCGGATTGCCGCCGGAGACCGGGGCCGGGGACGAACCGCGGACAGGGCCCGGTTCAGTCGGGTCCTCGACCCGAACCTCGGTGGTGGTGGCGTCCTCGAGTTCTCTGTCGCTCACGGCTCGCTGATGAGTGTCGGGCCGAGCGGGTCGGCGATGTGCGCGGTTCCTGAGGCGGCGTCGTAGTCGAAGACGCGCCGGCCGGAGACGAAGACGGTCTCGGCGCGGGAGTTCAGATCGAGCGGATCGCCGGACCAGATGACGATATCGGCGTCACGGCCCACGGCCAAGGAGCCGAGGCGGTCCTCGAGGCCGAAAATCGCGGCCGGATTGATCGTCAGCGCTTCGATCGCGACGATCGGGTCGAGGCCTTCCTTCACGGCCAGCGAGGCTTCGTGGATGAGGAAGTTGATCGGGATGACCGGATGGTCGGTGGTCAGAGCGATGCGCACTCCCGCCTCGGCGAGGGAGGCCGCGGTGGCCAGGGTGCGGTCGCGCAGTTCGACCTTCGACCGGGAGGTCATCAGGGGTCCGAGGATGACGTCGATGCCCTTGGCGGCGATGAAGTCGGCGATCTTGTGGCCCTCGGTCCCGTGGTTGATGACGAGGCGGTAGCCGAATTCCTCGGACAGGCGGATGGCGGTGGCGATATCGTCGGCACGGTGGCAGTGCTGGTCCCAGGCGAGCTTGCCGTCGAGGACGTCGGCCAGGGTCTCCTTGACCAGGTCGCGGTCGAACGGGGTGCCGTCGGCTTCGGCTTGCGCACGGTTGGCCTGGTAGTTCCGCGCTTCGACGAAGGCGTCGCGGATGATCTTGACGGTGCCCATCCTCGTCGATGGGGTGACCTTCTTCTCCCCGTACACGCGTTTCGGGTTCTCGCCGAGTGCGGACTTCACGGACAGATCCTGCGTCACGAGCATTTCATCGACGATCCGACCCCAGGTCTTGAGGAAGGCGGTGCGACCGCCGATGGGATTGCCGGAACCGGGTTTGATAAGCGCCGAGGTGACACCCCCACGCAGCGCATCCTTGAATCCGAGATCGGTGGGGTCGATACTGTCGAGCGCGCGCAGGCCCGCCCCGTTGGGATCGGTCATCTCGTTCGTATCGTCACCGGACCAGCCTTCACCGTCCTCATGCACGCCGAGGTGGCCGTGGGCTTCGATGAAACCGGGCAGGACCCAGCGTCCGCCGGCGTCGATGACCTCGGTGTCCGCGGGGAGGGATGAGGTGTCCACGGAGCCGGGGGCCACCTCGGTGATACGGCCGTCCCTGACCGTCAGCGTGCCGGATTCGATCGCCTCGGCACGGTTCCCGGACGCATCGGCCACGGGCACGATCCGCGCGTTCGCGATGACGAAATCTGTGGCTGCGGGGACCGGGACTGACCGATACATTCTGCTCCTAGCGAGGGGGTCGGCGACGACGTCTGGCTGCGGTGTCGAGTGTACGCCACCCAAGGTTTCGGCGGGGTGACCTCGGGGCCGTTCGCCGCGTTGGCGGGAGGCTTCCGACGGGGCGCGTTCTCACCTTCTTCCCTCCCCAATTGCTACCTGACGGCGGCCCAGCAACCTGGCGCGAGGTTGCTGGGCCGCCGTCAGGTAGTAATGGGGGCTACCGCGGGGTAGGCCGAGTCGGGCCCGGCGTATAGTCTGGATGAGTCGCACGAAGAGAGAAGGATCCCTGATGCTTGAGCCGATCACCTCATACGTCGCAATCGGAGACTCGTTCAGTGAGGGTCTGATGGATCCCGACCCCAGGGTCGAGGACCGGTACCGCGGCTGGACCGACCGGCTCGCTCTCATGCTCACCGAGTCGTCGGTGGGCAGTCCGGACCTGTCCTATGCCAATCTGGCCATCCGGGGGCGTCTGCTCGACCGCATCGTCGATGACCAGGTGCCGCAGGTCCTCGAGATGAAGCCGGACCTCGTGAGCCTGTGCGCCGGAGGCAATGACTGCCTGCGTCCGAAGGCCGATATCGATGCCCTGGCCGCGAAGTTCGAACGCGCCGTGATCGCGATGCGTGAGGCCGGCATCGAGGTGCTCATGTGCAATGGCTTCGATACCGAGTTCAGCACCCCGCTCATCCGTGCGGTGCGTCCGCGCGTGGGAATCTACAACGCCCATCTGTGGTCGATCGCGCAGCGGCACGGCTGCCATATGGTCGACCTGTGGGGGCTGCGGTCGCTCTACGCCGCGGAGATGTGGGCCGATGACCGCATCCACCTGTCGACGAAGGGTCACCACCTCGTCGCCGAGCAGGCTCTGGCCACGCTTGAGAGCGGCCGCTCACTGCCGGCCAAGGGCTTCGGAGTTCCGGCACGTCCGACGCGGGCGATCCGAGAAGTGATGAGCGAGGAGTCGCGGTGGGCCCGTGAGTACCTGGCCCCGTGGGTCGGTCGCCGACTGCGCGGGCAGTCCTCCGGTGACACCCTCGACCCGAAGCTGTCGGAGCTCACCCGCGTCCGTGACCTCGTCGAACGCTCGCGTGAGGTCGACCGTGCCCGGGAGAACGGCGAGGCCGACGCCACCGACGAAGCGGGCACTGCCGGCCGGACCGGCTCGGGCGAAACCCGCGCAGGCGACGCCGACGCTGGTGGGGTGAACGCACCTCGGGGTTCCGAAGGATGAGCGTCGAATCCGTGCGCATCCCCGGACTCTCTGCCGCCGGGACCGACCTGGCTCCGGCGTTCCGGCACGCCTACGGGGAGGCCCCCGAGCAGTTCGTCGAGGTCTATGGTGACCCGGCGACCGCCTCGGCGACGGTCATCTTCGTTCACGGAGGCTACTTCCGACCCCGCACCGATCTGTCCCATGCCCGACCATTGGCTCGGGCGCTGGCCGAGTCCGGAGTGCTCGTCGCCTCCGTCGAGTACCGCAGACTCGGCGGTCAGCCGCTCCTGCTCGACGATGTCACCGCGGCCATCGAGTCGGTGTGCGCCGAACTGCCGCGGTGGGGTGTGAGCGAGCGGGCGCGGGAGAATCTGGTCGTGTCGGGCCATTCGGCCGGTGGCTGCCTCGTCCTCGCCTGGGCCTCGCATCTGCCCGCGGAGGGACCCCGGATCCGTCTGCGTCCTCTGGCACCGGTGACCGATCTGCTGCGGGAGGTCGAGGGCAACCTCGGCGATGGGGCAGTCCTCGACTATATGGGTGTGCGGCCGGAAGTCGATATGGAAGCCTACCTGCGCCACGATCCCAGGTCACGGGCGGCCCTCATCCCGGCACGCGTCGACGTGCATTCGATCCACGGGGACGCCGATGCCACCGTCGACGTCGAATTCTCTCGTGTCTTCCCCGCGGCCCTGACCGAGCTGCCGGGGGCGAACCATGCCGATGTCATCGACCCCGACTCCCCGTTCTTCCCGCAGGTGAAGAGCCTGCTTCTCGGCTGAAGGTGCTGCTCAGATCCCGTCGGGGCTGATGCCGGGTCCGTTCTCGATGCCGGTGCGGATGTCGAAGAGCTCGGGGAAGAACGTGAGATCGAGCGCCTTCTGCAGGAATCCGACGCCGCTCGAACCACCCGTTCCGCGTTTCATGCCGATGATCCGCAGCACAGTGCGCATGTGCCGGTAGCGCCAGATCTGGAAGTTCTCCTCGAGGTCGACGAGCTCTTCGCAGCTCTCGTATTCCTGCCAGTACTTCTGCGGGTTCTCGTAGATGATGCGGAAGACATCGCACAGTTCCTCGTCGAAGGTGTGGGCGACCGATTTGTCTCGGTCGAGGAGCCGCTGCGGCACCGGAAGACCGCGCCGGGCCAGGCAGGCGAGGAACTCGTCGTAGATGCTCGGTTCCTCCAGATACTGCTCCAGGGCCGCACGCGCCTCGGGCTCACCGTCGAAGACCGGGAGCATGGCCCGATTCTTGTTGCCGAGCAGGAACTCCACGGCCCGGTACTGCCAGGACTGGAAACCGGAGGCACGGCCGAGCTGGTCGCGGAACCCGACATATTCGCTCGGCGTCAGAGTGGCGAGGACAGACCACTGCTCGGTCAGGGTCTTCTGGATGTGTTTGACCCGGGCGATGCGCTTGAGCGCGGTCTGCAGCTCATCGGCGGCGATGAGTCGCCGGGCGTCGAGGAGTTCGTGGATGACGAGCCGGAACCACAGCTCCGTGGTCTGGTGCTGGATGATGAAGAGCAGCTCGTCGTGGTGCTCGGGGCTGCTGACGGGGTGTTGGGCGTTCAGGAGCCGGTCGAGGTCGAGGTACGACCCGTAGGTCATCGACTCCCTGAGGTCGGTGTGGACCCCGGCTTCGAGGTCGCGTTCGTTCTTCTCGGCCGTCGTCCGAGCGTCGCTGCCCGGGTCATGGTTGGTATCGGTCATGACCTCCAGCATAGGGGTCAGCCGGGTTGCCGCCTCTGTGGTTCGGCGACTTCCCGCACATCGTCGACGAGCTGCTTCCATTCCGGCGGCATCTGCGACTCACCGAAGCGGACTCGCCCGTACCGGCTCTCGATGAGGTAGGCGAAACGGTCGGCCCCCGTCGTATGCGGCGCATCGGCACTCTGGCTGCTGTTCGACCAGGGAAGTTCGGCGATGCGCGGGCCCAGGTCATCACGCCGGGTGCTTGCGTCGATGTCGACGTCCCAGACGAGCAGCATCCCGCCGATCCCGCCCGAGCGTTCGACGAGCAGGTGCCCGAACCCCTCGGCCGGCTTCTCGTTCACCAGCTGCTCCCCTGGTTTCCGCGGGCCGAACCCGCGTGGGAGATGCCCACGGTCTCCCACCCGGACACGATCGCATCGTGAACGTCGGATCCGGCTCCGAACTGGTCGGCCGCCTCGGCGATGGTGAGTTCTGCGAACTCCGCGAATTCGGTGCGCTGCGTGATCTCAGTTCCTGTGAGGACGGAGTACCAGACCTGTCCGACGCTTTCCCAGGCCGGGCCGCCCACGGCGGTGGCAGCGAGCGCGAAGGCCCGGTTCGGGATCCCGGAGTTGAGGTGGACCCCGCCGTTGTCGGAATCGGTGGTGACGAAATCGTCCATATGCGCCGGCTGGGGATCCTTGCCGAGGACGTCGTCGTCATAGGCCGTGCCGGGTTCGATCATGGAGCGCAGAGCACGGCCGGTCACCTCGGGGGTGAAGATTCCGGCACCGATGAGCCAGTCGGCGTCCTCAGCATTCTGTCCCGCGTCGTGCTGCTGGGTCAGGGCGCCGAAGACATCGGCGCAGTGCTCGTTGAGCGCTCCCGGTTGGCCGAAGTACTCGAGGTCGGCGGTGTGGCTGATGACACCGTGGGAGAGCTCGTGGCCGATGATCGACAGCGAACCGGTGAACCCGGTGAACACTTCGTCGTCGCCGTCGCCGAAGACCATGAGGCGGCCGTCGAAGAAGGCGTTGTCGTAGTCCTTGCCATAGTGGACGCTGGCCATGAGCGGCATTCCCGCACCATCGAGCGAATCGCGCCCGAACACCTCGGAGAACAGCGAATACGAAGCACCGAGCCCGTCATAGGCTTCGTTGACCGGCTCATCGTCGACGGGCTCTTCGCCCTCGGAGCGGACGAGTTCGCCGGGCAGCACCTCGGTGTTCTGCGCATCGTGGACGAGGCGCTGCAGGCCCGCCGGAGCGGGTGGGGCGAGCGCGGATTCGTCTCTGCCGAGATCGGCCGGAGGGGTATAGCGCAGTCCGGCCAAGCGCAGGTTCCGACAGCTCTCGTCGGACATCCGGCAGCTGGCCGCGGCGGCCGCGGCCTTCGGAAATCGCTCGGTGCCGCGCTCGGCGATCGCATCGAGAAGGTAGGGCGGAACGACACTGTGAAATGGGACGACGCTCTGAGAAACCATGACTCCAGCGTGCCACTTTCAGAGACGAACCGATAGGGAACCCGGCGCATTCGCGGCGGACTCCGGCACATCTGCGCCGGGCTCCGACGTTCAGCCCGATCGACCTGGCCGCGTCGAGGCCTCAGCCGATGGCCTGAACATAATCCAAAGAAAGTATTGCAAAGACTTCTTTGCAAGCGTATCTTTGCACTATGAGCGAGGACACCGGACGCGACGCCACTCACGAGATCACCCATCCCGATGGCGTCCGTGAGATCAGCACCTCGGCCCTCAAGGGGCTGGCCCATCCCCTGCGGATGGCGATCTACGATGCCCTGTCCACGCAGGGTCCGCAGACGGCGACAGGCCTGGCCAAGCGCCTCGGCGAATCATCCGGGGCAACGAGCTACCACCTGCGTCAGCTCGCTCGGCACCAGCTCATCCGCGAGGTCGAGGGCGGACGGAGCGGGCGAGAGAAGTGGTGGGAGAGGATCCCCGGGGCCATGAAGGTGCCGGGCCCTGAGCGCGAACTCGACCCGTCGGCACGGACGGCTTCCTCCTATGTCAACCGAGAGTTCGTGCGCAATGCGCAGCGCAACTTCGAACACTTCATCGATGCCGCCTATGACGGCCAGCGGATGCCGAAGTCGTGGATCGCAGCCTCGGTCAGCGAGACGAGCAATCTGCGCCTGACGAAGGAACAACTCGCTGAGATCGCCGCCGAGTTCGAAAGGACCACTATGACCTTCATCAACAAGTACCGCGGCCGCAATGATCCGGGCTCCCGCCCGGTGCAGATCCAGTTCAACGCCTTCCCCCTGACCGATGGAGAGGAAACCCCATCATGAGCACTCTCACCGCACCCATCCGCCCACCTCTCGCCGATTTCGGCGGGGCATCTCATCAGCGCCGCATCGTCGAACGCACGGTCACCGTGACCCGGGAGCTCGTCGTCGACAGCGGCGAGGACACCCGCGCCAGGGCATCCGGCCTCGAGGGTCTGGTCCTGCGCCTGGCGCTGTGGCTCATTGAGCGTCGCCGCGTCCGGGCCCTGCACGTGCAGGTCGACTCCGCGGAGATGTCACGTCGGGTCGACCACGCCAAGCAGAGGCACATCGACCGCTATCACGGTCTGCCGTTCTGACGCACTCACCGGACGACCGCCTCGGCGGCGGACTTGCCGTTCTCGTCCAGTGGAGGGAACACGACGAGGGTGATGACGATGATGACCATGAAGAACGTCGTGAGGAACGTCGGGACCGGGATGATCGGGTCGAGAAGGACGAGCAGAGCGCAGGCCGGAACGACGGTGTTGACGACTCCGTTGGCGTTGGCGCGGATCGCGAGCACCCACACCCCGAGGACGAACACGGCGATCGGCACCGAGACCGTGAATGTCGCCAGCCCTCGGTCGAGGGCGCTGGCGCCGAGCTGCGAATCGGCTTCGACTCCGACTCCGGCAGAGAACGCCCCTGCCGCAGCGAAGATGAAATAGTGCCCGTAGCCGTACTTGAGCGATCCACCGAGGCTGCCGATCGCGCGGTGATGCGGCGGCCAGAAGTAGATCCACCACATCGAGGCGGTGACGGTCAGGCACAGGACGCCGAGGGAGACGAGCGGAACGATGTCCTCGACTTCGCCGAGGGCCTCGAAGATCGTGTTCGCCGAGGCCAGAAGGCTCTCACCGAGGACGATGATCGTGAAGCAGCCGTAGCGTTCGGTGATGTGGTCGGGGTGCCACGGCGTCGTGCCGCGCGTTTCCGCGATGACGGGCACCGCCACCTCGGCGAGGATGAGCACACCGACGCCCACAGCACTGGACACGGGATCATCGATGCCCAGCCATGCCACCCAGAGAACCTGGACGATGCCGATCCCTGCCGCATACACGATCGTCGTCCATCGCGCCCGACCGGCGCCGCGGGAGGCGCGCAGCCATTGCGAGATCATGATGATGCGCATGAGGACGTAGCCGGCGATGAGCAGCCGGAAGTCGCGGTCCTCGAAGACCGGCCCGATGCCGGCGGCGAGGATGAGCACCCCGCCCATCTGCACGATCGTGAGCACGCGGTAGAGCCAGTCATCGGTGTCGAACGAGGTCGCGAACCACGTGAAGTTCATCCACGCCCACCAGATCCCGAAGAACACGAGCAGATAGCTCACCACCCCGTCACCGAGGCGGCCGGCCGTGATCGTGTCATGCAGATGTGAGGACGCGATCGAAACGGCGATGACGAAGACGAGGTCGAAGAAGAGTTCGAGTGTGCTAGCGGCCCGACCCTCTTCGCCCGGGTCGCGCGGACGCATCGGGCTGAGGCGGAGTCGAGGTTCGGCTGAGTTCTGTGCGGTCATGCGGATCCTCAACGGTCGGACTGAGTGCTCGGACATTCTATGGCCGCCCAACCGTCTCCGCTATTCCGCCGCGCTGGCCCGCCCGGTGATCCGCATACCCACGGCCGCTCTCACCTCGGACTCCGCGACCACCTCACGCACACCCCAACTAGACTTGCCATGTGCTCAAACCCATCCTGTGGCCGGTCCTCGTGCCGTTCGCCCTCTTCGCCGTCGGCCTGGGTGCGATCATGCCGATCCTCGTGCTCGGGGCGCTCTCGCTGGGGTCGACACAGGCGTTCGCCGCCGCCATCGTCGGCATCATGGGGGCCGTGTCGCTTACGGCCACGGTGCCGGCGGGGATCCTCATCGACCGCCTCGGCGATTTTCGTGCGATGTTCGTGGCCACGATTGCGGCGATCATCGTTCTCGGCTCCATCGTCGCCGCCTTCATCTGGGATTCGCCGTACTCGCTGCTCATCTACACGCTCGCGCTCATGGTCTTCGGCCCGGTCTCCGATGTGTGGAGCCTGGCCCGGCAGGCCGTCGTCGCCGAGGTGATGCCACCGGCCGACCTCGCCAAGGCGATGACCGCGCTCGGCGGCACGCAGCGGGTCGGCAACCTCGTCGGACCGATGATCGGCGCCGGCCTCATGCTCGTCTTCCCGATCTGGTCCGTGTTCGTCTTCTCAGGCCTCACCGCCGTCGCCGCGATCGCGATCATGACCCTGCCGATCGCGCAGATCCCCGGTTTCGACGACCATCCCCACCGCGCCGAGGCGGCCCCGACCTCACGCGCGGACGATGACGTTCCCTCCCCCACCGATATTCCGAATCCCACCGAGGCGACCGACCCCGCCGCGGCGAACGATCCGGCACATGGTGACGTCGTCCCTCCTCGGCGGGGGAAGAAGAAGGATCGCCGGCCGCCGCTGGACGTGCGGTGGAAATCGGTCATCCTCACCGGCGTCACGATCATCGCACTGGCGGCGGCTCGCGCCGCCCAACCGGTCGTCGTCCAGCTGTGGGGCGTCGAGATCGGTCTGCACAAGTCCTCGATCTCGCTCATCATCGCCTTCGGCGCCGGACTCGAACTCATCGTCATGTTCCTCGGCGCGTACATCAAGGATCACCTCGGTCGGGTCGCGACCCTCGTCGCGTGCCTGTCCATCTTCGGCACCGGGTTCGTCATCATGGTCGCGAAACCGGATCTTGCCGGGATGGTCATCGCCGCCGCGGTCATGGCCTTCGGCAACGGCCTCGGCGCGGGAGTGAACATGACGATCGGCGCGGACCTCTCCCCCGCGGTCGGGCGGCCGCGGTTCCTCGGCATCTGGGCGATCTTCAACAACGGCGGCAAACTCGGCGGGCCGACGCTGCTGTCGCTCATCATCACCGTGACCACCCTGCGGTTCGGCGTGCTCTTCCCGGGACTGCTCGCCTTCCTCGGTGCGGTGTGGATCCTCATCTGGGCCCGTGAGGTCGGTCTGCCCGGAAGGCGGAGGCTCCTCGATCCGCCGCGCACGGACTGACTCGACGGACTAGGTTGGAGATGACCGATTCGACGATGTTCGGCTGACGGCCCGACGCTCGAGCCCGACGCTGAAGGCCAGAAGCGGCCGGCCCACGGCTGGGAGTCCGAACAGGATCAGGAGAGTCATCGATGGAAGCACTGGACGTCGGCGGATATGTGCTGGTGAGCCTGGCTGCGCTCGTCTTCCTCTTCCTCCAGTCGTGGTTCGCCGCCACCGTGGTCCGTCGCGTCGTCGGCGTTCCCACCGGCTGGCCGCGCACGCTCGCCGTCGGTCTCGTCATGAGCGCCGTCGTGGCCGTGACCGTCCAGTATCTCTACCGCGCCGGTACCGGGCAGAACGTCGACGGTCTCGACGTCTCCCCCGGAGTGGCGGTGCTGTTCATGGTGCTCGCCCTCGGGTGGATCTTCGCCCTGGGCGTCGGTGCCCTCGTCATGCTCGAAGCGGCCTTTCCGACCGGATCCCTGCCGAGCCCGCAGTCGCTGTTCTTCGGGTGGAAGTCCCGCCGTCGCCGCGGCCGCCGCTATGCCCAGGTCGTGTCCATCGCCGTGCGGCACGGGCTCGGCTCCCAGCTGCGCGGCTTCGGAGGGGATTCGCCGGGTCGCGACGTCAAGACCGCACGAGCGCTCAAGGAATCCCTCGCCGAGGCGGGGGTGACCTTCGTCAAGCTCGGACAGATGCTCTCGACCCGCAGAGACATCCTCCCGCCGGTGTTCGTCCGTGAGCTCGAAACCCTCCAGACCCAGGTCACACCCGAGCCCTGGTCGGTCATCGAACCGGCCATCGCCGAGCGGCTCGGTCGACCGATCGGAGAGGTGTTCGCACGGATCGGCTCCACGCCTCTGGCGGCCGCCTCGGTGGCGCAGGTCCATGAGGCGACCCTGCTCGACGGCACGGAAGTCATCGTCAAGGTGCAGCGGCCGAAGGCGCTCAATCAGGTCACTCAGGATCTCGACATCATCCTGCGGTTGGCGGGTTGGCTGAACAAGACCACGACCTGGGGCAGGGATCTGGGTGTGCAGTCGCTGGCCGCGGGATTCGCGAACACACTCGAGGAGGAGCTCGACTATCGGATCGAGCTGGACAATATGGCCAGCATCGAGGCCTCTCTCAAACGGTCGGGGAAGTTCGACGTCACCGTTCCGCACGGCTACCCGGGCCTCAGCGGCGAACGCCTGCTGGTCATGGATCGGCTGCCCGGACAGCCGGTCTCACGAGCGGGGGCACTGCTGACCGGGCTCAGCGACGCCGAACGGTCCCGGCTGGCCACCACACTGTTGGGTGCCACGCTCGAGCAGATCATCGGGGACGGGATCTTCCACGCCGATCTGCATGCCGGCAACATCTTCATCACTCCCGAGGGGAAGCTGGGGCTGCTCGACTTCGGTGCGGTCGGCCGACTCGATCCGGGCACACAGACTTCGCTGGGACTCATGCTCTACTCGATCGACCAGAACGACAGCGCCGGGGCCACCGACGCCCTCATCGAACTCCTCGGGCGTCCCGACGGACTCGACGATCGGGAGGTCGAACGGGCCGTCGGCGAACTCCTGCTGCGCTACGGCGGCGGCACCCGCGCGGCACAGGGGCAGAAGCTCTTCGATGATCTGTTCAATCTCGTGCTCGCGCACCGATTCTCCGTGCCGGCGCCGATCAGCGCCGCATTCCGGGCGATGGCCTCCGTGGAGGGTGCGCTGTTGACGATCGATCCGAACTTCGATGTCGTCGCCGTGTCCCGGCGGGAGGGCAACAGGCTCGTGAGGTCGAAGCTCAAGGGCACGAAGATCACCGATGAGCTGCAGCGTCGGGCCCTGCAGCTGATGCCGATGATCGACCGCATGCCGCGCCGGATCAACAAGATCACCGAGGATCTCGAGCACGGTCGGTTCTCGATGAACATGCGCGTGCTCGAGAACCCGTCCGACCGCAGCTTCCTCACCAGTCTGTTCCAACAGCTCATCGTGGCCGTCCTCGCCGGGGCCGCCGTGGTGGGAGCGATCATGCTCATCACCAGCGATGAGGGTCCGCTGCTGACGAAGGACATCCACCTGTACTCGTTCTTCGGCTTCGTGCTGCTCTTCGGCGGTTTCGTGCTGAGCATGCGCTCCCTCATGCTCGTGTTCCGACGCGACGGCCAGGCCTAGCCGGTCGCCCGACGGCGCAATGGCCGAAGCCAGCCAGTCGCCCGGCGGCTCGCTTCCGCCACTCGTCCGCACCGCTCGCTTCGGCCACTCGTCCGCCGTTAGTCCGCAGCACTCGCTTCCGCCGCTTGCCCGCAGCGCTCGGCCATTTCGGCTCCGCTGCCTCGTTCAAGGCTGAGCGCACTTTTCGCGCCGTGTACGCATCGATAGCCGCGCCTCGCCTTGAACGAGAGATGCCTGCGCTTGAACGAGTAGCTTGTGCTTGAACGAGCACGGCCAATAACCCCTGGGCCCGTCGCCATCGGCTATCCGCGCACAGAAAAAGCCCCGCGCTCACTGTTTCCAGCGATGCGCAGGGCTTTCCCGAGTGGAGCCCCCTGTCAGACTCGAACTGACGACCTTCGCTTTACAAGAGCGGTGCTCTACCAACTGAGCTAAGGAGGCGTGGTGCGCACCGAGCGTGCGCGCCTACACGATAGTAGTCCATGGCCGGCCCCGGCCACAAAACTGCGGTGCATGGAGAAAGCCGGACCCCACCTCGGCGGGATCCGGCCTACTCACACGGCGATGGCCGGGAGGAATCAGGCGATCAGCCCTTGAACTCTCCGGTGGCCTTGAGGATCTCGGTGGCCAGGGCCTGCGAGTCGCTGGTCTTGTCGGTGTGCTTGCCGTTGATGAGCACCCACGGGGTGGCTTCGACACCGTCGTCCAGAGCGGTCTGGCTCGACTGTTCGACGAACTTGTCGAAGGTGCGGTCCGTGACGCAGGACTTCACGGTCTGCTCGGGATCGGCCTTGAGCTTCTTCGAGGTGTCGACGCCGGCGTCCTCGGCCACCTTGAGCAGCTCCTCATCGGTGCGGCCCTCGGTGCCTTCCTCCGGCTGCTGAGCGTAGAGTGCGTCGAACAGGTCCATGGCGACCTCGGGCTGGCTGTCGACGACACAGGCGGCGAGGTTGGCGGCGCGGGTGGAGTACTCATTGCCGCTGGACATGCGGTCGAGGAACGACACCGGCTTGTAGTTGACGACGATCGACCCCTCGTTGGCGAGCTTGCGCAGCATGTCTGCATTGCCTTCCTCGAAGGCCTTGCAGCCGGGGCACTGGAAGTCGAGGTAGACGGTGACCGTGGCGGCGCCCTTCTTCGCACCCTCCTCGGTCGGAGCCGGCAGATCCGATTCCTCACCTTCCGGCATTTTCAGCGGCTGCACGAGCGTGTTGTCCTTGCCCACGGTGATTCCGTCGGAGACATAGTTCGCGGGACTGACAGCGGGTTTGCTCTGCTGGAATACGAGCACACCGACCACGGCGAGCACGGCGACGACGACCACTGCGATCCCGGTGTACAGGATCGTCTTCGCCGTCTTCTCCTTCTTCGCCTGATTCGCCGCGATCTGGCGGGCGTTCTCGCGTGCGCGGTTCCGCTTGTCGTCCGCGGAGTTGTTCTTCGCCATTGTTCCTCACGTTGGATCGTCTGACATCAGTGCGGCCTGTGGCCCGAACGGTGCGGGACGGCTTCCGCGACCCGACGGCACCACTGTACCGAAACAGGTGCTTCGCCGACTCCCAGAAACATTCAAGGTTCAACTACAACGTTCAACTACCTCGGGCTCTTCCGGCTATCAGTACGGATCGAATCGCACGGTCGCACGGTCGCGCAGTTGAACAGGTGCCCATGTGCCCATGTGCCCATGTGCCCATGTGCCCAGGCGCACGATCGCCCAGGCGAACTCCCACTTTCCCGCCCGCGCCGGACCAACCCGCCCACGCCCGGCCAACCGACCCGCACCACACCGAACAGTCAGTCCGACCTGCTCACACCGGTCCGGGCAGGTAGTCGAAGGGGTTGATCGTCAGCGGCCACCAGGACATGGCCGCCCCCGACTGGATGACCATGACGGCGAGGATGACGAGCAGCGCGATCACCGCCAAGGCGATGAGGCGCCCGAGCTGATTGCGAGTGGCTCCCGAGACGAGCAGACGTGAGCCGAATCGCAGGCTCGAGGCTCCCGGCCCGATCCACAGCACGAGCGAACCTGCGGCGCCGGCCGCCCACACAGACCATTGTTCGGACGACCCGCTGGGCACGATCCCGGCGATGTCGAGCCGGGTGAGCACGAGCGCGGCGGCGGCCGCGATCGCCGGCAGGATGAGCGAGGCCACCGATGTCAGGATCGAGGCCAGCACGGCCCCCGGCGCCGAGGCGAGCGCCCGGAAGAATCCGCCTGAATCGGTTCCGCGGTCGAACCGGTACCGCTGGACCTTCCGATCCAGACGTGTGCCGGTGCGGGCAAGCACGGACCAGATCAGCGCGACGACGCTGATGACCAGCGGGCCGAGCGGCATGACGGCGACGGCCAAGGCGACGAGTCCGAAGACGACCCAGCCGCCCGACTGCACTCGTCGGTATCCCATCGGCGTCCACGGCTGACCGCCGGGCTGCATCTGCTGGCCGCCCTGCTGCAGCGGCTGGCCGCCGGGGCCCATGTGCTGGCCGCCGGGACCGGACTGGTCGCCCCACTGTCCCTGGGCAACCTGGCCATGTTGTCCGCCGGGACCACCCGGTCCGACGAGGTTCTGTCCGTGACCGGGTTGGACGAAGCCAGAACGCCCGAGGTCGGCACCGGCCATCGGCGATCCCGGGCCCGCATGGATGCCGCCGTTGGGGTTGTTGATCGGTGGTGCGGTCGCCTGTTGCGGGGGCTGTCCGTGCATCTGCCCGGGACCGTAGCCCGATCCCTGGCTGGGCCCGACACCATGACCGGACCCGGCATGATTGGTCGGTCGGCTGGACCCGGGGTACTGCGGCTGCCCGCTGCCGGAAGGGCCGGCTCCCGGGTACCCCGTGCCCGCGCCCAAAGCCGCACCCCCGAGCGCTGCCCCAGCGGCTCCGGCACCACCGTGACCTGAACCGCCACCGCCGTGACCGCTGCCGCCGTCGTCGACGGCGGGCATGACTGCGGTTCCGCTCGATGTCCGCTGCGGACCACCCGAGCCGGCCCCGCCGCTGGGACCGGAACCGAGCTGCGGCATCCGCCCGGACTCGATGTCGACGAGGGCGTCGAGGATCATCTGCCCCGACGGACGACGTTCTGGTTTCGGATTGAGGCAGGCGGAGATGAGCGGAGCGAAGTTCTTCGGCGCCCCGTCGAGGTCGAATTTGCCCATGGCCACACGACCGAGCACGGCTTCCAAGGGTCCGGAGCCATAGGGGTTGCGGCCGGTGGCGGCGAACGCCATGGTCGCGGCCCATCCCCACCAGTCGGTCTTCTCACTCGAGGTCTTGCCGTCGGCGATCTCCGGGGAGAGATAGCCGGGGGTGCCCATGACCAGCCCGGTGGCGGTCACGCGCACTTCGTCGGCGACCTGGGCGATGCCGAAGTCGATGACCATCGGCTCGCCGTCCATGATCATCACGTTGGCGGGTTTGAGGTCGCGGTGGATGACTCCGGCGTCGTGGACGGCGTTGAGAGCATCGAGGAGGGCGTGGCCGAAGTGGACGAGCTCATCCTCGGCGAAGGGGCCGTTGTCGCGGACGTCATCGGACAGGGTCTGCCCGTCGACGAATTCGGTGATGATGAACGGCTGCGCGGAATCGAGTTCGGCGTCGAGCACCTCGGCGATGCGGGGATGGCGGATCCGGCGCAGGGTGCGGGTTTCGCGGGCGAGACGCTTCCTGGCGGTCTCGTCATTGGCGATATGCGGATGGAGGACCTTGACCGCGACCGGGTTGTTTCCGCCGTCGACACCGAGGTAGACGACACCCATGCCGCCCGAGCCGAGCTCCTCGATGAGGCGGTAGCCTCCCAGTTCCTGATCCATCACCTGGCCAAGCCTAGTCGAGCGAGTACAGTTCATTCCAAGGACCGACACAGGAAGGAGGCGCAGATGAGCACCGTCGACTCTGCCGAGCCCAGCACCGAGATCCCCTACGGCGACAGCGATTTCGTCGTCGTGGCAAACCGCCTGCCCGTCGACCGCGATCCCGACGACGCGAATCGCGGATGGCGCACCTCACCTGGGGGTTTGGTCACTGCGGTGGCTCCCGTGATGAAGGCCCAGGAGGGTGCCTGGATCGGGTGGACGGGCGTCGCCGACGAGGATTTCGAACCCTTCACCATCGACGGCATGCACCTGACTCCGGTGACTCTGACAAGTGAGGATGTCCTCAGGTACTACGAAGGGTTTTCCAACGCCACACTGTGGCCGCTCTATCACGATGTCATCGTCCCTCCCGAGTACCACCGCACCTGGTGGGATGCGTATGTTCGGGTCAATGAGCGCTTCGCGGCCAAGGTCGCCGAGGTGGCTGCGCAGTCCGCGACCGTGTGGGTTCACGATTATCAGCTCCAGTTGGTTCCGCAGATGGTCCGACGTCTGCGTCCTGACCTCGCGATCGGGTTCTTCAACCACATTCCTTTCCCGCCTTACGAGCTCTTCGCTCAGCTGCCGTGGCGCGACGAGATCCTCCGCGGGCTCCTCGGCGCCGATCTCATCGGGTTCCAACGGCCAGCGGACGCAGCGAACTTCCGCCGTGCCGTCCGCGGGCGTCTGGGATATGCGACGAAGGGGTCGACCGTCTCGGTCCCGCCGGGTGACTTCCTCCCGGCCCACCTCGTCCGCGCCGAATCGTTCCCGATCTCGATCGACACCCCTTATCTCGAGGAGCTCGCTCGCGATCCGAAGATCATCGAGCGGGCGAAGCAGATCCGCGAGGAGGTCGGCAATCCTCGGGTGGTCATGCTCGGCGTCGATCGGATGGACTATACGAAGGGCATCCGCCACCGGCTCAAGGCGTTCGGGGAGCTGCTCGCCGAGGGCCGACTCGGTGTCGAGGATGTCGTGCTCATTCAGATCGCGACCCCGTCGCGGGAGCGGCTCGAGCAGTACAAGATCATCCGTCACGACGTCGAGCTGGCCGTCGGGCGGATCAACGGTGAGCAGGTCGATGTCGGATCGATTCCCGTCCGGTACCTCCACCATTCCTATCCGCGCGATGAGATGACGGCGTTCTTCCTCGCCGCCGATGTCATGCTTGTGACCGCTCTGCGTGATGGGATGAACCTCGTCGCCAAGGAATATGTGGCGTGCCGAAGGCGAGACGACGGAGCCCTCGTGCTCTCCGAATTCACCGGGGCCGCCGAACAGCTCAAGGGCGCGGTGATGGTCAATCCCCACGACATCGCCGACCTCAAGGCGGGCATCCTCGAAGCCGTGCAGATGGACGAGAGGACTCGCACCCGCCGGATGAAGCAGATGCGCAAGAGGGTCGCCACGGACACCGTGAGCCGGTGGTCGAAGAACTTCCTTGCCGAACTCGAGCACATCAAGGACAATCCCGAGGTCATCGTCCCCGAACGGCCCGTGGTGCAGAAGAACCGGACCGCACCGCCGCCGGATGTGCCGGCGGCCCCATCAGATCGCGCCGACAGACCCGATGATGCCGAGTGGACAGACGATATCTCCACCGCCCGCTAGGAGAAGAACAGTGACATCGAAGCCGACCGTGCTCAGTCCTGCCCCCTCCGCCCCCGCCGAGGTGGCCCTGCGCGATCTCGCCACCGCCGATTCGTTGCTGCTGGCCCTGGATTTCGATGGGGTGCTCGCACCTCTTCAGGACGATCCGTCCACGTCCCAGATGGTCCCCGAATCGGCCTCGGCCATCGCGGGGCTTGCCGGTCTGCCGCGCACTCGGGTGGCGCTGGTGTCCGGACGCGATATCGCCACCCTGCGACGCCTGTCCGAGGCGCCGGACTCGGCGTGGCTGATCGGTTCGCACGGAGCTGAGGCCGAGCTCGGCAGCGACGCTGCTCGTAAGGGCACCTCCAGCCTGCTCCGGTCCCCCGAACTCACTCCGGCCGAGGCGGAGATGCTCGCCGCCATCGACACTCACCTCGACGCGTTCGAGCACACTCTTCCGGGCGCTGATGAACACCCCGGTTCGGCCGCGACGATGGGTTCGGCCGCGGCGATGGGCGCGGTCGACTCGGGCGATGCCGACGGCCCCTCGGATTTCCTCATCGAGCGCAAGCCCTATTCGCGGACGGTCCACACTCGCGGAATCGCTCCCGAGGCCGCCGCTGCCCTGCATGAACACGCCACCGAGGTGGTCGCGGAGTTCCCGGACATCCGTGTCATCGAAGGCCACGACATCACCGAACTCGCGGTGAAACAGGCGACGAAAGGCGATGGCATCCGGCTGCTCGCCCGTGCCGGCGAACCGACGGCAATGGGCTACCTCGGCGACGATGTCACCGATGAGGACGCCTTCGCGGCCATTGACGAACTCACGGACTCCCGCGCTCTGAACGCTGGTCTCACCGTCAAGGTCGGGTCCGCCCCGACTCGCGCTTCATGGCGGATCGCCGATCCTGCGGCCGTGGCCGAACTGCTCGGCCGCCTCGTTGCCGAACGCGCGGAATTCCTCCGCACAGTCCACGGCTGAGGTCGAGCCGCCTCGCCGAAGATGATCCGGTTCGCGACCGGCATCGGACCGCCTCTGCGCACTCCGGTCGATCCGACTCACCGGTCGGATCCACGTCACGGCAGGACCGCCTCGGCGAGAATGAATGTGATCGAAACCCGAGATCAGCGGCGCTGCGGGGGCACAGCGCTGGCCCGGAGGACGAGGTCAGGGTCAACCGTGTAGTCGACATGTACGCGCACGTCACCGGCGGCGATCATCGCGCGGATCTCGTCGATCGCCGACTGCGCCACGGTCGCCCAATCGTAGACGACCTGCGACAGGGGCGGTTGGACGACATCGGCGTCGGGGACGTCGCCGACCGTGAGCAGGGACAGGTCCCTGGGCACGTCGAGTCGCAGCCGCTGGGCGGCCTCGAGCATGCCGAAGGACAGGGACGGGGCGCAGGCGATGACGGCGGTGCAGCGCAGATCGAGCAGCTCCTCGGCGGCAGCGACTCCGGCCATGGCTCCGCCGGCAGCCTCGACGACGGGGGCCTGATCACGGGTGGCGGGAATGTGGAGGATTCCTGCCATCGATCTGCGGAAGCCGGCGATGCGGGCCGGGGCAGCCGAATCGCGCAGCACGGCGAGTCCGATGCGCTTGTGGCCGAGGTGGACGAGGTGGGCCACGGCGGTCTCGATTCCGCCGGTCGCGTCGAGGTAGATGCGCGAGATCCCGTCGTCGTGGCGGGCATTCGAAATGCGGATGAGCGGCAGCCCGCGTTCGGCGAGCATCCCCGCAAGCACACCGGCGGCACCGCCGCCGACGACGATGGCTCCAGAGATCGTGGGCCCGCCGTGTTCGCTGCCGAGGATCGTCTCGAGGAGGGCCTCATTGCGTTCGGCGATGGCCTCGATGTGGACGACGGCGATGCCGAGTCCGTACATCCGGTTCGTCAGGATCTCCACCAGCCGCGAATACGGGTCGACGTTGCCCGCTGACACCGCGGGTTTGATGAGCGCGATGAGCGACGAGGCGGCGCCTGCACCGGGTCCTCCCCCGGCACCTGATCTTTCCCGTGCCCCGGATTCGACGTATGGGGCCTGCCCGGCAGCGCCGAGGATCGCCAGCGCCTGCCGCACCTTCGCCAACGAGGCGGCCGACACCGATTCGGGATCACGCAGGGCTCGTGAGGCGGTGGCTTTCGAGACTCCTGCGGTGCCGGCGATCTCGGCGAGACGGACGTGCCGGTGCTCGGGCAGGTGTTCGCTCATCGGCGAGCCGCCGTCGTCGAGGTCCGGGCGACGAGTCGAGGACGGAACACCGGAGGAACCGACGGCAGACCCGTCGTCGAGATCCGCAGGGTCTGCAACGTCGCATCGATGAGGGCATTCGACAGCCCTTCGACGTCGAGGCCGAGCACCGTGGCCGGCGGGCCCGTGAACTTCATCGTCGGGGAATCGCCGAACCCGACGACCGACATGTCCCGCGGCACCTGCAGATGCCGATTCCGCAGACCGTGGAGAGCACCGTGCAGCTGCAGCGCGGACTGCACGATCACCGCCGTGCAGGTCGCGTCCTTGAGCTCGAGCACCGCACGCGACCCACCGGAGAACGACTTCGGCACCCGTGAGATCCAGTCCTCGATGTCGAGACCCAAGTTCCGGGCCGGATGCTCGGCGAGGAAGCGGCGGATCAGCTGGACGGCCAGCTCACCGCTGTCATTGCAGATCAGCCCGATCCTCCGGTGGCCGATCGCCCGCAGATGCTCGAAGGCCGTGGTCATCCCACCGCCGAGGTCGAGGCGCGCGGCGATGACATCGGCGTTGCCGGGCCCGGCCGATCCCGGCCCAACCGATCCTGTCCCGGTCGACCCCGCCACCGAAACGTCCATCCCGGGCCTGTCGGCCTCCTCGGTGGCGGACTGTTCGGCGACGCGGATGCAGGGGATCTCCGTATTCAGACTCGTCATCGTCGTGGTCACCAGGGCCACGGCGCCCGCGTCGATCGCGGTCTGCAGCGGTTCCGGGTCGGTCTCGACGAGCGGGCGGGTGACGAGGAGATCATGATCCTGCAGGGCCTTGGCCACGCGGGTGCAGACCTGGACCTGCCAATGTTCGGGATTGCCGGGAGCGCTGACGGCCACGAGCCGCCTCGGCGCATCATGGAGCAGGGTCGAGCGCGAATAGCCGAGCTCGCTCATCGCCTCCAGCACCTTCGCCCGTGTCGATTCGGCGACGGCACCGCGGCGACCGAGCACCCGGGAGACCGTGGCCAGGGAGACTCCGGCCCGGGCGGCGACCTCGTCCAACGTGACCTTCATACGAGTCAGTCTACTTTCGCGCCGTGGTCTGCGTCGGCGCATCCGGCGGGGTGGACGCCGCGGTATGCGTCGGCGCACAGCCATCGTGCTGAGAATCACTCTACGCTTTGTCGAATTCACAGAGCACCCCAACCATCCACCCCTTAGGATGAGAGTGACTGAGCATCCCTGCCGGGTCACCGACGACCAGCTGCTCACGGAGTTATTCAGAAGTTTTAGGAGGACTTATGTCAACGGTGTCGTTGAATGGCCTCAGTCATGTCTACGAGAACACGACGTCCGAATCCGTTCACCCTTTCAATCTCTTCGTCGATGACGGTGAGTTCCTCGTCCTCTACGGCCCCACTGCCTCGGGCAAGTCGACGATCCTGCGGATGCTCCACGGACTGGAGACCCCGAAGTCCGGAACGATCCTCATCGACGGCGCGGACATCACCCACGCCGCCGTCAACGACCGCGATGTCACCCTGGCGCTGGAGAGCTACGCGCTCTACCCGCATATGAGTGTGCGCGACAATCTCGGCTTCGCGCTGCGCGTCGACGGCCTGCCCGCCGACGAGATCACCGAACGCGTCGAATCCGTGATGGACAAGATCGGGCTGAGCGACATCCTCGATTCGGTTCCCGGCGACCTCACCCAGCTGCAGCGCCAGACCGTGGCCCTGGCGCGTGCCGTGGTGCGCCGGCCCAAGGTGCTCATCATGGACGAGCCCGTGGTCAATCTCGTCCCCGAGCAGCAGGCTGAGACACTTGCGCTCATCAAGCAGCTGCAGCAGGAATTCGGACTGACGACGATCTACGCCACCTCCGACCTCGAGGATGCGAAGGTCCTCGGCGACCGGATCGCCTTCCTCGATCACGGACGGCTCATCGGCGTGGAGACACCCGACCTCGCCGAGGCGCTCGTGGCCTCGGTCTCCGACACGGACTCCTGAGCCGTGTCGGGAACCCTGCCTCCGCCGGACCCGTCAGCACAGGCTTCACCGTCGGCGACGAAGCCGAATGGCGCTGCCACGCCGGTCGGCGCGGCCGTTCCCACACCGGAGATCCACACTGTCCGCAACGCCGATCATGCGGCCCTGGCCAAACTCCCCTGGCACCTGCCCCTGGCCGAGTGGCCGGAGACGCTCCTCGGCGGTCTGCCCCGCGGAATCTCCCGCCACGTCGTGCGCTATGTCGAGATCGGAGACGAAGTGCTCGCGATCAAGGAAACCGACGACGCGCAGGCCACGCGTGAGTTCGACATCCTCGGCGCGCTCGGCAACCTCGACGTCCCCCTCGTCGAGGCCCGCGCCGTCGTCGGAGGTCGCAGGACCGCATCGGGTCAGCCACTCAAGGGCGCTCTCATCACCGCCTATCTCGAGTTCTCTCTGCCCTACCGCGCACTGTTCTCCCGGGACCTGGCCGAGGACACCGGCGGCCGCCTCGTCGACGCTCTGGCCGTTCTGCTCGTCCGCCTCCACCTCGTCGGCTTCTACTGGGGAGACGTGTCCCTGTCGAACACGCTCTTCCGCCGCGATGCCGATGCCTACGCCGCCTACGTCGTCGACGCCGAGACCGGCGAGCTGCACGACCAGCTCTCCGACGGGCAGCGGAATATGGACCTGCGGATCGCGCGGATGAACATCGCCGGAGACTTCCTCGATCTGCAGGCCGCGGGCCTCGTCGCCCCCGAGACTGATCCGCTGGCGGCCGGTGAGCGGCTCTGCGAGTCGTACAACGCGCTGTGGGCGGAGCTGACCCGGGTCGAGGAATTCAGCGTCAACGAACGCTGGCGCATCGACGAACGCATCCGTCGCCTCAACGACCTGGGCTTCGATCTCGGCGAACTGACCGTGACGACCGATATCGACGGCATCAGCCTCCTTGTGTCCCCGAAGGTCGTCGAGCCCAACCACCACTCACGGCGTCTGCTGCGCCTGACCGGGATCGGCGCGAACGAGAACCAGGCCCGAGCGATGCTCAACGACCTCGATTCGTTCCGCTCGGCTCCCGAGATCGCCGAATTCGACGAACTCGACGAATCCCAAGCCGCCCGCCGCTGGCTCGACGAGGTGTACAAACCCCTCATCCAGGCGATCCCGGAGAACCTCACCCGCAAGCTCGAACCCGGGCAGATCTTCTACGAATTCGCCGAGCACCGCCGCACCATGGCGCGCGCCCGCCAGCGCGACATCCCCACGATGGAGGCCATCGCCTACTTCATCGTCGACTACCTGGCGAACCTCCCCGACGAGATCCGCTACGTCGACAGCAAAAAATTCTGACACCCTCCCCGAGGCGGCCCTGACCTCACAGATATCCCCTGTTCGCATCGGGTTGGCGCATCGGGCAGCCGCCTCCGGCGGGAGCCCTGACCTCAGCCGATGTTCCACAAGGTGAAACGGGGACGGCGGGGCCGCCTCGGCGGGCATACCTTTGAAGTCCACGGAGCGACACCGGTGTCGCTCCGGAACCGAACCCCGCCCGGAAGGATTCCCGATGTCGACGAACGAGCCGATGCCCACGAACGAGAACAACCCGTCGATCCCGTCCCTGTTCGACCTCAGCGGGCGCACGGCCGTCGTCGTCGGGGCCGGCTCCGGGCTGGGGCAGGCCAGCGCGATCGGGCTCGCCGATGCGGGGGCGCACGTCGTCGTCGCCGACCTCAACCTCACCGGCGCCGAGGAGACCGCCGCCCTCATCTCCGCTCGCGGCAGCGGGTCGGCCGCCCACTCATCGGCACAGGGAACGGCTGCGGACGGATCGGCCGCGTCGGGAACGGACGGAAATGCCACGGCCGTCGCCGTCGACATCACGGACACGGCCTCCGTCGATGCCCTCGTGGACGCCTGGGCCGACGCCGAGATCCTCGTCATCACACCGGGAGCGAACGTACGCAAACGCCTCGTCGACACCACCGATGACGAATTCGATCGGGTCATCGATATCAACCTCAAGGGCACGTACCGGTTGATGCGCGGCTTCGGCCGTGAGATGGGTGAGCGCGGTCGCGGATCGATCGTCACCTACGCGTCGTTCCGGGCGCTGGCCATCGAACCCGGCCAGGGAATCTATGCGGCCGCGAAAGCCGGTGTCGTACAGCTGACGAAGACGATGGCCAGCGAGCTCGGGGGCAGGGGCGTGCGGGTCAATGCGATCCTGCCCGGCCCCTTCGACACTCCCCTGACCCAGCAGATCAAGGCCGACGGGAAATGGTGGGACGCGTATGCGGACAAGACCGCCCTGGGCCGCTGGGGTCGCCTGCACGAGATCGCCGGTCCCGTTCTGTTCCTCGCCTCGGACGCCTCGAGCTATGTCACCGGGCACTCGCAGCTCGTCGACGGCGGCTGGATGGCCCAGGACGGCCGGTTCACCCCCGACGTGTGAGCGCGGCGGCTTCCTGGCGGCTGGAGCGGCTCGTCATCCCTGACATCGCGACCGTGGCGACGGATCGCCGCCGAAGACGTGTGAGATAGGCGACGCTGCGGGTTTGTCTTGCCAGTGATCACGCGGAGGCCCGGCGAGACAATATTCATGAGTATGCAAGAATATTCAGATGACCGTTTCGCACACTCCGCCCACCCCTCCGGCGCACACTCCCACAGGAGTGCTGCGGCAGCTGGGGCGACGCAAGTCGATCAGCGCCATGACCGCCGAGGCCCACACCGATGCGCAGTCCGCGCAGCAGGGTGGACTGCGGCGGACCTTCGGTGTCTTCCAGCTGACGATGATCAGCGTCGGTGCCACCTTGGGCACGGGAATCCTCGTCATCCTCGGCGAGGCGGTGCCGGTGGCCGGCCCCGCCGTGTGGCTTGCCTTCGTTCTCGCCGGAATCACCGCGCTGCTGTCGGCGGTCAGCTACGCCGAGATGGCCGGAATGGTGCCGGTGTCCGGGTCGAGCTACTCGTATTCCTACGCCACCCTGGGTGAGGGCGTCGCGTGGGTCTGCGGCTGGTGTCTCGTTCTCGAATACGCGGTCTCGGTCGCGGCGGTCGCCGTCGGCGCCGCCGACTACGTCAACGAGACCCTGCGCGTCTTCGGCCTCGAGCTGCCCGCATCGCTGACCGCGGGGCCCGGAGTGGCGGACTATCCCGGCGGCGTCATTAATGTCTCTGCCCTCATCGTCGTGGCCTTGGCGACCGTGCTGCTCATGCGCGGCGCCCGCGAATCCGGTGTCGTCAACACGATTCTCGTGTTCGTCAAGATCGGCATCCTCGTCTTCTTCGCCATCGTCGCGTTCACCGCGTTCAAGGCCGGCAACTTCGCGCCGATGCTGCCGATGGGTGCCGCCGGTGTCACTGCGGCCGCATCCAGCGTGTTCTTCTCCTATATCGGCTTCGATGCCGCGTCCACGGCCGGTGAGGAAGCGAAGAATCCGCGCCGGGATCTGCCGCGGGCGATCATCTTCTCGATGCTCATCGTCACCTCGATGTATGTCCTCGTCGCCGTCGCAGCGATCGGTGCACGGCAGTGGCAGTGGTTCGACGGCGCTCACGCCCCGCTGGTCCAGATCGTCGAGGAGATCACCGGGTCGAATATCGCGGTGCTGCTTTTCGCGGTGGCCGCGGTGCTCGCGATCTTCTCCGTCGTCATCACCGTGCTCTACGGTCAGTCGCGGATCCTGCTGACGATGGCCAGGGACGGAATGGTGCCGAAGATCTTCGGCCGCGTCTCCCAGCGCACCGGCACTCCGTTGGTCGGCACTCTCATCGTCGGCGGCCTCGTGGCCATCACGGCGGCGTTCATTCCGCTCGGCGAACTCGCCGACGCCACGAGCATCGGCACCCTGTTCGCGTTCTGCCTCGTCAACATCGCCGTCATCTACCTGCGGTTCAAACGCCCGGACCTCGAGCGCTCATTCAAGGTTCCGTTCGGGCCGGTCGTGCCCGCGCTGGGTGCCGTGGCGTGTGCGTTCCTCATGGTCAACCTCGGCGGGCGGACATGGATCGTCTTCGGAGCGTGGATGGCCGTCGGCGCGATCGTCTACTTCACCTACAGCCGCCGCCACTCGACGGTCGGGGCCATGGACGAGGCAACGTACCGCACCACCCTCTAATTACTACCTGACGGCGGCCCAGCAAC
>NZ_JBPIZD010000015.1:0-101068 GCF_051172395.1 Brevibacterium sp. H602 | reverse complement strand
GTCAGGTAGTAATTGAGGGGTGAATGTGAAAGGCCGCTTGGGTTCGGCTTCCCCTCCGAACCGCAAGCGGCCGCGCGCCGTAGCGCGCACGTTCAATACTACACAACTATTTCTGTACCGCGGTACTCGAAACGAAGATTTCTGACAGAAATCCCAGCAGTCTCAGGATCCGGTCGGCCGGACCCCCGAGCAGCTCAGTCGGCGAAGTCGTCGGGGGTGGGTTCCCGAGTCTGACCGGACTGCAGCAGCGCGTCTGCGCGCAGCGAATCGATCGCCGCCTCGAAGTCCTCGAGCGAGTCGAACCCCTGGTAGACGCTGGCGAATCGCAGGTAGGCGACCTGGTCGAGTTCGCGCAGCGGTTCGAGGATCGACAGTCCCACCTCGTCGGCGTCGATCTCGGCGATTCCGCGCGACCGGATGTTCTCCTCCACCCGCTGAGCGAGCTTCGCGAGATCATCGTCACTGACCGGACGTCCCTGGCAGGCCTTGCGCACACCCGACATGATCTTCTGACGGGAGAACTCCTCGGTGACACCGGAGCGTTTGATCACCGACAGGCTCGTGGCCTCCATCGTGGTGAAGCGGCGACCGCAATGACGGCACT
This sequence comes from Brevibacterium sp. H602, assembly GCF_051172395.1. Lineage (NCBI taxonomy): Bacteria > Bacillati > Actinomycetota > Actinomycetes > Micrococcales > Brevibacteriaceae > Brevibacterium > Brevibacterium sp. H602. The sequence continues at coordinate 100,464 of NZ_JBPIZD010000015.1, read as the reverse complement.
GCCGGCGCCGGCGGATAGCAGCGCCGTCTTCGCTGGTCCTCGAATCGACGACCCGCGAATCGGACTCACGGCAGAACGGACAGCGCATCTCTACTCCTCGAACCTGATGTCGACAGCCCGGCCATGGGCCGGCAGCTGTTCGCCGGCGGCGAGAACACCGATGTGCTCCGCCACCGCGGACAGTGCCTGTCGGTCATAGTCGATGACCTGGCTGACCTTGATGAATGAGTGCACACCCAGTCCCGAGCCGTGAGCTGCTGTGCCCATCGTGGGCAGCACGTGGTTCGACCCGGCACAGTAGTCACCGAGTGACACCGGAGCCCAATCGCCGAGGAAGACCGCTCCCCCGTTCGTGATCCGCGCCCCGACGGCTGCAGCATCGGCCGTGTGGACCTCGACGTGCTCACCGGCATAGCCGTTGACGACGGTGATCCCGGCGTCGAGGTCGTCGACGAGGACGATCGCCGACTGCCGTCCGGCCAGAGCCGCCCCGATCCGCTCGGTGTGCATCGCCGACGGCACCTGCACGTCCAACTCCTTCTGCACCGCTTCGGCGAGATCGACGGAGTCGGTGACCAGCACCGAGGCGGCCAGTTCGTCGTGTTCGGCCTGACTGATGAGGTCGGCGGCGACGAAGCGCGGATCCGCCTGTTCGTCGGCGAGGATGATGATCTCTGTGGGGCCGGCGACCGCGTCGATGCCGACCCGGGTGCGGACGAGCGACTTCGCCGCAGCCACATAGGCGTTTCCGGGACCGGTGATGAGGTCGACGGGCTCGAGTTCCTCACCGTCATCGAAGCCATAGGCCAGAGCGCCGATCGCCTGTGCCCCGCCCATCGCCCAGACCTCGTCGATGCCGAGGATGTGTGCGGTGGCGAGCACGATCGGGTGCGGCAGACCATTGCTCTGCGGCGGGCTGGCGATCGCCAGCGAGCGTGCACCGGCCGTCTGTGCAGGCACGACGTTCATGATCACCGTCGACGGGTAGACGGCCAGTCCGCCGGGCACATAGAGTCCGACGCGTTCGACCGGCAGATGCCGGGTGGTGACGAAGGCGCCTGAGGCCAGTTCGGTGCGGACATCGACGGGACGCTGATCGGCGGCGACCTTCCGGGCGCGGGCAATCGATTCTTCGAGCGCGGCCCTGACCGCGGGATCGAGTTCTGCCGCGGCCTCGGCCAGCGCGGATCCCGGTACCCGCAGCGTTTCGGGGCGCACTCCGTCGAAGCGTTCGGTGAAGTCCTTCACCGCGGCCGCTCCCCCACCGGCGATGGTGTCGAGGAGTTCAGCCACCCGTCGTTCGATATCGGCATGGGTCTCGGCGGCCCGAGGCAGCTTCTGCGCCAGGAATCGCTTGTTGAGGGTCTCACCACGGAAGTCCAGAATGTTCACCCGCACCATTCTAGTCTCCACAGCAGCACCGCTGTCCTCCGGCCCGAAGTGCGGACGGGAGGCGGGCTCGGCGTTCGCGCATCAGACGCTCAGGCAGCGGGATCCCAGCAGCGCCTTGAGGTCTCCGTAGAGGCTCGGGTTCGGGTCGACCCGGATCGACCGGTCGAGACGCATGACCGTCTGCCGTCCCGGCTGGGACAGAGTGATGTGGACATCGGTCTGGCCCTTGTTGGACTCGAGGATCTGCTTGAGTTTCGTCGCCATCTCCTCGGTCGCCTTCTCCATCGGCATGATGAGGTTGAGCGGCCGATCGTTGGGGTCGGTGACATCGGGAATCGTCATCGACATCGCCATCAGCGAGGTCGGACGGTCATCGGAGGTGCGGATGCGACCGGTCAGGGAGATCACGAGGTCGGTCGCCAGGAGGCTCGCCACCGGTTCGTAGGTGTCGCCGAAGAACATCACTTCGATCTCGGCTTCGAGGTCCTCCAAGGTCACGATCGCATAGGGGCGCCCGGAGTTCTTCGACACCTTGCGGGTGACCTGTGTGATCATTCCACAGACCTTGATCTGGGATCCGTCATGACGGTGCGACTCCGGATCGACCACCTCGGCGATGGAGGCATCGGATTCGGCGGCCAGCACGCCTTCGAGTCCGTTGAGCGGGTGATCGGAGACGTAGAGGCCGATCATGTCGCGCTCGAAGGACAGCTTCTCCTTCTTCTCCCACTCCGGACGATCGGGAATGGTCACGGAGAATCCCGGTGAGTCATCTCCCCCGCCGAGTCCGGCGAAGAGGTCGAACTGACCGTTGGCTTCCTGCCTCTTGACGCCGATGACCGAGTCGACGGCCTCCTCGTGGACTTCGACGAGTGAGCGGCGGCTGTGGCCGAGCGAGTCGAAGCCGCCGGCCTTGATGAGCGATTCGATCGTGCGCTTGTTGCACACATGGCTGGGCACCTTGTCGAGGAAGTCCGTGAACGAGGTGTAGGAGCCCTTCTCTCCGCGGGCCTCGACGATGCCCTCGACGACGTGGGCGCCGACGTTGCGCACCGCTCCCATGCCGAAGCGGATGTCCGTACCGACAGGGGTGAAGTGGAGGGCGGATTCGTTGACGTCCGGAGGCAGCACGGTGATTCCGAGGCGACGGCACTCGTTGAGGTAGATCGCGAGCTTGTCCTTGTTGTCACCGACCGAGGTGAGCAGGGCCGCCATGTATTCGGCCGTGTAATGCGCCTTGAGATAGGCGGTCCAGTAGGACACGACGCCGTAGGCGGCCGAGTGCGCCTTGTTGAACGCGTAGTCCGAGAACGGCAGCAGGATGTCCCACAGGGCTTGAGCGGCGGCTTCGGAGAACCCGCGTTCCTTCATTCCGCCGAAGAAGCCGACCTGCTGCTTGTCGAGCTCGGACTTCTTCTTCTTGCCCATCGCACGGCGGAGGATATCGGCCTGGCCCAGCGAGTAGCCGGCGACCTTCTGCGCGATCGCCATCACCTGCTCCTGGTAGATGATGAGGCCGTAGGTGGTGTCGAGGATATCCTTGAGCGGCTCCTCGAGCTCCGGGTGGATCGGGGTGACCTCCTGCAGACCGTTCTTGCGCAGGGCATAGTTCGTATGCGAATCCGCACCCATCGGACCGGGGCGGTAGAGCGCCAGGGTCGCGGAGATATCCTCGAAGTTATCCGGCTTCATCATCCGCAGCAGGGCACGCAGACCGCCGCCGTCGAGCTGGAACACGCCGAGGGTGTCACCGCGGGTCAGCAGCTCGTACGCCGCCGGATCATCGAGGGCGAGGTGCTCGAGGTCGAGATCGAAGTCCCGGTTGGCTTTGATGTTCTCCACCGCGTCGGAGATGATCGTGAGGTTCCGCAATCCCAGGAAGTCCATCTTGATGAGCCCGAGGCCCTCAGATGTCGGATAGTCGAACTGGGTGATGACCTGGCCGTCCTGGAACCGACGCATGATCGGGATGACGTCGATGATCGGATCCGAGGACATGATGACACCTGCGGCGTGGACGCCCCACTGACGCTTCAGCCCTTCCAGGCCCTTCGCAGTCTCGAAGGTCTCTCGAGCCTCCGGATCGGTGTCGACGAGTTCGCGGAACTCCCCGGCTTCCTTGTACCGCTTGGACTCCGGGTCCTCGATGTCCTTGAGCGGAATGTCCTTGGCCATCTCCGCCGGCGGCAGCGCCTTCGTCAGCCGCTCACCCATCGAGAAGGGTTTGCCGAGCACCCGCGCGGAGTCCTTCAGCGCCATCTTCGTCTTGATCGTGCCGTAGGTGACGATCATCGCCACACGCTCATCGCCGTACTTCTCGGTCACATAGTCGATGACCTCGCTGCGGCGACGATCATCGAAGTCGACGTCGAAGTCGGGCATGGACACACGGTCCGGGTTGAGGAAGCGCTCGAAGAACAGTCCGTGCTGCAGCGGATCGAGGTCGGTGATGCGCATAGCGTAGGCGACCATGGAGCCGGCTCCCGAACCACGGCCGGGTCCGACGCGGATGCCGTTGTCCTTCGACCAGTTGATGAAGTCGGCGACGACGAGGAAGTAGCCGGGGAAGCCCATCGAGATGATGATGTCGAGTTCGTAGTCGGCCTGCCGGCGGACGTCGTCGGGAACGCCGTTCGGGTACCGGTAGTCGAGCCCCTTCGCGACTTCCTTGATCAGCCACGAGGTCTCGTCCTCACCGGGAGGGCACGGGAACTTCGGCATGTAGTTCGCCGAGGTGTCGAAGGAGACTTCGCACTTCTCGGCGATTTCGAGGGTGTTGTCGCAGGCTTCGGGGAATTCCTTGAACAGGGTCCGCATCTCTGCGGGGGTCTTGAGGTAGTAGCCGGAGCCGGAGAAGGCGAATCGCGAACCGCCCTGATCGTACGTGGGTTCGATGAGCTTGGAGCCGGACTGGATGGCCAGCAGCGCTTCGTGCGCCTTCGCATCTGATTCGTGCGTGTAGTGGAGGTCGTTGGTAGCGACCAGCGGAATGTCGAGTTCCTTCGACAGCCGGATGAGATCCTTCGTCACCCGCTTCTCGATGGACAGACCGTGGTCCATGAGTTCGACGTAGTAGTTGTCCTTGCCGAAGATCTCACGGTATTTCCCGGCGGCCGCCTTGGCCTCTTCGTACTGTCCCAGGCGCAGCCGCACCTGCACCTCTCCCGACGGGCAGCCGGTGGTGGCGAGGAGTCCGTCGGAGTAGTTCTCGAGCAGATCCTGGTCAAGTCGGGGCCATTTCGCCGTCACCGAGTCCAGGGAGGCATACGACGATGCCTTGAACAGGTTGCGCATGCCCGTGTTGTTCCGTGACAGCAGGGTCATGTGCGTGTAGAGACCACCGCCGGACAGGTCGTCGCTCTTCTGCGATTCGTCGGTGCGCCACTTCACGCGGGTCTTGTCCCGGCGATCCGTGCCGGGCGTGACATAGGCTTCGACGCCGATGATGGGTTTGATTCCGGCGGCTGTCGCCTGCGACCAGAAGTCGAAGGCGCCGAACAGGTATCCGTGGTCGGTCGTGGCGATCGCGGACATTCCCGATGCCTTCGTCGCCGCCATCAGATCGGCGAGGCGGGCCGCACCGTCCAACATGGAGTATTCGGTATGGACGTGGAGGTGGACGAAGTCCTCGTTCGGCACTGGGCGCCGCCTTCCTGAAGTTGCCGGTGTTGCCGTTCCAGCTTAGTCCATCGGCACCCGCAGGGAGGGTTCCCGCGCCTGTTGTTCCGGGCACTTGCCGACGAGCCTCCGGTTCGCGCAGGTCCCGTCGACGCGTCGCTCAGCCGTCAGTCTCCGACACCATCGGACAGCGGCAGCGCGTAGGCGCGGCGTCAGTTCGGCCGGATGCGGTCGAGCGCGGTCTGCAGGTCCTCGGGGTACCCGCTTTCGAATTCGACCCACTTCTGCGTGTCGGGGTGGTGGAAGCCGAGTTTGACGGCATGCAGCCATTGGCGTTCCAGACCGAGTTCCTTCGCCAGCACCGGATCGGCACCGTAGGGCAGGTCACCGACGCAGGGGTGTTTGGTCGCGGAGAAGTGGACGCGGATCTGGTGGGTGCGTCCGGTCTCCAAGTGGACCTCGACGAGCGCGGCACGTCGGTGGGCTTCGATCACCTCGTAGTGGGTGATCGCGTTCTTGCCCTCGGTGCGCACCGCGTAGAGTCCGTCGTGCTTGGGGTGTCGGGCGATCGGGGCGTCGATGGTGCCGAGCACTGGATCGGGCAGACCCTGTACGACCGCATGGTAGGTCTTCTCCACCGTGCGTTCCTTGAAGGCGCGTTTGAGCACGCTGTAGGCGTATTCGCTCTTCGCCACGACCATGAGCCCCGAAGTTCCGACGTCGAGTCGCTGCACGATGCCCTGACGTTCGGGAGCGCCGGAAGTCGCGATGCGGAATCCCGCAGCGGCGAGTCCGCCGACGACGGTGCGTCCGGTCCAGCCGAGAGCCGGGTGTGCTGCCACACCCACGGGCTTGTCGACGACGACGAATGCGTCTTCGTCGTGGACGATGCGCATTCCCGGCACGGGGTCGGGAACGACCTCCAGAGGCTTCTTCGGTTCGGGCATCATGATGTCGAGCCGTTCGCCGGCGATGACGCGATCGGACTTGATGACCGGACGCCCGGACATCTCCACTCCCCCGTCGGCACAGATGTCGGCGGCGGCGGTTCGGGAGAGGCCGAGCAGCTTCGACATCGCAGCGTCCACGCGCTGACCGTCGAGTCCCTCAGGGACGAGGATGGAGCGTTCAGTCATGAGAGTCCTCTTTCACGCGGGTGGAGTCCGATCCGTCGATGTCGATGCCTCTGAGGCTGACGATGACCAAGGTCACTGCGGCGGCGGAGATCGCGATGTCCGCGACGTTGCAGATGAACAGCGACAGATCGATGAAGTCGACGACTGCTCCGTGCAGGAACGAGGGTTCACGGAAGAGCCTGTCGACGAGGTTGCCGAAGAGTCCGCCCAAGAGCAGACCGAGACCGATCGCCCAGGCTCTCGATCCGAGCTTGCGCGAGATCACGAGGATCGCCACGAAGACGCCGATGGCGATGATCGGGAAGATCCACGTCACGCTCGACCCGAGGCCGAGAGCGGCTCCGGGATTGCGGTAGAAGGTGAATCCGGCCAGCGATCCGATCACAGGCACCGGAGGTTGGTCTTCAAGGAGACTGACGGCGAGGAATTTGGTGAACTGATCGATCACGAGCACGACTGCCGCGATTGTGAACAGCAGGGCCATCATGGCGGCGCGAGGTCGTTTCACCCGTGAGGCAGGATCGTTCATTTGGTTCATTCTAGACCACCGCCGAGGCTGCGGGATTCAGCCGCACGACGATGCAGTGTGCGAACACGACGGAGGCCCGGGTACTCCGCAGAGTTCCCGGACCTCGGTCGGTGATGCGATGAGATCAGAGCTTGTGGTTCGAGGAACCGCCCAGTGGGCCGTTTCCGTCGAGGGTCTCCGGAGCCAGGCTCGTGGAGTTCTCGAGGTCACGCAGCTGATCGTTGAGGTAGCTCTTGAGTCGAGTGCGGTACTGGCGCTCGAAGTTCGAGAGCTGGTCGATCGAGCGCTCGAGGGTCGACTTCTGCGATTCGAGAGTCGACAGCGTTTCGTCGCGCTTGGCTTCGGCCTTGCCGACGATGTCGGCGGCTTCCTTCTCGGCGCCCTTGATGAGCTCGTCGCGCTTGCGCTCACCTTCGGCAACATGCTCGTCGTGGACACGCTGGGCCAGAGCGATGAGACCATGAGCGTCTCCGTCGCCGCCGACCGCGGCAGCACCGAGACCGGCACCCGCGGCTCCACCGGCAGAACCTGCGGCCATCGCTGGTGCAGCGGAGTTGTCCTGGGGTGCGGGAGCAGCTTCCTTGACGACCGGGGCCGGGGTCTCTTCGACCGGTGCCGGGGCGGCAGGTGCCTCGGCCGGAGCCGGAGCCTCTTCCTTCTCTTCGGGAGCAGGAACAGCGGCGGGCATCGCCTGAGTGGCGTCGATGTCCTGTGCCGGTGCGGCGGAGGCGCCGCCGGCTTCGAGTTCCTTCACACGCTGTTCGGCGGTGGAGAGCTTCTGACGCAGTTCGTCGTTCTCCTGGTAGAGACGGCGAATCTCAACGACGACCTCATCAAGGAAATCGTCGACTTCGTCCTGGTCGTACCCGTCGCGGAACTTCACATGCTGGAACCGCTTGTTTACTACGTCTTCAGGCGTGAGCGCCATGAGGTCACCTTCGGTCGATCTACATTCATTACGCTGCCGCCCAGAAGGACGGCTTCAACGTCACATTAGCGTAACACCTGCAGTTTTGTCCCGCAGTAATGGCGTGTCTCGCATTCAATGACGAAGTTTTCCGCATTCGAGGCTAACAACTCGAGCACACAGACAGCCAATTCTGGTGAGCATATTCACCATTTATCCGGTATTCGATCAATCGAATACCCTTAATCGACCGGCACATTCTTCACGCCGTTCCCCATATCCATTCACAGTGGTTCTTCCGCGGAGAACACTGTGTTGGCGGGCATCAGGCGGTGGTGTGCGAAAGGTTGAAGAACACCGACGCAATGATCTGGATGCCGATGAGCAGGACGATGAATCCCAGGTCGAGCGACACCTGTCCCAGACGCAGCGGCGGAATGATCTTGCGCAGCAGCTTCAGCGGCGGATCGGTGAGTGTGTACACGATCTCGGCGAGAACGAGGAGGAAACCGGTGGGCCTCCAATCGCGGGAGAACACCTGGACCAGATCGAGCACGACTCGCGCCAGGAGCACATAGACGTAGAGGCTCAGAGCAGTACCGAGGATGTAGAAGATGATGGCCACGTGGGTCCCCCGCGCCTTTCGTTGTTGCTTGAGTTCTGAGGCTTCAGCCTATCGGCTCCAGCTGAGGACGAGTTGAGAGATTCTCCAGCGCACTCAGCTCTGGTTGAAGAAGCTGGCCTGAGTATCCGAATCGGCTTCGCCCTCGCCGGCGACTTCGATGTTCTCGGGGGTGAGCAGGAAGACCTTGTTCGTCACGCGCTCGATCGACCCGTGGAGGCCGAAGATGAGACCCGCGGAGAAGTCGACGAGGCGCTTGGAGTTGTTCTCGTCCATCTCCGAGAGGTTCATGATCACTGGGGTGCCCTCACGGAAGGCGGCACCGATGACCATGGCGTCGTTGTAGCTGCGGGGGTGGATGGTCCTGATGCGGTTCATTGAGGTTCCTGGCGCCGGGGTGTCTACGGGACGGATCGGTGACGGGTGGATCGGTGTCACCGGAGCCGGAGTCCGTTCCTCGGCTGCGGCCGGTTCGTCGTACTGGTCGTCCTCGTCGAAGGTCTCGACGACCTCGCGGTCCCGGCGGGCGGGTTCACGACGGTCGGTGTGCTGGGTGGTCTCGTCCTCTTCTTCGACGAAACCCAGGTATTCCAGCGTCTTCTTGATTGCTGACATGTCTAAAGCTCCTCGGACTTCGGCACTTGCTCACCTGTCGCCCAAACTATCGCACGCGAGCATCTGGGCCTGTGAGTCCTATGGGTGTGTCGCGGTGTTTTCTTCCTGCAGCCAGATGATCCCTGCGAAACGGCCCGTGCGCTTCTGCCTGCGGTAGGAGAAGAGGTCCTCGGATTCCTTCGTGCAGGTGCGCGAGAAATGATCGATGGTCACATCCGCCCGGCGCAGCTGTTCGGCCACGGCCCCGGCGACATCGAGTGCCGGTGTTCCGGTCACCGACACCGAGGCGGCTGTCGGCTCGATCGCCGCGACCTCGCTCCTCAGCTCGGCTGGGACTTCGTAGCAGCGCGGACACACCGAGGGACCGATGACCGCGTGGATGTCCCGTGCACCGGCGTCGTGCATCGCGGCCACCGTTCTGCCGACGATTCCTGCGGCCATTCCCGGGCGACCCGCGTGGACGGCGGCGATGACTCCGGCGTCGGCATCGGCGAGCATGACCGGGGTGCAGTCAGCGACCATGATCGCCAGCCCGAGTCCCGGGACGGCCGTCAGCTGGGCATCGGCCTCCACCGGAGTCTGCCGCAGCTGAGCTTCGTCGCCGATGATGTGGACATCGGTGCCGTGGACTTGGGAGACGAACGAGAGCCGCTCGCCGCTCAGGCCGATGACCTGAGCGAGAGCGGCTCGGTTGGCTGCGACGAGTTCGGCATCGTCTCCGACGTGGCGGGCGAGGTTGAACGAGGAGAAGTCCCCGCTCGAGTATCCGCCGTGCCGGTCGGTGAAGGCGACGTGGGCGGTGCGCCCGCCCGGGATGACGAACCTCGAGCGCAGCATATTACTTGAGGAAGTCCGGGATATCGAGGTCGGAGTCGAAATTCGAGCTGCTGCGTTCGCCCGGCAGCGAAGCGGGAATCTGGTGTTCCTCGCTGCGGCGCGGGGCAGGCGCAGGCTCGTCGGCTTCGGGGGACTCGGCGATGACGGGCGACTCGGACTCGGTCTCGGCCGGAGCGGCGGCCGGGATCGGTGCAGGGACCTGGTCGGATCCGGCGACCTCCGCATTCGGAGAGGTGTTGTCGAATCCGGCGGCGATGACGGTCACTCGGCATTCGTCGCCGATGTTGTCGTCGATGACGGCGCCGAAGATGATGTTCGCCTCGGGGTGCGCGGCTTCCTGGACCAGGCGTGCGGCCTCGTTGACCTCGAAGAGTCCGAGGTCGCCGCCGCCGGTGATGCAGAAGAGCACGCCGTGGGCGCCGTCGATGCTGGCTTCCAGCAGCGGGGACGCGATCGCGGATTCGGCGGCCTGCACGGCACGGTCGTCGCCGGTTGCCGCACCGATGCCCATGAGCGCGGTCCCGGCATCCTGCATAACCGATTTGACGTCGGCGAAGTCGAGGTTGATCAGACCCGGGACCGAGATGAGGTCGGTGATGCCCTGGACACCGGAGCGCAGGACCTCATCGGCGGAGCGGAATGCTTCGACGACGGAGACGCTGCGATCGGAGATCGAGAGCAGACGGTCGTTGGGAATGACGATGAGGGTGTCGACCTCTTCGCGCAGCGCCGCGATTCCGGCTTCTGCCTGCGCGGAACGACGGCGTCCCTCGAAGGTGAAGGGGCGGGTCACGACGCCGATCGTCAGTGCGCCGAGCGACCGGGCCACGCGGGCCACGACCGGGGCGGCGCCGGTTCCCGTGCCGCCGCCTTCGCCGGCGGTGACGAAGACCATGTCCGCGCCCTCGAGGGCGTCGCGGATGGCGTCTTCGGAGGATTCGGCGGCTTTCTTGCCGATCTCCGGGTCTGCGCCGGCGCCGAGGCCTCGGGTCTGGTCACGGCCGATCTCGAGCTTGACATCGGCGTCGGAGAGGACGAGTGCCTGGGCGTCGGTGTTGATCGCGATGAACTCCACGCCGCGCAGGCCGACGTCGATCATCCTCTGTACAGCGTTGACGCCGCCGCCGCCGGTTCCGGCAACTTTGATGTCCGCTCCGGATTGTGGGAATTCAGCCAAGTCGGTTCCTCGTCTCAAGCGCTTGCGCTCCGCAGGGTCTGCGTGCGCATTCGGTCTGTGTTCTCTGCCCTGAGGCTATTGGGCGGGGCAATCTCACTGCAACCATTCTCGCCGGAGTGTCGGGGTTCGGCCAAACTTCACACCCGGTGTGTCGGGGCCAAACGGAGGCAATCGCAGCGGCTGGCCCATCCTGGGCAGCTCTTTGAGGCCCGGTCCGGCCGCGGCGGGGTGTTCGAGACCGGTTCGGGCCGACGACTGGTCGGGCGGGACTCAGTCGGTCACGGGCACCGAGGGCACGGAGACATCGATCTCGGTGCGGCCCTCGGCGGCCAGCTGGGCGGCGGTGCGCACCTTGAGGCTGGAGTCGGAGGAATCGCCGAAGACGACCGTGGCCTTCTGCTTTCCGGTGTCGAGCCGTCCCTTGAGGCTCATGGCGTCCTTGGCCTCGATCGTCACCAGCTGACGCCTCAGCTCCGGTCGCAGTTCGCCCATGAATCGGATGACCGCGGAGACGGTCTCTCTGTCCGGTTGGTGTCCGCCGCCGCTGAGCACCGTGAGCTTCTTCGGTGCTGTGTCGACCGTGCCGAGGTCGACGGCTTCGGAGTCGTAGAGGCGATAGCCGGATTCGCCTCTGATGGCGATAACGGGGGTGCGGTCGGTGATCTCGATCTTCAGCGACCGGGGTCCCGCGTAGTGGACGGAGGCCGCTTCGGCTTTCGGGAATTCCTTCAGCACGGCGTCCTCGACGCTGCCGGGGCGCACCTGCGGCAGCGGTCGGCTGCCCTGGTCGTCGAGCACGAAATTGCTGACCTTATCGGTGTCGACCAGTCGACTGCCGCTCACCTGCACCTTCTGCAGGGACAGCAGGGGCGAGAACCAGGCGACGGCGACAAGGGCGATGAGGGCAGCCACGATGCCGATGGCGAAGAGGCGTCGACGCCAGGTCCTGAGGCGGCGGGCCCGGATGACTCCGGTGAGATCCGCGGTGGAGTTGTCACCGGCCTGGGCCGGGGGAAGCGGCACCATGGGTGTCAGCCCTCCAGTGCGCTCAGCAGCTCGGGCCCGAGGATGGTCACGTCACCGGCTCCGACGGTGAGTACGAGGTCGCCGGGCTTCACTCGAGCGGCGACGAAGGGGACCGCCTCGGCGAAGGACTCCAGGAATGTCACGTTCTCGTGCGGGACCCGGTCGGCGATGAGCGCGCCGGTGACTCCGGGCACGGGATCTTCGCGCGCGGGGAAGACGTCGAGGACGACGACCTCATCGGCCAGACCGAGGGCCTGTCCGAATTCCTCCCGGAATTCCATCGTCCGCGAGTACAGGTGGGGCTGGAAGACGGCCCAGACCCGTCCTTCGTCGGTGACGACTCCGCGGGCGGCGCTGAGCACCGCGCGCACCTCGGTCGGGTGATGGGCGTAGTCGTCGATGACGCGCACGCCGGCGGCGATTCCGCGTTCCTCGAAGCGACGGCGGGTGCCTCCGTAGCCGGCGAGACCCGTGGCCGCGCGTTCGACATCGGCACCGAGGCTGTGCGCCACGGCGATCGCGGCGGTGGCGTTGAGGGCATTGTGCATTCCCGGCTGCCGCAGTTCGACTCGCAGCTCGTCGTCCCGGCCGGGCAGGTCGAGGACGAAGGTCGAGCCGATTCCGGAGTCGAGGTCGCGCAGCACGATATCGGCATCCTCGGACGTGCCGTAGAGGACGACATCGGCTCCCTGGCGGCGGGAGTGCAGGGCGACGTCGTGGGATCCGGGATCGTCGGCGCAGGCGATGATCGTTCCGCCCCGGGTCTGGATGCCGTCGCAGAATTCGATGAAGGCTTCGCGCACCTTCTCCGGGGTTCCGTAGTGATCGAGGTGGTCGGCTTCGACGTTCGTGAGGATGCCGATGGCCGGTTCGTAGAGGAGGAACGATCCGTCGGATTCGTCGGCTTCGGCGACGAAGACGTCACCGGTGCCCAGGTGGGCGTTCGTGCCCGTCGTCGACAGCACTCCCCCGATGACGAAGGACGGGTCGACACCGCAGGCCTGCAGCGCCACGGTCGTCATCGACGTGGTCGTGGTCTTCCCGTGAGTGCCCGCCACGGCCACGGCCCGCCGGTCGACCATGAGGGACGCGAGGGCTCCGGAGCGGTGGAGGATGCGCAGTCCCCGGCGCTGGGCTTCGACGAGTTCGGGGTTGTCCTTGCGGATGGCCGAGGAGATGACGAGGGTATCGGCCTCGCCGAGGTTGTCGGTCGAATGTCCGATCGTGACCGTGGCTCCCAGGGTCCGGAGGACGTCGACGACGTTGGATTCCTTCGCATCCGAACCTGAGACGGTGACTCCGTTCATGACCATGATCCGGGCGATTCCGGACATTCCCGAACCGCCGATGCCGATGAAGTGGACGGCTCCGAGTTCGCCGACGGGAACGATGTTCGCGGGGCTCGTGTTCGCAGAGGTCATGATCAGCCTTCCAGCGCGCGGTTGACGATGGCGGCCATGCGGGCCGCGGCATCGGTGGGGTAGTTGAGATGCAGAGCCGCCTGGCTCATCTGCGTCAGACGGGTCTCGTCGGCCAGCAGCGGCAGAATGGTGTCGACGACCGTCGACGGTGAGAATTCGGCATTGTCGACCATGAGCGAGGCACCGGCCGAGACGCTTCCGGAGGCGTTGAGGCGCTGTTCGCCGTTGCCGATGGCCAGGGGCACGTATACCGCCGGGACTCCGGCGACCGTGGCTTCGGAGACCGTGGCGGCGCCGGAGCGGGCCACGAGCAGATCGGCGACCGCATAGGCTCGGTGCATTCCGTCGACGTAGTCCACGACGTGGTAGTCGGGCAGTTCGGCCGCGGCCTCCCGCAGGGCCTCGCCCTTCCCGGCTCCCGTGATGTGGAGGACTTGGATGCCGGCCTCCTGACACGCGGTCGCGGTGGCCAGGAACGCTTCGTTGATCTTCTGCGCACCGGAGGAACCTCCGGTGACGACGAGGACCGGACGGTCGTCGCGCAGCCCGAGATCGGCACGGAAGCCGGCACGCTGATCGTCGTCGCTGCGGTCGAGATCCGTGATCTCCGTGGGCATGGGCATGCCGACGAGGGTGGAGCCCGGCAGCTCCGTGTCCGGGAAGGTGATCCCGACGCGCCCGGTGGTGGTCAGTCGGGCGCCGAGACGGTTGGCCATTCCCGGCTTCGCATTGGCTTCGTGGACGATCAGCGGGATCTTCGCCTGTTTGGCGGCGAGGAAAGCCGGCGGGCAGACGTAGCCGCCGACGCCGACGACGGCATCGATGCTGCGGGAGGCGATGATCTGCTTGACGGCGGAGATGTTGCCGCGGAAGCGTCCCGGGAATTTCAGCAGGGCGGGACTGATCGACCGCGGCATGGGCACCTTGTCGATGGTGAGCAGTTCGAACCCGGCGCGTGGAACGATTTCGGCTTCGAGTCCGTCGGGGGTGCCCAACGCCACGACGTCCCAGTCGGGGTGCTGCCGGCGCAGCTCACGGCCGATCGCCAGCATCGGCGAGATATGGCCGGTGGTGCCTCCACCGGCGAGGAGGATACTCGTCATCTCATTTCCTTTTCTTGCGGGCAAGCACGGCGAGTGAGGATCGCAGGCGATCCCTGTTGGCGGCGATGGCCGCCTCGGCGCCCGGTTCGGTGCGAGCGAACGACAGCACCACTCCCACGGCGAGGAGAGAGGCGATGATCGAGGAGCCGCCGTAGGACACGAACGGCAGCGGCAGACCGATGACCGGCAGCAGTCCGGTGACGACGCCGATGTTGATTCCGGCCTGCCCGATGATGAGGGCGAAGAAGCCGGCAGTGGCGACCTGGACCATGAGACTGTTCGAACGCATCACCACGCGGACCATGGCGAAGCCGAGGACGGCGAAGATGAGAATGACGACGAGGGTGCCGACGAGGCCCAGCTCCTCTCCGATGATGGCGAAGATGAAGTCGTTGTGGGCTTCGGGCAGCCAGGACCATTTCTCACGGCTGGCGCCGAGCCCGACCCCCAGCCATCCGCCGGAGGCCAGCGAGAACAGTCCGTGGTTGGACTGCCAGGCTTGGCCCATGGTGTCCGCGGCGCTCTGATCCGCGTGACCGGTGAGCATCGCCTGGATGCGGTCGAGCCGGTTCTGGGAGCTGAGCACGAAGAAGGTGACCGCAGCGGCCAGCACGCCGGCCAGGAGGATGAAGTACTTCGCCGGGAATCCGCCGACGAACAGGCAGACGACGGCCATGGCCATGATGACTAAGCCGGTGCCGAGGTCGTTGCCGGCCACGACGAGTCCGGCGGCGCCGAGGACGCCGGGCACGACGGGGATCATGGCGTGGCCGAAGGTGGTCATCTTCCCGGCCTTCTGGGCGAGGATGAAGCCGAGCCACACGGCGAGGGCGACCTTGAGGAACTCCGAGGGCTGGATCTGGAATCCGCCGAACCCGATCCAGTTCGCATTGCCCTTCGTCTCTTTGCCGAGCCCGGGGACGAAGACCGCCGCCTGCATGAGGAGTCCGCCGATGAGGGCGAACCAGGCGATCCGCTTCCAGAACTGCAGCGGCATCCGGCTGGCGATGTACATGAGGACGAGACCGACCCCGGCGAACATCGCCTGCTTGTTGAAGTAGGCGAATGAGGAGCCCGCTCCCCCGTCGTAGGAGGTGATCGATGAGGCCGAGAGCACCATGACCAGGCCGAGTCCCGTGAGCAGGACGACGGAGGCGAGGATGAGGAAGTAGGTCGTCAGCGGGTGCGCGGAGAGGCTGGAGATGTCACCGCGCAGATGGGTCCATGCCTTCTTGAGCACCGAGGCGGTCTTGTTCTTCCCCGCGGCTTTTGCGGGCTTCTTCGCCGGGTTCTGCGTTCCCTTGGCTTTCGCGGGCTTCTTCGCCGACGTCCTGACGCCCGCGGTCTTCGACGCGGAGTCACGTGCGGCGGACTTCGGGACGCTGGTCTTCTCGGCGGTCTTCACTGTCGAGGACTTCGTCGCGGTCGACGCTCCGGACGTCTTCGACGTCGTCGGAGCGGATGCGGATACAGTCGTCTTCGCAAGCTTGCGACGGCGACGTTCATCCGCCTTCGCGGTGGTCTGCCGTCCCATCTCAGCGCTCCAGGTGCGAGTTGACGGCCTCGGCGAAGAGTTCGCCGCGAGTGTTGTAGTTGAGGAACTGGTCCATGCTCGCGGCCGCCGGTGCCAGGAGAACGGTGTCTCCGGCTTCGGCCAACCGCGCAGCCGCGTCGACGGCGGCTGCGGCGACGGCCTCTCCGCGGCGCTTCGGGACTCCGGAGTCCACTGCCAGGGCCGGTTCGATCCGGACGACTTCGAGGTCGGGGATGGTCGCGGCGATGGCCTCTCGGTAGGCCGAATCGTCCGAGCCGATGAGCACGAGTGCCTTCAGCCGTTCGCGGTGGTCGGCGAACAGCGAGGTGAAGTCGGCGCCTTTGGGCAGTCCGCCGGCGATCCAGATGATCGAGTCGAAGGCGGCCAGAGAGGCATTCGCCGCGTGGGTGTTCGTCGCCTTCGAATCGTCGACCCAGCGGATGCCGTCCGCCTCGGCGACGGTGACCATGCGGTGGGCGCCGAGCGAATGGTTCTGCAGTCCCGCGGCGATCGCCTGACCGGGCACGTCGATGGCGCGGGCCAGACACGCTGCGGCCAGAGCATTGGCGACCTGGTGCGGGGCGGGCCGCGAACCCGCGACGCCGGTGGCCGTCGCCACGTCGTCGAGCGAGGCGAGTTCGGCGGCCGATGAGTAGCGCTGCGGAATGAAGGCTCGGTCGACCAGCAGGTCCTCGACGACGCCGAGCTCGCCGGGGCGAGGCACTCCGGTGGTGAAGCCGATGGCCTTTGCCCCTTCGATGACGTCGGCGTCCTCGACCATGTGCAGAGTCACCTCGTCGGCGCAGTTGTATACGCAGGCGAGCTTCGCGTTGTGGAAGATCTTCGCTTTGTCTGCCGCATAGGCCTCGGCGCTGCCGTGCCAATCGAGGTGATCGGGAGCGATGTTGAGCACGGCTGCGGCGTCGGCGCTCATCGACTCCTGCCAGTGCAGCTGGAAGCTCGAGAGTTCGATCGCGAGGACCTCGAGCCCGGGTTCGAGCACGGCTTCGAGCAGCGGGGTGCCGATGTTGCCGCAGGCCTTGGCTTTGAGCCCGGCGGCCAGCAGCATCGATTCGAGCATCGTCGTGGTCGTCGTCTTGCCGTTGGTGCCGGTGATGGCGAGCCATTTGGCGTCGTTGGTGCCGCGGATCCGCCACGCGAGTTCGACTTCGCCGATGACCGGGATGCCGGCCTTCGCTGCGGCCGCGAGCACGGGCTGGTCCGGACGCCATCCGGGTGAGGTGACGACGAGGTCGAGTTCGCCCTCGGGCAGCGTTTCGACGTGTTCGGGTCCCCGTCGGATGTCGACGTCGAAGACCTCGAGGATCTGCGCCTTCTCGCTCACATCGGCGGTGGCGTCGCCGTCGATGACGATGACATCGGCTCCGCGTTCGCCGAGGTGGACTGCAGCGGGGAATCCCGTCACCCCGAGACCGGTGACGAGGATCCGCAGTCCTGCCAGGGATGAACTCGGCCCGTGCAGTGCGGCCGGGATCTCCTTGGTGGTCGGTTCATCAGCCAATGCGCGCCACCCAATCGGCGTAGAACAGGCAGATTCCGGCGATGACGAAGAGTGCCGCGATGATCCAGAACCTCACCACGATCGTCACTTCGGCCCAGCCCTTGAGTTCGAAGTGGTGTTGCAGGGGTGCCATGCGGAACACGCGTTTGCCGGTGGTCTTGAAGGAAGCGACCTGGATGATCACCGACAGGGTGATGATGACGAAGAGTCCGCCGAGGACGATGAGGAGCAGCTCGGTGCGCGACATGATCGCCAGTCCGGCGAAGGCACCGCCGATGGCCAGCGAACCGGTGTCGCCCATGAAGATCTTCGCCGGCGAGGTGTTGAACCACAGGAAGCCGAAGCAGGCCGCGGCCATGGCGCCGGCGACCATGGCGAGGTCGCGGGGGTCGCGCATGTAGTAGCAGGCGTTCGTGGCCTCGGACATGAGGTTGCAGTTCTGGGTCGACTGCCAGGTGCCGATGACGACATAGGCGGCGAAGACGACCACCGAGGCGCCGGCGGCGAGTCCGTCGAGACCGTCGGTGAGGTTCACCGCGTTCGAGACGGCGGTGACGATGAGGTTCGCCCAGATGACGAACAGGATGAGGCCGAGGATCGCCGAGCCGAACGCGAGATCGAGGTTCGTGTCGCGGATGAACGACACCTTCGTCGACGCCGGGGTCTCGCCGAAGGAGTTCGGGAACTGCAGCGCGAGCACGGCGAACGAGATTCCGACGAAGGCCTGCCCGATGAGCTTCGGCATCGGGCGCAGACCCAGTGACCGCTGCTTCTTGATCTTGATGAAGTCGTCGAGGAATCCGACGACAGCCAGTCCCGCAGCCAGCCACAGCACGAGCAGGCCCGACGCCGTGGGCACGGAACCGGTGAACAGGTGTCCGAGCAGGTAGGCGAGCACTGCGGCGCCGATGATGACGACTCCGCCCATGGTCGGGGTTCCGCGCTTCGTCGCGTGCGAGGTCGGACCGTCGTCACGGACGAACTGGCCGTACCCCTTCTTGACGAGCACCCGGATGAACAGCGGGGTCCCGACGAGGGCGAAGATGAGAGCCAGGCAGGCTGCAAGCAGTACGGCAATCATTGGGCCCCCGATACTCCGGCGATTTCGTCTCCCAGGTAGCGCAGACCGGCGTCGCGGGAGGATTTGAACAGAACGATGTCGCCGGGAGCGAGTTCGGCGTTGAGCAAGTCCTTCGCCTCAGCCGCTGTGGCGACCCAGGCCGCCTCGTTGCCCCAGGAGCCTTCGAGGTTCGCGGCGTTGAAGATCGGCTTCGCGCCTTCTCCCACGACGATGGTGCGAGTGATGTTGAGGCGCACGACAAGTTCGCCGATATCCGAGTGCGCGGACACCGATTCGGACCCGAGTTCGAGCATCTCGCCGAGCACGGCGAAGGTGCGTCGCGGGCTGGTCTCCTCATCACCGCGGCCCATCGAGGCCAGGGTCTTCAGCGAGGCCCGCATGGATTCGGGGTTCGCATTGTAGGCGTCGTTGAGCACGGTCACGCCCGACGGCGAATCGATGAGCTCCATCCGCCAGCGGCTGGCCGCCGAGGAGGTCGACAGGGTGGTGACGATCGACCTGGCCGCGACGCCGCAGGCGTGGGCGATGGCTGCTGCCGCCAGAGCGTTGCCGACGTGGTGCTCGCCGATGAGCGCCAGACGCACATCGCGGGGCTCCTCACCGGGCAGGGCGAGGGTGAACGTCGGATGACCGGAGGAATCCGTGGACACCGAGGTGCCGCGCACGACGAGGTCGTCGGCGCCGACCCATTCGGGCAGGGACTCACGCTGTGAGAACCACAGGGTGGTGACATCCGGAGCGAGCACCTCGCGCATCGCCGACACGCGGGTGTCGTCGGCATTGAGCACAGCAGTGGATCCGGCCGTCAGTGACTCGACGAGTTCGGCCTTAGCCCGTGCGGTGTTCTCGATCGAACCGAAGACTCCGGAGTGGGCGGTGCCCACGGCCAGTTCGACCGCGATGTCGGGGCGGATGAGGCTCGTCAGATAGGCGAGGTTGCCGATCGACCGAGCCCCCATCTCGAGGACGAGGAAGCGGGTGGATTCGACCGCCCGCAGAGCCGTCAGCGGGACTCCGACCTCGTTGTTGTAGGAGTTCGGCGGCCACACGGTCTCTGCCTCACCCGAGAGCAGATCCGCGGCGAGGTCCTTCACCGTGGTCTTGCCGACGGATCCGGTGATCGCGATGACGGTGAGTTCGCCATCTGTGCGCAGGCCTTCGATGCTGTGCTTGGCCAGCTGGCCAAGCGCTTCGGTGGCATCGGCGACGACGACGACCGGCAGCGGGTCGTCGTCGATGGTGGGGACGGATTCGCCGATGATCAGGGCCGCTCCCGCCTCGACGGCGGCGGCGGCGAATTCGATGCCGTCGAAGCTCTCGCCTCGGCGGGCGACGTAGATATCGCCGGGTCCGACTTCTCTCGAGTCGGTCACCACACCGGCGGTCAATGGGGTCTCGGGGTCGATGCCGTACAACTCGCCGCTCAGGGCGGTTGCGATTTCGGCTGCAGTCAGTCGCTTCATATCATCTGTGAACTTTACCTGGTTGTGCGCCGCCCAGTCGCATGGACAGCGCTGAGCGTGTCCTCGCCCGGTCGTCGAAATCGGTGACCGTGGTGCCCACGGTCTGGCCTGTCTCATGCCCCTTGCCCGCGACGAGCACGGTCGCCGAGGCGTCTGCTTCGGCAATCGCCTCGTCGATGGCGGCACCGCGGTCGGGGACCTCGATGATCTTTTTCACACGTGCCCGTCCCGCATCCACCTCGGCGTCGATTCCCTGCCTGATGGCAGCCCGGATCGTGTCGGGATCCTCGGTGCGCGGATTGTCGTCGGTGAGAACGATCACATCGGCTTCACGCGCCGCTGCCTGACCCATGCCGAAGCGCTTGCCGCGGTCGCGGTCGCCACCGGCGCCGAAGACGATGATGAGCTCATCGGAGTCGGCGTGGAGCGTCGCCAGCGCCTTCGCGATCGCGTCGGGGGTGTGCGAATAGTCGACGATGGCCCGCGGCAGGATCTCCGGGTGGGATTCGCCCAGCGCCCGCGGTCCGGAGACGTCGATGATCTCCATCCGTCCGGGCACCGTGGCCGCGAAGCTGCGACCGATCGCATCGATCTCTTCGGCACTGACGCCGGCCTCGATGAGCATCGAGGCCGCCAGGGCCGTATTCGTGACGTTGAAATCGCCCGGCAGCGGTGAGCGGAGCCTGATGCTCTCCCCGGCGTCGAGGTGGAGCACGAAGTCCGCTTCGCCCGGGGTGTGTTCGATGCGCCACTGGCTGCGTTCGTCGCGTCCCAGAGTGCGCACGGGCACCTGCGCGGCCTCTGTCATCCGCTCGCCCCATTCGTCTTCGACGACGATGACGGCCTTGTCGGAGAAAGTGCGGGTGAACAGCTGGGCCTTCGCCTCGAAGTACTCCTCCATCGTGTTGTGGAAGTCGAGGTGATCCTGGGACAGATTCGTGAACCCTGCCACGCTGAAATGAGCCCCGTCGACGCGGTGCTGGCTGAGCGCGTGGGAGGAGACCTCCATCGCACAGGTGTCGACCTCGGCCGCACGCATCTTCGCAAACAGGGCGTGCAGTTCGGGGGCCTCCGGAGTCGTGCGCACGCTGGGCACCGTATCGCCGGCGATGAGGATGGCGACCGTGCCGATGACGGCGGTGCGATGGCCCAGTGCCGCGAGCATCCCGTCGGCCAGATAGGTCGTCGTCGTCTTCCCGTTTGTTCCCGTGACTCCGATGAGCTCCGGCACCGAGGTGGTCCCGTAGACGGCGGCGGAGACGAACCCGAGCACGGCGCGGGGTGCTTCGACGATGAGAGCGGTGACTCCGGCGAGCAGGTCCCGGCCCGCCTCGTCCGTGCTCAGCGCTTCGGTGATGAGCTGCCAGCCGGCGTCGTCGGTGAGGATGGCGTCGACCCCGCCGCGGATCAGCTCGGGTGCGAACTTCGCACCGTGGACGTTCGCTCCCGGCAGGGCAGCGTAGAGCTGACCCGGTGAGACCGCACGCGAGTCGTGGGAGACTCCGGCGACCTCTGTCTCGGGGTCACCGTGGAGGGTGCCGGGTGCGATCGGCAGCAGCTGTGAAAAGCGCATCATTTCCATTCTCGAGCGGGCAGGTCGGGCTTCTGCGTCGACGGTGGGATCTTGAGATGCCGCATGGCGAAGCCCGCGACGTCGGAGAAGACGGGGGCTGCGGCCTGTCCACCGTAGTAGCCGTTCCGAGGACGTTGCAAAGTCACGGAGATCGCGAGTTCGGGATCTTCGGCGGGCAGGACGCCGACGAAGGAGGCGGTGTATCCGTCATAGCCTCCGCCCTCGGCTGCCGGTGCCTGCGCGGTGCCGGTCTTTCCGGCGACCCTGTAGCCGGAGACCTGGGCGGACTTTCCTGTGCCTTCGGCGACGACGCCTTCGAGCATCCGCAGGGTCTCGTCGGCAGCCTTCTTGCTGACGACCCGTTCCTTCTCTCCTGCGGGGGTGGAGATGGTCCCTCCGTTCGGGGAGATCATTCCGTCGACGAGGCGGGAAGGCACGTGGACTCCCCCGTTGGCGATGGTGGAGATGACGTCGGTCGTCTGGATCGCGTTCGCGGCCACACCCTGACCGAACATCACGGTGTACTTCGTGCGTCCGTCCCACTCCTCATACGGATGCAGGATGCCCGAGGTCTCGGCGGGGAAGTCGATGCCCGAGCTGGTGCCGAAGCCGAACTTCTTCATGTATTCGTAGCGCTGGGCCTCGGTGAGTTCCTTACCCGCCAGCACGGTGCCGGTGTTCGAGGACTCGGCGAGGATTCCGGCGAAGGTGAGCTTCTCATCGGGGTGCTCATGGGAGTCACGGAACTCCTCGTCGTTCGGTGCCTTCCACTTGTCAGGGACGGTGAACTCCTGTTCGGGAGTGACGAGTCCCTTGTCGAGCAGCGCTGCGGCGGTGACCATCTTCGCGGTCGAACCGGGTTCGAACATGTCGGTGAAGATGCGCGATCCGCGGTCGGGGCCGTCGACCTTGCCCGGAGAGTTCGGGTCGACGGTGGGAGCATCCGCGGCGGTGATGATGCGTCCCGTCTTGACCTCCTTGATGACGATCGACGCGGATTCGGCTTCGTGCTTCTTCCTCTGCTCTTCGATCGCCTGCTGAGCGTAGTACTGCATCGCCGGGTCGATCGTCGTCTGCAGACCCTGGCCGTCGACGGCGTCTTTCATGTTGTTGTCGCCGAGCGGGATGATCTCTCCGCGTGCTCCGCGTTCGTACTGCTGCTGGCCGTCCTTGCCCGACAGCTGTTCGTCATAGGCAGTCTCGAGACCGGCCTGGGCCGTGCCGTCGGAGCTGAGGAACCCGACGAGGTTGCCGGCGACGCCTCCGGCAGGGTACGAGCGCACCGAGTACTCCTCGGCGGAGATGCCGAGGACCTCGAGCTTCTTCACTGCACGCCAGGTCTCCGAGGTCAGCCCCTTGGCGACGGGGTTCCAGCGTTTGTCGCCGACGAGCTTCGGATAGAGCACACCGGGGTCGGTCTTCAGCGGCTTCGACAGCGCTTCGGCCGCACCCCAGGCTCCGACGAGTTTGCCGTCGACTTCGTACTGGGCGACATTCTGCTGATCGACGACGAGCTGGTAGCGGGAGACGCTGTCGGCGAGCACGGTGCCGTCGGCGGCCAGGATCTGTCCGCGATCGGCAGGCAGAGTGCGGGTGACGAGTCGATTCGACAGCGCCTTCTCCGCCAGCTTCATCGAGTCCATGCCCTGGATCGAGACGAGGCGGACGGAGGTGATGAGGAGGACGAGGACCGACACCGCGGCGATGAAGCCCATCCGCCAACGCAGATTGGGGCCACCGCCCTTGCGCTTCTTCTTCAGTCGGGTCTTGGCTGAGCCCATAGCTGGAGTCCTCGGTCCTTGGTGTGGTCGGCGAATGTTTCGGTCAGGCCGTTCCCTGGTCCCGGTGAGCTCGGACTACTTCGGCGCCTCCTGGCTGGGAGCCGCCACGTCCTGGCTCGGGCTGCCCCCGACGACCGGGAGCTTCTCATCCGATCGTAGATTGGGTCGGATGTCATCGCGTGTATCGGCGCGCGGGCCGGGCACGACTGTGGGCTCTTTCTCACCGCTGACGTCGATCCCCGGGGCGTCGATCATCTTCCCGGTCTTCGCGTCGAGGAATTCCGGTGAGGAATCACGGACGAGGCCGAGCTCTTCGGCGGCCAGGGCGATGTTCTGCGGGGACTCGCGGTACGAGTTGTCCTCGACGAGGCGGTCCTTCTGTTCGGCCAGGGCTTCCTTCTCACTCGTCAGCTGGTCGACCTTGTAGGAGGTGTTGGCGACGAAGATGTTGAGCAGCAGCACGGCCACGAGAGTGGCCAGCAGGATCCCCACGCACAGCATGGAGAAGGGCAGACGGGACTTCGGCAGTTCGAACTTGAGCAGCCGCAGCTTGGCTCCGCCCTGCTGACCACCGGCCTCTTCGAGCCGGCGGGAGCGTTCGGTGAAGTGGGGCTGACCCGCGGTCGCCTGGGAATTCTTCACAATCGTGCCTCCCTGATCTTCTGCACTGCCCGCAGCCGGACGCTTGCCGCCCGCGGGTTGGTCTCTGCTTCTTGCTCATCAGCCATTTCGGCGCCCCGGATGATCTCGGTCAGCCAGGGCTGGTGCTCTTCGGGCACGACCGGCAGATCCGGCGGCGCCGAGGAGGTCGTGGCCGCTCGGAAGGTCTTCTTCACGATCGTGTCCTCCAATGACTGGTAGGACTCGATGACGGCCACTCCCCCGATGTGCAGCGCCTCCAGTGCCGCCGGCAGTGCGGTGCGCAGCACCCCGAGCTCGTCGTTGACCTCGATGCGCAGGGCCTGGAAGGTGCGTTTGGCGGGATGCGACTTCTTCTTCGTCTGCGGGATCACCCGCGAGAGCATGGCCGCGAGCTGGTCCGAGGTCTTCCATGGGGTGTCGACCCGGTCCGTGACGATGATCTTCGCAATCCTGCCGGCCAGCTTCTCCTCGCCGTATTCGCGGAGGATGCGGCGCAGCTCGGATTCCGAGTAGGTGGCCAGCACCTTCTCAGCAGTGAGCTCCTGGGTGCGGTCCATGCGCATGTCCAGAGGCGCCGGTCGGGAGTAGGAGAATCCGCGTTCGTCCTCGTCGAGCTGCAGCGAGGACACTCCCAGGTCGAGCAGGATCGCGCTGATCTCTGAGATGCCGAGATCGTCGAGGACATCGGGCAGCTCGTCGTCGACTGCGTGGACGATATCGACGCGGTCGGCGAAGGGGGCCAGGCGTTTCGTGGCGATGTCGATGGCCTGCAGATCACGGTCGATGCCGACGAGGTGGACATCGTCGAAGGCCGTGAGGACGGCTTCGGCGTGACCGCCCATGCCGAGTGTGCCGTCGACGACGACCGGGGTGAGTCCGGCGTCCCTGGCGGCTTCGACTCCGACGCCGATGAGTTCGACCACGCGCGTCAGGAGCACCGGTACGTGCTGAGCTGTCATTCGTGGGTCCTTCATACGGGGGTGGTCGGGGGTGCGCTGCTGGAGCCAGAACCTTGACCGCCGTGGCCCTGCCACCGGGGAAGTGTGTCAGGACGTCCGAGCTTCGGAAACGGGGAAGTTCCCCGAAACTCGAGCACGGCGGGCAAGGATCAAACCCGAGCAGAATCAGATCACTCCGGGGATCACCTCCTCCTCGCGTTCGGCGAAAGCCTGCTGAGCGCCGACGAGGTAGTCCTCCCAGGTCGGTGCATCCCAGATCTCGACCCGGTTGCCCATGCCGATCACTGCGACTTCCCGATCAAGTGATGCGTACTGCCGCAATATGTTCGGGACCGTGATGCGTCCCTGTTTGTCCGGTTGTTCCGCAGATGCCGCCGACAGGAACACACGCTGGTAATCGCGGGCTTCCTTATTCGTCTTCGGCGCGTTCTGGATTCGCGCGTGCTCGGCTTCGAACTCCGTGGTGGGGAACAGGGTGAGGCAGTTCTCCTGGCCACGGGTCAGAACGAGTCCGGGCGACAGCTCCTCGCGGAACTTTGCGGGCAGGATGAGGCGACCTTTGTCGTCGAGCTTCTGCATATGAGTGCCCAAGAACATGTCGTCTCACCCCTTTCGAAACCCATCGGCTCCGATAGCAACCACAGTACTCCACTTCCCTCCACAGATTCCAGCTTTTCGCCCTACCGATGCTCCGGACCAATTGTTTTCCCAGGTCAGACAAGTGGAGGAAAGTGGGGAAAATTTCTCAGAGGCGCGTCGCGGGAGTGTCGGTCGCGGGGAGAACGGAGGGTCCGCCGAGGCGGTGGGCCGCCTCGGCGAGGACGATGAAAACGGCACAGATCCGCGAGAATCCGGGGATCGCAGGCGATTTCCCGCACCGAGGTGGAGGCGAGTGGGGAGGAAAGTGGAGGGTCCGCGTGGAGAAAAGTGGGGAAGGTGGTGGGGAGTGGGGTGGGGCACCTCGGGGAGGGAATGGGAGCGGGGAGGGGAAGGCAGTGACGAAGCTGAAAGAAACTCGTGTGGCTGGGGTGCCGGCTTTAAGGGACAATGGAGGGTATGTCGACCAGCCAAGAAGGTACACAGACCAATTCCGTGATCGGCGCCGAACACATCGAGTGGGTGCAGAATCTGACCTCGCGGGCACGCACCGCGATGAACTCGGTGCTCGAGGGCAAGGATGACGCCGTAGGGCTCTCGCTCATCGCACTGCTCGCCGGCGGACACGTCCTCCTCGAAGACGTCCCCGGCGTCGGCAAGACCCTGTTGGCCCGTGCCATGGGCAAGGTCGTCGACGGTTCCGTGCGCCGCATCCAGTTCACCCCTGACCTGCTGCCCACCGACGTCGTGGGCGTGAACCTGTTCAACCAGGAGACTCGTCACTTCGAGTTCCGACAGGGACCGGTGTTCGCGAACATCGTCATCGCCGACGAGATCAACCGCGCGTCCCCGAAGACGCAGTCGGCGATGCTCGAGTGCATGGCCGAGGGCCAGGCGACGATCGACGGGCAGACCTATCCGATGCCCACACCGTTCATCGTCGTCGCCACTCAGAACCCGATCGACATGGAGGGCACCTACGCTCTGCCCGAGGCCCAGCGCGACCGCTTCCTCACCCGCATCTCCCTGGGATACCCGGCGACGTCCGATGAGGTCGATCTGCTGGACAACCAGATCCAGAACGATCCCCTCGAGACCGCTGCCGCGGTGACGAACCTCGAACAGATCACTCAGGCCCGCACCATCGTCCGCCATGTCTCCGCGAGCAGGCAGCTGCGCGAGTACATCGTGGCGATCCTCCACGCCACCCGCAACGATCAGGCGATCCTGCTCGGCAGCTCCCCGCGCGGCGGCGTCCATCTGCTGCGGGCGGCGAAGGCTCGCGCTGCCCTGTCGGGTCGCACTTTCGTCACCCCCGACGATGTGCAGGCCCTGGCCCCGTACATCCTCGCCCACCGCATCATCCCCCGCGACGGAGACGACGCAGACCTGGCTGCCGACCTCATCGGTCGGGTGCTGTCCCGCGTGCCCGTCTCCGCGAACCAGTGACCGCATGCGACTGAGCACTTCGGGCATCATCTTCGTCCTGGCCGGGGCGGCCCTGATCATCACGGCCTACCGCTTCGCGCTGCCCGGCCTGCTGCCGGCCGGTCTGCTGCTGCTCGGCCTTGTCCTGCTCTCGGCTCTGCTCATCCTGTGGGGCACCCGCCGGGTGTCGATCGCGATGAGCACGAACCTCCACGAGGTGGCGCTGTCTCCTTCGGGAGACCGCTACCCGCTGGCCGCCGAAGGCAAAGAGGTCGAAGTCCAGGCGCGTGTGACCAATATCGGCCAGCTCGCGATCCCTGCCGCGACGATCGATTTCACTCCGGCCGAAGGGTTCGGCGACTCCACCTCCGGTGATGTTCCGGCTCTGGCCCACGGGGCATCACAGACGGTGCTGACGTCGTTCACCCCCAATCGCCGCGGTGTCTCCGGAATCGACTCGGTCCTCATCACCGTGTTCGGCCCCTTCGGCCTGGTGAAGATGAAGAAGAAGGTTCACGGGGCCTTCCCCGTGGCCGTGTCCGTGCCGATCCTGCCCGCGCGCATCCCGCAGGATTCGTCGATCCGGCCCGCCCGCCTCGACGACGGCAAGGTCCGCACCGGTCATACCACTCGGGACTTCCACACACGTGAGTACGTGCCCGGCGATGACCTCCGGCACGTGCATTGGCCCTCGACGGCGAAGTCCGGCGAGCTCATGGTCCGACACGAAGCCGATGAGGAGACGCTCCATTCGCTCATCCTCATCGACCTCGTCGCCGATGAGGGCGCCGAGGAGCCGAGCGATCTCGAGATCGAGTTCCTGCTGGCCGCGGCGACCGCGGCCGGAACCGCGTTCCTCAAGGCCGACTACGAGGTCAACGTCGTCGCTCCCGGACACCAGATCAGATTCAAAGGAGCTCGCGAGATCGACAAGCTGCGTCTGCTCTCCGCCCTTGTGCGCCCGGGCAGGGTCGAACTGCCCTCACACGACAACCCCAACCACATCGTCATCTGCTCCGTCGGCGATCAGCGCGGGCAGGAACTCGCCTCGCACTTCTCCCGCCGCGTGCCGGTGACTCTGCGCACTCTCAGCGAGATCGACGATCTGACGATGCTCGGTCTCAGCGAGGACCTGCCGGAGTCGTGGACGACGTTCGAGTCCAAGCGCTCTCGCAGCGGCGCCGGTCGGACCTCGGCCGAACCCGGACCGGGAACTGCCGGCGCCGGCAGCGCGTCCGCGGCCCCGGGTGGCGCTAGCTCGACTCCGCAGGGGGTGCGCCGATGAGTCTGAATACTCCTGACACACGTCCGCGCGGAGCCGATTCCGAGTCTCCGGCGAACGACTATTCGGCACCCGTGTCGACGGGCGATGAGCGTCCGAGCACGGGTTGGCTCGAGGCGATCGTCGTCTTCGTCGCCATGGCCCTGACCGCTGTCGCCGTATCGGCGGTGTTCAAGGACTTCGCCTGGGTCTCGCCCGTCCTGGTCGCCGTCGCCGTCGTCGTCATCGTCGGCGCCGTGTTCCGCACCGTTCCGGCACTGCGCTCGACCGGAACCGCGGTCATCGCCCAGTGCGTGGCCGGTCTCATCGCGGTCTTCATCGTCTGCGCCGGGGATTCGCTGCTGCTCGGGTTCATCCCGACCGGTGAGTCCTTCGGAACGGTGATCGATCTGCTCTCCGAGGGGGTCAGCGACCTCTACGCGACCGCTCCCCCGGCGGCGAGCACACCGGGCTTCATCGCTATGCTCACGATCGCCTTCACCCTCATCACGATCCTCATCGACGGCCTCGTCTCGGATCTGCGGGCGCCGAAGGTCGGCGGTGTGCTGCTGCTGGTGCTGTGGATGATTCCCGTCTACTTCGCCGCTCAGGAGGTGAAGTGGTGGCACATCGTCGCGATCCTCGCGGCGTTCCTGCTGCTCATGCTCAGCCCCTATCTGCCCGCAACTCGGTGGCGCGGAGGAATGACGGCGATCCTCGCCGGCGCTCTGGCTCTGGCGATCGGCATCGGCCTGCCCATTCTGCTGCCCCCGGTGCCCACGCTGCCCGATCGGGCGTCGAAGGGTCAGGGCGATCTGACGGTGACGAACCCATTCCTCAACCTGCGCCAGAACCTCG
The DNA here is from genome assembly GCF_051172395.1 of Brevibacterium sp. H602. Classification (NCBI taxonomy): domain Bacteria; kingdom Bacillati; phylum Actinomycetota; class Actinomycetes; order Micrococcales; family Brevibacteriaceae; genus Brevibacterium; species Brevibacterium sp. H602. Next base: position 71,382 of record NZ_JBPIZD010000015.1, on the reverse strand, counting down.
GCGACCGGGATGACACGACGCTGTTCAGCTACCAGACGACGGACGAGGACGCGGATCCGATCCGGTTGACCTCGATCGACGACTTCGACGGTGAGAACTGGGCACCGAGCCCGTTCAGCCTCGATCCGTTCGCGATCGCCGCCGACGGAATGCCATGGCCCGCGGGGATGCCGCGGGACAAGAACTTCAAGGAGCAGACGATCAGCGTCGCCGTCGGCGACAACTACGACCAGCAGTACCTGCCGTCTCCGTATGCTCCGCAGCAGCCGAAGGATCTGAGTCGTCGGTGGATCTTCGACGAGAAGACCCTGACGGTCGTCGGCAATGGCGAGAAGACCGGTGGACTGCAGTATTCGATGGACTATCTGTCCCCGAATCCCGACGTCAAGGATCTGCAGTCGGCGACTCCGGTGTCCGAGAGCGACTTCGAGACCGAACTCGCCGTCCCCGATTCCCTGCCGACCAGCGTGAAGGAGACCGCAGAGCGGGTCACCGCCGATGCGGACAACCAGTGGGAGGCCGCAGTCATGCTGCAGGCGTACTTCCGCGGCGGCGATTTCGAGTATTCGCTCGATGCCCCCGAACGGGCCAGCGGCGACGCGATCTCGGACTTCCTGGCCGATAAGCAGGGCTACTGTGTCCAGTTCTCCTCGGCCATGACGATCATGGCTCGGACGATGGGAATTCCGGCCCGCATCGGCGTCGGATACGCCGGCGGGGACGAAGCCGAGAACGGCGTCGACGTGAGCATGCAGGATTCGCATGCCTGGCCGGAACTCTACTTCGAAGGTGCCGGTTGGGTGCGCTTCGAACCCACCCCCGGCGGTCCCGCCGGTGATCCGCCGAAGTGGACTCTCGCCGATGGCGCCGACCAACAGGAGGAGGGCGACGAGTCGGAGTCTGCGAGCCCGAGCGAAGAGCCGACCGAATCTGCTTCGCCGACCGGTGACTCCGAGGAACCCACCGAGGAGGAGACGAGCACTCAGGCCGCAGAGCCGGCCGGTTCGAACTTCGGCACTGTCTTCGGCATCGCAGCCATCGTGCTCGTCCTGCTGCTGCTCGCCGCACTGCCCGCGATCTGGCGGTCGATCCTGCGCTCGCGCCGGACGAAGGATCCGCAGAATCTCGAGGCGGTGTGGACAGAGGTCCGTGCTCTGGCCACCGACTACGGGCAGAGCTTGGATTCGAGCCGGACGCTGCGCTTCAACGAGCTCGTGCTCGCCGGTGCCGTCCCAGCGGCCGGAGCTGCCGGAGCTGCCGGCGGTGGTGGCACCGAGGCTGCGGATGCCTCGAGCCCGACCGATGCGGAAGCCGGCTCAACGGCACCAGAGATCGATGCGGACACCGGCGAACCGATCCGAAAGTCCGCCGCCGAGGCGGCAGCCGGTTCCGGTGCCGCCGGTGAAAATGCAGCCGGTTCCTCGACGTTCGATCGTTCGGACGAACGGTTGCGGCGCTTGAGCAGTCCGGCCCCGTCACGTCCGTCCGAGTCGGGTCATGATGACTCTGCGCTCGGAGCGTTCGTCGATGCCCTCGAAGCTCAGCGCTACGGTGCCGCTCCCGAGTCGCTCGATGACTCGGAGGTAAGTGCGCTCGTCGACGAGGTGAGGACGGACCTGTCGGAGAGGACCACGCCGGGCAGTCGGATCTCTGCGAAGATCTGGCCGGCCAGCCTGTTCAATCGTCCGAAATGACGAGGAGCTGACGAACCAGGCCGGTACCCGACGGTCCTGGTCGATGTGCGAAGGGGCGGTCCTGCGGGGGCGCCTCTTCGCTGTCTCGCAGAGTTTGGACGCTCAGTGCGAGAGTCTGGGACCTCAGCGCCCTGCCGCGCGTTTCGCGTTCTCTCGATCGAGTGCACGCAGGGCGAGCAGGCCGCGCACGGCGGCGATGGGCTTCACCAGCGGCTGTTCACCGAATCGGTAGTCTCCCCCGCGGACCAACCGCCTGGCCAGGTCCGGGCGCATCTGCCACAGGTGGTCACGGGCTTTCTCGGCATGGTGGGAGTTCGAGACGATGCTGATCGTCGTGGCCGGGGTGAGCTCGCGGTCGATGATGGGGATCGCGTTGGCGATGTTCTCCCACGTCGTTATGCTCTGCTCCTCCAGCACAGCTCGGCCGGTGTAGCCGAGTTCGTCCCGGGCGAAGCGTTCGAGGATGAGGGCCTCCGGTGTTCGTCCTGTGACGGCGCCTCCGCAGAAGATGAGGAGAGTCGACCGGGCTGCCGGAACGATCGACCGCAGACCCGCGCGGACCCGGAACCGGTTGATTGCGTTCGGTCGCAGACCGCGGTTGGCATATCCGAGGACGATGATGATCTGGTCGCTGTCGGCCGTGTTCTCGTCTCTGCCTGCCGCGGTCAGGGCCCGAACGCCTGGAATCGACCGTCGATCGCTCCGTGGTCGCTGGCCACCCGAGGCATCACAGTCTCCCAGCCGACGGTGGCTCGATCGCCAGTGCGCTGCCTCGGCGAAGGCGGAGATGCCGGCAAAGACCGCAAGGGCAGAACCGGCGAGTACGCGGACCGGCATTGAAAAAGGCACCCTCATGTCGAGAGTGCCTTGATCGCAGAGAGCAGGATCATTCGCCGCGCTGGCGCTTCTCCCACCGGTCTTCCATTCGGCTCATGAATCCGGAGTTGCCCTTGGACTCGGTCTTCGCTCCGGAGTTCCGGGAGTCCGTCTGAGTCGTGTGCACATGGCCGGGACGGCTGAACGCCCAGTACATTCCGGTGACCATGAGGCCGAAGCCGACGACGCCGAGAGCGATCCACCAGGCGGAGCTGGAGACGAGCGAGATCGCGAGGATCGTCGCGGCCAGCCCGGCGAGGGCGATGAGGATGCCGAGGACGAAGCGCTTCGCCGAGAACCCGGGACCCGTGGCAGCTGCCTGGGTTTCCGAGATATTCCGGGCAAAACGAGGGTCTTCACTGCGCAGCTGCTTCTCCAGTTGATCCAACAGCTGCTGTTCGTGATCGGAGAGTGGCATCTCGAACCCCCGTTTCGCTTCTCAAGTCTTTCCCCCAATCATAGTCTCTGAGGGCCGAAAAAACATCTCCGGGGGCCGTCAGGAGCCGGATTCCCACGGGGTCTTCAGACTGTGCTCCCGCTCACCCGCTCTCAGGCCTCGGGACGCTTGCGCAGAAGCGAGGCCTGAGAGATCGCTTCGCTGCCGAATCGCCGCCTCACCTCGTCGAGGGCGACCTCGGCTTCGCGTCCGGAACGAACTGGTTCGTCCAAGGTGGCCTGCCGCCCGGTGACGGCGAAATCGCTGAGGCCGGCGGCGCGGACGCCGAGCAGCCTGACTCCTTGGGAACGCTGCTCACGCAGCTTGCGCAGAGCCGGGCGCAGCGCCTCGTACATCTCCCGGGCAAGATCAGTCGGTGCCGAGAGAGTCACCGACCTCGACAGAGTCGTGAAATCGCCGAGGCGGTACTTCAGTCCGAGGCTTGTGGCGACCTTTCCCTCCGCACGGACTCGGTAGGCGACCTTGTCGGCGAGGCGCAGCAGTTCGTGCTCGAGCACGGCGATGTCCCAGATGTCCTCGCCGAAGGTGTTCTCCGCACTGATCGAGTGCTCCTTGGCCTGGTGGTCGAAACCGGACGAGTCCTGACCGTGGGCAGCCCGCCACAGCTGATGACCGTGCGCACCGAAGACACGTGCGGCCCAATCCTCGTCGACTGCGGCGAGGTCGCCGATGAGGCGGATTCCGTAGCGGAAGAACCCCTCCTGAGTCTTCTCCCCCACTCCGGGCAGCGCTTCGACCGGCATCGGGTCGAGGAACTCCTGGGTCGCGGCCGAGGGCACGAGCAGCTGACCGTTCGGCTTCGCCCTGGTCGAGGCGAGTTTGGCCACGACGCGGCTGACGGCGATGCCGACCGAGGCGCTCAGACCGGTGCGCTCCTGGATCTGGGCGCGCAGCTGCGTGGTGATCTCCACCGGAGAGCCGAGCCGGCGCACGGCTCCGGAGACATCGATATAGGCTTCGTCGACGCTGACCTGCCGCACATCGGGGGTGACTTCGGCGACGAGATCGAAGACTTGGCGGGAGTACGAGGAATACAGGCCGTGGGACGGTGGGATCACCTCGGCGACGGGGCACAGGTTCATGGCCCGCGACATCGGCATCGCCGCATGCACACCGAACTCGCGGGCTTCATAGCTGGCCGAGACGACGACTCCGCGTCCGCTGCGTCCGCCGACGATGACCGGGCGGCCGACGAGGTGCGGGCGGCCGACGAGGTGCGGGCGGCTGAGCAGCTCGACGGAGACGAAGAACGAGTCCATGTCGAGGTGGAGCATGGTGGCACCGGTGTCGTCCGTGCCCAAACGGGTCAGATCACCTCCGGATCGTGCCAGCTGCTTCCGACTCATCGCCTGCCCCTCGCCCTCGTTTCTTTCGGCTCCGCCGAACAGTCCAGGTACTCTTGAAGCATGGTATCGCGCACCGCTGTCATGACACTGCCCATCGTTGCCGCGCTCGCTCTCGCGGGCTGTTCGGGAAACGGTGGAGACAAGGCCGAATCGACCCCTTCGGCTTCTCAGGAGGCCTCGGCTTCCGCGTCCCCGACCGAGGACCAGACTGCCTCGTCCGAAGCATCGACCGAGGCCACGGGCTCGGACCCCGATACATCGAACGATGTGAAGGATCTGCCCGAGTACATCAAGCCGTACCCCGATTCCGAGGTGCTCTCCGCGTCGAGCGTCAAGGCTCACAACGACAAGGACAAGAAGCTGCCCGAGCAGGTCAGTCTCGTCGTCAAGGCGAAGGCCGATGCCAAGGACATCTTCGAGTTCTACGAGAAGGAGCTCGGCAAGGCGGACTTCGAACGCCTCGGCGATGAGGTGAAGACGAAGAGCGCCCGCGTGGTCAACTTCAAGCACAAGGACAATGACAGCGTCCTCGTCGTCACGGTCGCCGAGGATTCGGAGGACAAAGCGAATTCGATCGTGACCGTCGGCGGAAACATCGGTTCATGACCTCGCACAGATCAGGGTTGACCGGCGACGCCCCTGAGTCCGCCCCGTCCGACTCCCCTGAGTCCGCCTCGTCCACCGCGCCCGCCCCGTCCGACGCTCCCAGCTCGGCCGACGCCTGTCCCACCTTCGTCGAGTCCCTCGACTCTCCCGAGTCAATCGCTGGCGAGGTGTCCGCTCAGCTGGAGGCCTTCCTCGCTGAGAAGGCTGCCGAATTCGAGGCGATCTCACCCGATGCGACAGCGATCGGCGATGCGCTCATCGAGTTCACCCGCGGCGGCAAGAGGATCCGTCCCGTCCTGCTGTGGTGGGGCTTCCAGCTCGCCGGCGGTGACGTCCGCGCCGGCGTGGCAGGCGGGGCCGCAGCCGACCGGGCAACCGGCTCTGCAGCCGACGTCACCGTGGGTCTGGCTCAGGCAGCCGGTTCGCTCGAGCTGCTCCACGCCGCCGCGCTCATCCATGATGATGTCATCGACAATTCGGACACCCGTCGCGGCCGTCCGGCCCTGCACCGAGAGTTCGAGGCCCGCCATCAGCGCTCCGGATTCCATGGCGACGGCGCGTCCTTCGGCGTCTCCGCTTCCATCGTCATCGGCGATATCTGTCTGGCGCTGAGCGAGGAGTTCTTCGAACGTTCCCAGGAGGCCCTGGGCAACAGCCGCACGGCCCTCGAGCTGCGCGGAACCGTGCGCCGAGATGTCATGGTCGGTCAGTACCTCGACGTGCTCGCCGAGGTCATCCCGCTTAGCGACGACCGGATCGCCGAACGCGCATGGGAGGTCCTGAGCTATAAGTCCGCGAAGTACTCGGTCGAACAGCCGCTCCTCCTCGGCGCGGCCCTGGCCGGAGCGGACTCTGAGCAGCTGCAGGAGATCTCCGCTTTCGGCCTTCCGCTCGGACAGGCGTTCCAGCTGCGCGACGATGTGCTCGGCATTGCCGGTGACCCCGCGGCCACCGGCAAACCCGCCGGCGACGATATCCGGGAGGGCAAGCGGACCGTGCTCATCGCCGAGACCGCGGCCCGGATCTCGGCGGACCAGCTCGAGATCCTCGCCGCACGGTTGGGCGATCCGGATCTCAGCGACGCCGAGGTGGCCGAATGCGTTGACATGATCACGGACTCGGGCGGACTCGCCGCCGTCGAATCCTTCATCGCGGACAAGCATGCCCACGCAGCGACGGTCGTCGATACGTGGGCAGAGGCCGGTGCAGGTTCAGCGGCAGGGTCGACCGCCTCGGCGCAGGTGCGCATCGGGTCGGCCGCGCAGGAGCGGCTCAAGGGATTCGCGAAAGCCCTGAGCTACCGCTCCAGCTGAATCCGCCGGACCGCTTCAGGCGTACCCGACGGATCAGTTCGCTCACGGCGCTTACGGCTGAAAGCGCTCACTCTGCGCGGGCAGCCCAGATCAGAACGCGAGGGCCTGAGCGCGGCGGCGCACTTCCTTCTTGTTGCCGGCGCGAAGCAGATCGATGGGTCGGCCGGGCAGGGACTCGTCGTGAGTGAAGAGCCACACGATGGCTTCTTCGTAGTCGAATCCGGCGTCATAGAGGGTGTGCAGGGTGCCCTTGAGCGGTTTGACGACCTCGCCGTCGACGAAAAAGGCCAACGGAACCCGCAGAACCTTCGGATTGCCAATCTTGATTCCGCAGATGGCGCCGTCTTCGAGCATCCTCCGCACCTGGGAGATGCCGAGCCCGGTGAGCTCTGCGATGTCGGGCAGCGTGGCCCAGTCCTGGACGAGTTCTTCGGTATTCACGCCCTCAAGCGTAGCAATATTCGGCAGAAACACCCCGCCATGCGGTGCCGAATGCTCGGGTCGGGCCCGGCTACTCGTTAGGCTGGGGACCGTAGCTTCCCCACTCGACATGAAGTCAACAGGTGACAGATGACACGACCGCGACGGCACAGGCCCGTCACCGCCGCTCCTGACATCCGCGCCGCATCGAAGGTGAATTCGACCGGTCCGATCCCAGGAGCCGAACGGGTCGACCCCGAAAACGACTCCCCCACCGAGGCAGCCCCCACTACCGAATCCCCCGACGATCAGTCCGAGGACGCCGTCGAGGGCACATCCGACCGCCCTTCCGCTGACGAAGACGCAGCGACTTCGAGCACCGGCCCGCAGTGGATCTCGGGCACCGCGAGTGCCACCGTTCCCGTCACCCACGGCGGCCGCACGTACAAGGTCAAGCAGGGCGACACCCTCTATGGTGTGGCCAGCAAACACGGCGTCTCCGTGCCCGCGCTGGCCGAACTCAACCGCATCTCGCCGCGTCAGAACCTCCACCAGGGTCAGGTCCTGTCCCTGCCGGAGAAGAACGATCTGCCCGACGATGATCCCTCCCACGTCGTCGTTCCCGGTGACACCCTGCAGGGAATCGCGGCGCGGCACGGAATCTCGCCGGCGACCCTGCGGCAGGCCAACGCCATGGGCGATGACTCATTCATCACCGTCGGCGAACTCCTCCTGCTGCGCCCGTCGAAGGCCCGCCCGCGTCGCACAGCCCCCGAAGCGCCACGCGACATCCCCCGCGTCGCCGCCAGCGCGCAGGTCGAGGGCATCCGCCCCTCGGTGCTCCACGCGGCGCGACTGAACAAATACACCCTGCTGCACCGCCGCCATCCGGCCCCGGCGCAGGCAAAGCTGCTCGTCGCCTCACTGGCTGTCGAACTCGGCGCCGATCCCGCCCTCATGCAAGCCGTCGCCGCCGCGGAATCCGGATTCCAGCACACGACGGTCTCGGCCGGCAATGCGATCGGAATCATGCAGATCACGCCCCGATCCGGTCGCTGGGCGTCCGATATCGTCGGTCGCGGACTCGACCTGCTCGACATCGAAGACAATATCGTCGCCGGCACTGTCATCCTCGGCTGGCTCATCGAAACCGCCGAATCGGAGAACGAAGCCATCGCCGGCTACTACCAGGACCTGCGCTCGGTTCGCGCCGACGGACTGCTGCCGGAGACGAAGGCCTTCGTCCGCGCCGTCCAGCTGCAGCGTGCGCGTTCGGAGGAGGCCCTGTGACCGCCCGCCGAGACCCCCTCATCGGCACGGTGCTCAATGACCGCTACCGCATCGATGCCAAGATCGCCCGCGGCGGTATGGCCATGGTCTACCGAGGCACCGACCTGCGACTCGACCGAGAGATCGCGATCAAGGTCATGCACGAGCACCTCATCTCCGATGACACCTTCGTCGAACGCTTCCGCCGGGAGGCCATCAACGCCGGTCGGCTCACCCACCCGAACCTCGTGGCCATCCACGATCAGGCGCGCGACGGCGACATCGTCTACCTCGTCATGGAATACCTGCCGTCGGTGACGCTGCGCCGCGAGCTCAAGCACCGCGGAACCTTCACGCCCAGACAGGCGATCGTCGTCCTCGATGCGATCCTCGCCGCGCTCGAGGCCGTGCACTCGACGGGGATCATCCACAGGGATCTCAAACCCGACAATGTGCTGCTGGGCACCGACGGTCAGGTCAAGCTCGCCGACTTCGGTCTGGCCCGTGCCGTGACCACGGCGACGACGACGAAGACCCTCATCGGCACGGTCGGCTATGTTGCTCCAGAGCTCGTCACCCGAGCCGGAGCCGATGCCCGCACCGATCTGTACACGGTCGGCATCATGTTCTACGAGATGCTCACCGGCGCTCAGCCGTATACCGACGACGTACCGATCCAGGTCGCGTACCGTCACGTCCACGACACGGTTCCGCCGCCGTCGGACGTCGTCACCCGCCTGAGTCCGCGCTTGGACGCACTCGTGCTGTGGGCGACGTCGAAGGACCCCGAGGACCGCCCTGCCGATGCCGCCGAATTCCGTCTGGCCCTGGCCGAAGCGCGCGCGGAGATGTCCGAGGCCGATCTCGACCTCGGAGATCCGCAGATCGCCACCGGTGAGCACTCCCCCGCGCTCACCGCGAGCATCGACCTCGGCGAAGAGGTGCCGAAGGAGAAGCGCTCCCGCACCGACGAGATCCCGTATCTCGAAGGCGAAGAGGACGACACCGAGGCGGACACCGGTGCGGCCGGTCCGGACGCTGCCGATGACGACGAGTCCTCCGCCGAGGCGGCTGCCGAGGAGGCTGCCCACGACGATGCCGACGGGGTCGACGGCACCGAGTCGGACGACTCTGATCCTGACGATGACGCCGACTCCGATGACGCCCATCGTGACGATGACGACCACACGGCCGGTGCTGCCGGCGCGGCCGCCGTCGCTGCGGCCGGAGGCGGAGTGGCCGGCGCCGCGGTTGCCGGGGCCGGTGCGACCGCCGATTCCCCCGACGCAGACACGACAAGCGCCGAAGCCGCAGGCGCTGCCGACGCCGCTGCAGACTCGGACGATTCGGACGACTCCTCCGACCGAGAGGACTCCGACGACGAACCGGAGTCGCAGGATTCGGATTCCGACCGCAACGATAAGGCCGCGGTCGTCGCCGGCTCCGCGGCCGCCTCGGCGGTGGCATCTCCCGCCCGACGTCGCCGACGGCGCGTCCTCACGGGGCTCGTCGCCGTGGTCGCCGTCCTCGCGCTGGTCGCCTGGTTCGTTGTGGCGAACCTGCCCACACCGAAATCCATCGTCCCCGGTGAGTTGGCGGGCAAGCCCGTCGAGGAGGTCACCTCGCAGCTGGAGGACAACGACCTCAAGGCCGAGCCCAAAGAGGTCTTCGACGACAAGGTTCCCGCCGGCACTGTCATCGGCACCGAACCGGTCAGTGGTGCGGAGCTGGCCCCCGACTCGTCCGTCACGGTCGTCGTGTCCAAGGGTGAGGAGAAGTTCGCGGTTCCGAAGCTCGAGGGCACGAGCCGCGACGATGCGGAAGCCGCGCTGAAGAAGGTCAACCTCGAGGTCGGCAAGGTCGAGGAGAAGTACAGCGACACCGTCGCCAGGAACTCCGTCATCTCGGCTTCGCAGAAGGCCGGGACGAAGCTGTCGAAGGGCGAGAAGATCGACCTCGTCGTGTCCAAGGGCGTCGCGCCGATCCCGGTTCCCAACGTCGAGGGGCTGACCTTCGACGCCGCCTATGCGACTCTGGCCAAGCGCGGATTCCGCGTCGGCAAGGACGAGGTCTTCTCCGACGATGTCCCCAAGGGCAAGGTCGTCTCGCAGTTCCCGAAGAGCACCGAGGCGAAGCCCGCGAACTCGCTCATCATCGTCCGCGTGTCCAAGGGCGAGGAGAAGAAGGAAGACTCCGACTCGAAGGACGACAAGAAGGACGAGAAGGACGACTCCAAGGACAAGAAGTCTGACGACGATAAGAAGGACGACAAAGACAAATAGGACTCGTCGGTCAGACGACAAAGCCGGGGGCTCCGCAGAAGATTCTGCGGAGCCCCCGGCTCAGTCAGTTGTGGCGGTTACTGCCGGCGAGTGAGGTACTCGGCGACCTGGAACGCCATCTCCAGCGACTGATCGTGGTTGAGGCGCGGGTCGACGAGGGTCTCGTAGCGGCGACGCAGGCCTTCGTCGTCGATCTCGGTGGCTCCGCCCATGATCTCGGTGACGTCATCGCCGGTGAGTTCGATGTGCAGTCCACCGGGGATCGTGCCCGCGTCAGCGTGGGCGTTGAAGAATCCTTCGACCTCGGCCATCACATCTTCGAAGCGGCGGGTCTTGTACCCGGTGTTCGAGGTGATCGTATTGCCGTGCATCGGGTCGCAGACCCAGGTCACATGCGGCAGACGGTCGCCGATGCCTTTGAGCAGAGCAGGCAGCGACTCACCGATCTGACCGGCACCCATGCGGGTGACGAAGGTCAGGCGGCCGGGCTCGGCGTCCGGGTCGAGCTTCTCGGCCAGGGCCAGGGCGTCATCTGCCGTGGCAGTGGGGCCGAGCTTGACGCCGATGGGGTTGCGCACCTTGGACAGGAAGTCGACATGGGCACCATCGATCTCGCGGGTGCGTTCGCCGATCCACAGGAAGTGGCCGGACACGTCGTAGGCTTCACCGGTGCGTGAGTCGATACGAGTCAGTGCACGTTCGTATTCGAGCAGCAGCGCCTCGTGGGCGGCGTAGAACTCGGTGGTCTTGAGTGCATCGAAGTCGGCTCCGCAGGCATCCATGAAGCGGATGGCACGGTCGATCTCGGCAGCGGTCTGCTCGTAGCGCTGGTAGCCGGGGTTCGATGCGAGGAAACCGCGGTTCCAATCGTGGACGAATCGCAGATCGGCGAAGCCGCCCTGGGTGAACGCACGGATGAGGTTCAGCGTGGAAGCGGAGATGTGGTACGCCTTGAGCAGACGCTCCGGATCGTGGCGGCGGGATTCCTCGGTGAACTCGTAGCCGTTGACGATGTCTCCGCGGAACGACGGCAGGGTGACTCCGTCACGGGTCTCCATGTCGGCCGAACGCGGTTTCGCGAACTGACCGGCCATGCGGCCGATCTTCACCACGGGCATCGATCCGCCGTAGGTGAGCACGGCCGCCATCTGCAGAACCGTCTGCACACGGGCCCGGATCTTGTCCGCCTGGGCTCCGTCGAATGATTCGGCGCAGTCGCCGCCGGCGAGGACGAAGGCTTCTCCGCGCGAGGCGGCGGCGATCCGCTGCTTGAGCACATCGGCTTCACCGGCGAAGACCAGCGGAGGTGAGTTGCGCAGATCGGTGAGCACCTCGTCGAGCGCGGCACTGTCGAGATACGTCGGCTGCTGCTTCGGATCCATCTCTCGCCAGTCGTCGAGACCGCGGAGATTGTCGTGGCCGGCGGCGGCGATTTCTCTGTTGGACAGGACCGGATCGGTGTGGAGACTCAATGTTTCACTTTCATGGGTTTTCGGTACCGGTCTCGAAGTCCTCGGCCGACACATTGTCGAGGAAGTCTCTGAACTGTGCGACTTCCTCTTCATCGGCCTCGGGGGCTTCGATTCCGGACTCTTCAAGCAATTGTGTTTCGACGAACACGGGGCAGTCGGCTGTCAGCGCCAGAGTCACCGCGTCCGAAGGGCGCGCGGAGATCGACTTCCCGTCATTCGTGTGCAGCTCCGCCAGGAAGATCTGACCGTCCTTGCCGGTGATCGTCACGTCCTGCAGCTCGGCCCCGTACTTCTCGAGGACGTCGAGGAGCAGAGCATGTGACATGGGGCGTGGCGGGGTCAGCCCCCGCTGCGCGATCGAGAGCGCATTGGCCTCGATCGCACCGACCCAGATCGGCAGATAGTACGCAGGTTCGCTGGCCTTGAGCAGCAGAATCGGTTGGTTGGCGGGCATTTCGATGCGGACGCCGACAACCTCGACTTGGACTTTTGACATTATCCCCCGGTCAGGAGCGCGGACGCTGCTGGAAGATCATTCGGAACTTGCCGATCTGCACATCGGCTCCGTTCTGCAGTTCGATGGAGTCGATGAGCTGACGGCCCACATAGGTGCCGTTGAGCGAGCCCGTGTCGCGCAGAGTGAACCCGCTGGGTGTGCGGATGAACTCGGCATGCTTACGCGAGACGGTGACGTCATCGAGGAAGATGTCGGCGTTCGGGCTGCGGCCCACAGTGACCACGTCCGTGTCGAGCAGGATCTGCGAACCGGAGTCCGGTCCGGAGACCACGACGAGCAGAGCATCGGCATCCTGCAGACCGTCGAGGTCGGGAACCGGGTGGATCTCACCGGTGTGCGGATCCAGGATTCCCTGGAACTGCTGGCTGCCCGAATCGTTCATCGCGTCCTGTCCGCCGTTCGTCGGCGCGCCCTGCGGCTGACCGGACTGAGGCTGGCCGCCCTGCGGTTGACCGGACTGCGGCTGACCATACTGGCCGGGGCCGGGCTGGCTGCCCTGCTGCTGATTGGGATCGAACTGGCCGTAATGGCCAGCCCCGTTCGAACCGTACTGCTGCTGGCCGCCCTGCTGCGGATGGTTCTCGTACTGCTGCTGACCCTGGCTGCCCTGAGGCTGCGCAAACTGACCGGCCCCATTGGAGCCGTACTGCTGCTGACCCTGACCGCCCTGCGGCTGGCCGCTCTGCGGCTGGCCGTAGTTCTGCGGCGGATACTGATGCTGCTGGGGCTGATACTGAGGCTGCCCCTGGCTGCCCTGACCCTGTCCGGCATACGGCTGATTCGCCGGCTGCGACGCACCATAGTTCTGTCCGCCCTGCGGGGCGCCGCCGAACTGCTGACCGTTGCCGTACTGCTGGCCGCCTTGCGGGGTGCCACCGTAGTTCTGGCCGCCCTGCGGCGTGGCGCCATGGTTCTGGCCGTTGCCGTACTGCGGTGCCTGCGGGGCGCCGTCGGCAGGCTGCTGACCGTAGGGAGGGGTGTTCCCCTGACCGTTCTGGTCGACCTGAGGATTCATCCGAGTCGGCGACTCGTCAGCGCCGTTGCCGTTTCCGGCTCCGAACGGGAACTTCTTCGACTGCGGGACCTGTCCGTTGTCATACCAGGGCTGCGAGGGGGTGGGACGATTCTGATCGTGGTTCTGCGACATTACGCCTCCTCGCTCTGAATGAGCTCTTTGTACGCTTCGCTGTCCATCAGCGATTCGAGCTGTGCGGGGTCACTGAGTTCGACGAGATACATCCACCCGTCTTCGAAGGGAGACGAGTTCACGGTCTCCGGTGAATCGTCGAGTGAGTCGTTGACCTCTGTGACGGTCCCCGACACAGGTGCGATCAGGTCGGAGACACTCTTCGTGCTCTCGACTTCACCGCAGGACTCCCCTGCGGTGACCGAATCCCCGGTTTCAGGCAGGTCGACATAGACGACGTCACCCAGCTGTTCCTGGGCGAAATCAGTGATACCCACACGGACTACTGCGTTGTCTTCCGTGGTCGCAACCCACTCGTGGTCGCGCGAGTACCGCAAAGACACTGGATAATCCAGATCTGCCATGTCGACTCCTCTAGTTTGTCGGTGTACCAAGCATAGCCGCCTGGGCCACTTTCATAACAATCACGAAACGGAAATGTTCCTGAGGCACCCTGACAGGCATCTGCACGTCCCGCTTCTTCGGTATCTACCTGGGATGATACCTGTTTTTCGAAGGTCACGGAACGCGGTTTTGGCAGTTGGCCACTGATCGGTATAAGCTGGTTCTCGTTGCCCACGAGGGAGTACGGTAACGGGCTATGGCGCAGCTTGGTAGCGCGCTTCACTGGGGGTGAAGAGGTCGTGGGTTCAAATCCCGCTAGCCCGACCACCGGGGTCATCACCCGCTTTCTATAGAATGTGTCGCCACTTCGCTGAGACGAAGGAGCGGCACATTTTTCGTTCCCCGCAGCTATAAGACCCGCGTTGCGGCGTCGCTAATTCAAGTCAGGCCGGGGGACTCAATTCAGGCCAGAGAACATCCCCCGTCCGAGCCAGGGAACATCTCGCCCACATCCGTCAAGCCCGACGCACGTCCAAGCGGTTTGCAAAGACCACCGTCAGGAGTCCGACGAACACGAGGATGCCGAGTCCCCACCGCAGTCCCGCTCCCGTGGCGACGACCCCGACCAGCGGACTCGTCCCGAGGTATCCCACCCGCATCAGCCAGTTCACCAGCGTCACTCCCCCGGCACGGCCGACCCCGGGCAGACGACCTGCCGCTCCCAGTGCGCCGGGCACGAGCGTCGCTGAGCCGAATCCGAGTGCTCCCATCGCAACGAGCAGCAGAACGGGTTCCTGGGCTGCGATGACGCCGACTCCGCCGACGGCGATGAGTCCGCCTCCGAGGCGGGCGATCCGACCGGCCCCGAACCTCGTCACGAGCACGTCCCCGCTGAATCGTCCGAGGCATTGGCTGCCGATGACGACGCTGAAGGCGATCCCCGCCGAGGCGGCCGGAACTCCTGCGAATTCGACCGCGGCCAGCCCCGCCCAGTTGTTCGCAATGTCTTCGACCGCGGCCCCGCAGATCGCGACGATCGCCAAGGGCAGCGCAGCCCAGAGGACCATCCGTTTCGATCGCCCCACGGCTCCGTCTCCGCCACGGCCTTCAGGTGCGGCGTCGGAATCGGCGACCCGCCTCGGCGAGGCATAGTCCCCGATCAGCCGGCGCCCCACGATCGTGATGACCACGGCTGCGACGCCGATGAGTCCCAGCCATATTCGCATGTCGGCACCGGAGCTGGCGGCCGCAGTTGCGGCAGCTCCGCTGAGCAGACCGCCGAGGCTCCACAGCGCATGCATCGACGACAGGATCGTGCGTCCGGCCCGCTCCTGGACGGAGATGCCGACGACGTTCTGCGCGACATCGACGATCGCATCGCAGCATCCCAACAGGAGCAGGCAGATCGCCATCATCACGCCGTTGACCGACCACGCCGTCGCCGAGGCGGCCACACCGAGCATCACCGTCCCGCCGATGACGACGCGGTGGGCTCCGAATCGGGCGATGAGAGCGGCAGGCAGAGCCGAGGACAGCAGCGATCCGACGGCGAAGCAGGCGACGACGAGGCCGAACTGCCAAGAACTCAATCCGAGGCGGTCGACGAGCAGCGGATACCACGGCAGGAGGGCGGCGAAGACCGCGCCGTTGCCGGTGAAGTAGAGGCCGACCCCGGCCGCGGCCCTCATTCTGCCTTCACGGCTTTCGCCGCGCGCAGGTCACGCCCGGCCTGCCCGAGGATCACGAACGCGGCCAGGACTCCGAGCAGAATCCACCACAGTGAACCGGTCATGAAGATGAGCACCATCGAGGCGAGGATCGGCGCCAGACGGCGCAGCGACCACCACACGTAGCCGCCGAAGCTCGGCATCGCCACGTTCGCCGAATCTGCGACGGACTTGACCATGAAGTTCGGTCCGTTGCCGATATACGTGATGGCTCCACCCATGACGGCGCCGAGCGAGACCGCGATGAGCAGCGTCTCGGGCACTCCCGCCACCTTCGGTTCGCCCGGCACTTGGGCCGCCATCTCGAAGAAGGTGACATAGGTCGGAGCATTGTCGAGGACGGAGGAGAGGCCGCCGGTGAAGATGAACAGGGAGATCTCGCCCAGCGGGATCTTGTGGGCGATCTGCCCCAGGTACTGCAGGGCCGGCATCATCGTGAGGAAGATGCCGATGAAGAGCGACCCGACTTCGAGGATCGGCGTCCAGGTGAACTTGTTGAGGTTGAACCGGGCACCGCGGTCACCGATGAGGAACGACGCCACCGCGGAGCCGAGCATGACGAGCTCACGCCACGGCACGAAGTCCGAGGCGCTCGCATGTCCTGTTTCGATCGCGTGCATGTCGACCGAGGGGATGAACGCGACGGCCACGATGATGATCGCCAGGAACAGCAGACCGCTGGCGCCGCGCAGGCCGAGCTTCGTCGCATACTCGGCGTCCCTGGCCAGCGCCTCGGCCGGTTCCTTCGCATACATCTTCTTATCGAGGGCGAAGTAGCTGATCAGCAGCAGAGCGTTGACGAACAGCCAGTACGGCCAGAGCCCGAACGTCCACTCGAAGGGCACGCCGCGCAGCATGCCGAGGAACAGCGGCGGGTCGCCCAGCGGTGTGAGCAGACCACCGCAGTTCGCAACGATGAAGATCGTATAGATGACCGTATGTGTGCGGTGTTTGCGGTCCTGGTTCGTATTGAGGATCGGGCGGATGAGCAGCATCGCCGCACCGGTGGTGCCGATGAACGAGGCGAGCACACCGCCGACGGCGAGGAATATCGTGTTGTTCCGCGGTGTCGCCTTGATGTCGCCGACGAGGAAGATTCCGCCCGAGGCGACGAAGAGACTGCCGATGAGCACGATGAATTGGAAATACTCGAGCAGCGCGTGGATGACGGTCGTCGACTCTCCACTGAGCAGGAACCAGAGCGCGATCGGCACACCGAGGATGAGCGCGACGATGAGTTTGACGAGGTTGCGATCCCAGATCTTCTCCGTGGCCGGGATGAGCGGGAGCACTGCGATGCATCCGAGCAGCAGAACGAACGGAATGATGCTCCACCAAGCCACAACCATCCGGGGACTCCTCTACTCACCGTCGACGAGCGTCCTCGCCCAATCGACTCTGCCGCTGTCCCACTCTACTGAACCTGCGAAGGCCCTCTGTCCGCGGTCTGCCACACGGACATTGTCTCCCACGCGGACATTGTCCTCTCCCCGAACCTGCTATGCCGAATGGACGCGCCTTGACTCACGGGCGCGGTGAGAACAGAGGGGCGGACGCACGTTCGCCGAGGCGGCCCGTCAGTTGGCAGGGGTGCCGGTCAGTCAGCAGGGGTGCCGGTCAGTTCGCCGAGGCGGAGGTCGACTCCTCGGCGGGAGTGCGATCCTTGCGCAGTCCGATGAGCAGACCGCCGATCGCGACGACGAAGACGAGGCCGAGCCCGACGGTCAGTCCCGGTTCGGCTTGGTAGGCCTTGGCCACTGCTTTGAAGCCGAGGAACCCGACGGTCGAGTAGATGAGCGCCCACAGCGATCCGCCGACGGCGAGCGCCGGGACGTAGCGGCGGTAGCGCATCCCCGTGGTTCCGGCAGCCAGATTGACCACTGTCTGCAGTCCGACGGTGAGGAAGCTCAGGGCCACGACGGGCGCCCCGAAGCGGTCGATGGTGTCTTCGGCCCGCCGGTACTTGGGTCCGGCCATGATCTTCTCGACCCGGTGGAACTTGCGGATCCCCTTGCGGGCGAAGCGGCCGAGGAGGAAGGTGCCGCCGGCGCGGACGACGATGATGCCGAACATGATCAGCCATGTCACTGCGATCGGAAACGACCAGTCGAGCGGGTTCATCGTCGGGGCGCACTCCTCTCTCTGGGCATTCGGCTGCGCGGCCGCGCTGCGGCTTCACGGATCGGTCGCTCCCATCATAGCCCCGTTAGGTTAGGTTTCCCTCACAGCGCGGCCGGTCGAGACCGATCTCACCCACCTAGGCGGTGAACCGTTCAGACGATCTCACCGTCGAGGTAGACCGCGTCGACCCGGTTCTCGATTCCGCGGACGTCGGCGGTGCGCAGGTCGCCGTCCACGACGACGAGGTCGGCCAGTCCGCCCTCGCTGATTCGGCCGACCCGATCGTCACCGAGCAGGCGGGCCGCCACCGAGGTTCCGGCGGCGAGCGCCTCTGTCGTGGACAGTCCCACCTCGGCCAGCAGGCTGATCTCTTCGAGGTTCTCCCCGTGCGGGCCGACTCCGGCATCGGTGCCCAGCGCGATCGGGACTCCTGCTTCGTGGGCCCGGCCGATCGACTCCTGGTGGGCGTCGACGACGCGCCGGGCCTTGTCCACGACGGAGGCGGGCAGTCCGGCACCGGCATTGGAGGCTTTGATGACGGCCTGCGGGGCCTGCAGGGTCGGGACGAGGTAGGTGCTGTGTTCGAGCATGAGGTCGATGGCTTCGTCGTCGAGATAGATGCCGTGTTCGATCGAACGCACCCCGGCGCGGACGGCGTTCTTGATTCCCGGTGCGCCCTGCGCATGGGACATCACATGCGCACCTTGGGCGGCCGCCTCGGCGACGATGACGGCGATCTCGGCTTCGGTGAACTGGGAGTGGCGCGGATCGTCGCGCGGGGAGAGCACTCCCCCGGTCGAGCAGATCTTGATGTGGTCGGCCCCGGCTCGCAGCAGCTCACGGGTCTTCTTCTGCACCTCTTCGAGTCCGTCGGCAACTCCCGACGGCCGTCCCGGGTGCGGGGCCAGGAAGGGAGACTCCGCCCCGGAGACGAGGTGGAAGTCTCCGTGCCCTCCAGTCTGGGACATGATGTTGACGGCGATGGTCAGCCGCGGCCCGCGCACCACTCCGGTCTCCACCGCCACCTTCGCACCGAGGTCGGTGCCGCCGGCGTCGCGCACGGTCGTGACTCCGCCCTTGACGGTGGCTTCCATGTTCTTCACGGAGTTATAGAACTGGAGCGAGAACGGGTCGTGGAAGTTCGAGGTGGCTGCCGCGCCGCTGCTCGTGAGGTGGACGTGGCAGTCGATGACTCCGGGGATGATCGTCTTCCCCGTGCAGTCGATGTGGTCGTCTCCGGCGTTGTGCGAACCCTGCCCTCCTTCCGCCACCGAGGCGATCCGTCCGCCGTCGATGACGACGTCCCGGGTGCCGGGCAGGAAGCGGGTTCCGTCAAAGACCGTGGCGTGGGTGAGAACTGTGACCATGGGCGTGCTCCTCATCGTTGAAAATCAGCTGGTCGACCGTGGACGGCCGTCCCCTCACATCTATCACGGACGACCTCTCCGTGACGATCAGGGCGGTGACACGGAGAACAGTGACTTAAGATCAGATATCGGAACCGGAACGCGCACTGTTCGCGCCCCGACCCGTGTTCACGTCCGCGACACCTTCCTGGGTTATGGTCACCGGCGGTACCGGTCGGCCCGGCGCCGATCATCTCCCGAACGACCCGGAAGACACGTGAGAGAATACGCACCGCAGTTCCCGTCCCCTGTACGGCCCCGTGAGGACCGCACCCTCATCGACGTCCTCCTCGAGTCGGCCGCCGCGCATCCCGATCAGCCGGCCCTCGACGACGGCACCCGGGTGCTCAGCTATTCGGAGCTCATCACCGCGATTCGCGATCTCGCACTGGAGATGGCCGAGACCGGGATCGGCCCCGGTGACAAGGTCGGCGTCCGTGTCCCTTCGGGGTCGGTGGATCTGTACCTGGCGATCCTCGCCACGCTCATGCTCGGCGCGGCCTACGTTCCCGTCGACGTCGACGATCCGGATGAGCGGGCGCGCACTGTGTTCACCGAGGCGGCCGTGACCGGAGTGATCACCGCCGGACCACACATCGAATCCCGCACCGACCGCGGACCCCTCGACCGTTCCGAGCTGCGGTCCCCCACTCCCGATGACGACTGCTGGGTGATCTTCACCTCCGGGTCGACGGGCACCCCGAAGGGCGTTGCCGTCACCCACCGTTCGGCCGCGGCCTTCGTCGACGCCGAGGCGGCCCTCTTCTGCGTCGAGGAGCCATTGGGTCCCGGCGACCGCGTTCTGGCGGGACTGTCCGTGGCCTTCGACGCCAGCTGCGAGGAGATGTGGTTGGCATGGCGGAACGGAGCATGCCTGGTCCCGGCCCCGCGTGCGCTGGTGAAGTCCGGGATGGATCTGGGTCCGTGGCTGTCGTCGCGGCAGATCACCGTCGTTTCGACCGTGCCGACCCTGGCCGCGCTGTGGCCGGCGGAGAGCCTCGACAATGTCCGCCTCCTCATCTTCGGCGGCGAGGCGTGTCCGCCGGAGCTCGGGCGCCGGCTCAGCGACGATGACCGCGAGGTGTGGAACACCTACGGCCCCACCGAGGCGACCGTCGTCGCGTGTGCCGCCATGCTCGACGGATCCGAGCCGGTGCCCATCGGCCTGCCGCTCAAGGGCTGGGACCTGGCCGTCGTCGATGCCGAGGGCACGCCCGTCGCCGAAGGTGAGACCGGTGAGCTCATCATCGGCGGAGTCGGACTGGCCCGCTATCTCGATCCGGCGAAGGACGCCGAGAAGTTCGCTCCCATGCCGAGTCTCGGCTGGGAGCGGGCGTACCGATCTGGAGACCTCGTCATCAATGATCCGGCAGGACTGATCTTCGTCGGTCGCGCCGACGAGCAGATCAAGCTCGGGGGCAGGCGCATCGAGCTCGGCGAGATCGATGCTGCACTGCAGGCCCTGCCCGGTGTCGAAGGCGCTGCCGCTGCGGTGAAGAAGACCGCCGCCGGCACGGACGTCCTCATCGGCTACCTGGCCCCCGGTGCCGGTTCGGGCGAGGCCGACCTTCCCGCCTGGGAGGCCCGACTGCGTGACGAGCTGCCGGCCGCGCTCGTTCCCCGTCTGGCTCTCGTCGAGGACCTGCCTACGAAGACCTCGGGCAAGGTCGACCGCAATGCTCTGCCCTGGCCGCTCGATGACGGCGCCGAGGCGGACGGATCCGATGAGGTCTTCGATGAGGACACGGAGTGGGTCGCCGAGCAGTGGGCCGCGGTCCTCGGTGCCCGACCCGGCAGCGATACGGACTTCTTCACCGCCGGCGGCGGTTCCCTCGGTGCGGCGCAGCTCGTGTCCCGACTGCGCACCCGCCATCCCAGCGTCACCGTCGGCGATATCTACGCCCATCCGCGCTTCGGCGCCCTGTCCAGACTCTGCCTCGGCGAAGAAGGGTCCGGCATCGGACCGACGGGACCCAAGCGCTCGATCACACGGACCTCCCGGGGGATGCAGGCCTTCCAGGTTCTGCTCGGGATCCCGGTGCACATCCTCGGCGGGATCCGGTGGGTGGTGCTGGCGATGCTGGCAGCCAATATCGGTGTCGGACTCGGCGCGGATCTGCCGCTGACTCCGTGGCCGGTCGTCGCCGTCCTCTTCCTCGTCTTCGTCACCGCCTGGGGACGGATGCTCATCTCGGCGGGAGCAGCGCGTCTGCTCATGATCGGGATCCGGCCCGGGGACTATCCGCGCTCGGGCTGGGTGCACAAAAGGCTGTGGCTGGCCGAGCACATCGCCGATCTCGCTGCGGCGGTCTCGGTGGCGAGCGCACCCTGGGTAACCTGGTATGCGAAGCTGCTGGCAACCGCATCGGGCCCGATGCGGATCTGCATTCGGTGCCGCCGGTGACCGGTTTCCTCACCCTCGGCGAGGGTGCGGCGGTCGAACCCGAGGTCGATCTCAAGGGCTGGTGGGTCGACGGCGATCTGCTGCGCATCGGACGCATCGACATCAGTCGCAATGCCACGATCGGTGCCCGGTCGACGCTCATGCCCGGCGCCGAGGTGGGGGTCGGCGCCCTTGTCGAAGCCGGATCCGCGGTGACCGGTCGGGTGCGGAAGAACCAGATCTACTCGGGATCGCCGGCCGTTCGCGTCGGGAAGGCGAAGAAGTCCTGGCCTGCTCCCCCGCCCAGGCGGCGTCTGCCGTTCCTGTTCTATGCTGTGGGCTCCCAGATCAATGCGCTGCTGCCGTATCTCGCTGTGGTGCCGGGCGTCGCCCTGATGCTCGGGGTCTCCGGGATCGGGGTCGTCGAGTCGCCCTGGCTGCTGGTGGCGTGGTCACCGGTGGTGGCCTGTCTGTGGTTCTTCACCACTGCACTGTTCATCCTCATCGCGGTGCGGATCCTGGCGATCGGCATGGAAGAGGGAGAGTTCCCCGTCCGCTCGGCCCGCGGCTACCGGGTGTGGGCGACGGAGCGGCTGCTCGACATGGCGCGGGACCTGCTGTTCCCGCTCTACGCGTCGATGCTCACCCCATGGTGGCTGCGCCTCCTCGGTGCGAAGGTGGGGCCGGGCACTGAGATCTCGACGGTCGTCTTCGTACCGAAGATGACGACGATCGCGGCCGGTGCCTTCCTTGCCGATGACACGATGGTTGCCAGCTACGAGGTCGGCCACGGCTGGATGCGAGCCGGTCGCGCGAAGGTCGGCAAACGTGCCTTCCTCGGCAACTCGGGAATCGCCTCCCCAGGCCGCAGGGTACCGAAGAACTCCCTCGTGGCGGTGCTCTCTGCGGCGCCGGCGAAGGCGAAGAAGGGATCGTCGTGGCTCGGTTCTCCCCCGGTGCAGCTGCGCCGTGCCGCCGTGGAATCCGACGAGTCGCTCACCTATGCCCCGACCTTCGGGGTGAAGGCCGCCCGTGCTTTCTGGGAGACCCTGCGGATCTCATCGATCATCGCCGGCGGTGTGCTCATCACCGCTGTCGTGCTCACCATCTGGTTCTTCCACGATCTGCCGGGCGGGGTGGCCGCTCAGTCGACGACGTTCCTCGCCTCCGTGCTGCTGGCCCTGCTCACCTCGGGGATCGTCATGATGGCTGCCGGTGCGGTGGCGGCGGGACTGGCCGTGGCCGCGAAATGGATCCTCGCCGGTCCGATCCGGCCCGGGGAGCATCCTCTGTGGTCGTCATTCATCTGGCGCAACGAGGTCGCCGACTGCTTCGTCGAGCTCGTGGCGGCCCCCTGGTTCGCCCGGAATGCCGTGGGCACTCCTGCGATCGTGTGGTACCTGCGGGCGATGGGTGCGAAGATCGGTCACGGCGTGTGGTGCGAGTCCTACTGGCTGCCGGAGGCCGACCTCGTCGATCTCGGGGACAACTCGACGGTCAACCGCGGCTGTGTGGTCCAGACTCACCTGTTCCATGATCGGGTGATGAGCCTCGATACCGTTCAGCTCGATCCCGGTGCCACTTTGGGGCCCAACAGCGTCATCCTCCCAGCCTCCACCCTGGGCGAGAACGCCACGGTGGGAGCGACGTCGCTGGTCATGCGCGGCGAGTTCGTGCCGGCCCATGCCTACTTCAGCGGCAATCCTGTCATACCCTGGGTGGATGCCCCAGAACTTCCCTCACTCCAAGAAGAAGGCCGAGACGAAGACCGATCGAGCCGATCGCATGCTTGACTCCTATACGCAAGGCGTCGGCAACGCGGATCTTCACATCGACCACTACGATCTCGACCTCGACTACCGGATCGGTCCGAACCGTCTCTCGGCCAGGGCGGTGCTCAAGGGCCGCGTGCTCACGGACACCTCGTCGATCGTCCTCGATCTCACGGGCCTGCGGGTGACGAAGGCCAGCGTCAACGGCAAGAAGGTCCGCTTCTCCGCACAAGGGAAGAAGCTGCGGCTGACCACCCCGGCGCTGAAGAGTGACCAGCCGGTGGTCATCGACATCAGCTATACGGGCAATCCGGAACCTGCGATCGGCACCTGGGGCGATGTCGGCTGGGAGGAGCTCGA
This sequence comes from Brevibacterium sp. H602, assembly GCF_051172395.1. Classification (NCBI taxonomy): domain Bacteria; kingdom Bacillati; phylum Actinomycetota; class Actinomycetes; order Micrococcales; family Brevibacteriaceae; genus Brevibacterium; species Brevibacterium sp. H602. The sequence goes on along the minus strand of NZ_JBPIZD010000015.1, from coordinate 47,830 downwards.
AGACGGTGTGCTCGTGGCCGGCCAGCCCGTCGGTGCCTCGACCTGGTTCCCGTGCAACGACCATCCTTCGAACAAATCCCAGTACCGGATCTCGGTGCTCGTCGAGTCCGAGTACACGGTGGTGTCCAATGGGTCGCTGACGAAGAAGACCCGCAAGGCCGGGCGGACCCGCTGGACGTATGAGTCGACGACCCCCCTGGCGACCTACTTGGCGACGGTGCAGATCGGTCGCTACAAGTACGGGCAGATCCCGTTGAGTTCCGGAACCTCGGGGTTCGGTGCTGCGATGCGGGGCGCTGCGAAGGATGCCGTCGCCGGATCGGCCAGAGATGCCCTCTCGAGCGCCGTCCGAGGAGTCGCCGGCGCTGCCGGCAAGGACGTGTCTGTTCACGATTCATCGGGCCAGCGCACCACGCACAGCCGGACCGAGTCCCCCGTTCCCCTCGGCGTCTATGCCGACGATCATTGGGATGTGGCGGTCGAGCGCCTCGGCGTCCAGCACGGAATGATGAATCTGTTCATCGAACGCTTCGGCCCGTACCCGTTCGACGTCTACGACGTGGTCGTGACCGATGACGTGCTCGAGATCCCGCTCGAGTCGCAGCCGCTGTCCGTGCTCGGGCCCAATCATCTGGGACCCGAGTGGGAGGCCGAACGTCTCGTCGCCCACGAGATGGCGCACCAGTGGTTCGGAAACTCGCTCACGCCGTCGCGGTGGAAGGACATCTGGCTCAACGAGGGCTTCGCCTGCTACGCGGAGTGGCTGTGGTCGGAGGAGTCCGGGCGTGCGAGTGCCGATGAACGTGCGCGGCAGTGGTGGGACGAGCTGTCCTCTCAGCCGCAGGACATCTTGCTCGGTGATCCGGGAGGGCCGGACATGTTCGACGACCGCGTGTACAAGCGCGGCGCCCTGTGTCTGCATGCCCTGCGCCTCGAACTCGGCGATGCAGATTTCTTCACCGCCGTCGGCGAGTGGACGAAGCGGTACCGTCATTCGTCGGTGAGCACCGAGGAGTTCATCCAGTGCGTCTCGGAGGCGGCAGACCGTGACATCGCCGAGGTGGTCCGTCCTTGGCTCGAGGAGCTCGAACTCCCGAAGCTGCCGGAGCTTCAGTAAGGGCCTGGCTGCGCCTCAGCCGGGTCCGGCCGCACTGCCACTTCAGCCGAGCTTGCGGACGAGCACGTCCGAGTCACCGTTACGTCCGACGGACACGAATCCGTGGTCGGCGTAGAGTTTCGCCGCCCCATTGCCGTCTTCGACGGACAGACTGACCGCGGGGAAGCCGCTCATCCGCGCCAGAGCACAGACCGTGTCGAGAAGGGCGCCGCCGATTCCCTGGCCTTGGTGGTCGGGCAGCACCGCCATCGAGAGTTCAGGGATGTCGGCCGCCACCCAGCCATATCCGGTGAAAGGCATCTGGTCATCCGTCGGCGTCAGATCGGCGGCCGTGCTCGATGCGGTGCCCTCGTCTGCATCACCAGCTGCGGGGCTTTCTCCGGCTGACTCGGAGTTATCGGCGCTTTTCACAGTCCGTGAATCGTGCTCGGCTTCATCTGCCGCGTCCTCGGGCACAACTTCGCTGCGGACGACCTCGTTGCCGGTCTTATCCAGGGCGGCGGCGAAGTCTTCGCCCACCCGTTCGTCGGCTTTCCCGACAACGTCGTCGATATTCGCCAGTCGCACCCAGGCGAGCCCAACGATCGGTGACTGCGCATCGGCTTCGGCGTGCACGGCGACGGCGATATCTCCCTCGCGTCCCCAGCCGCGGTAGTAGAAGACGGCATCGCTGCGGTATCGGAGGTCCTCGAGTTCGATTCGGGGCCTGTCCATCGACCAGTTGAAGCACAGGTCGAGGAACGGCAGGAAAGTCTCGTCATCGGTCTCGGCCGGGAGCGGACGGATCCGTCCGCGCAGGGAGGCGGCGGCCGCCTCGGCGGAAGTGTTCTGAGAATCAGCTGAAGGGTTTTGCGAATCGGCGGAGGTGTCCTGCGAATCAGCGGAGGTGTTCTGAGAATCATGAGCGTCAGTGTGTGCAGCGTTCATGAGATTCCTTTCTCGACGGCGCGTTCGATCCACGCCCGGTTGCGTACTCGCCAGCCCAGTGTCAGGGCGCGGAAACCGACGAATCCGATGCAGAAGCCGGCCCAGAGCCCGGGTGCTCCCGGCCAGATGTTGATGATCGGGATGAGCAGAATCGCGTATCCGATCACAGCGACCAATTGTGCCAGAGCCAGATACTTCGCGTCCTCAGCTCCCATGAGCACTCCGTCGAGAACGAACACGTACCCGGCGATCGGCATGCTCAGGGCGAGGACCGGCAGGAGTGCGGCCAGGGCCGAGACCACCGCCGGGTCGGAGGCGAAGGCGCGGGGGATGATTCCGGAGCCCGCGAACAGGACGACGCCGACCACGATGCCGAAGACGATCCCCCACAGGCACAGGCGGCGGTTGATCGCGGCGACCGCCTCGGTGTTCTTCGCCCCCAGTTCGAGGCCGATCATCGCCTGGCCGGCGATGGCCAAGGAATCGAGGGCGAGGGCGAGAGCGAAGAAGATGCTCTGAGCGACCTGGATCGCGGCGAGGTCCGTCGTGCCCATCGCCGTGGCCAGGAGGACGAGGAGGATGAGGGCCGCGCGCAGCGAGGCGTTGCGCACCAACAGCCATCCGGAGGTCTTCGCGGAGGTGAACACACCTGTCCAGTCAGGGCGGATGCTGGCGTGGAGGCGACGCGCCGCGCGGATGGAGATGGTGAGGTAGACCGCGCACATTCCGGCCTGCGCGATGACCGTGCCCATCGCCGATCCCGCGACTCCCATGTCGAGGCCGTAGATGAAGAGGGCGTTGAGGCCGATATTGACGATGCAGCCGGCGGCCGCGACGATCAGCGGGGTCTTCGTGTCCTGTAGACCGCGCAGCAGTCCGGTGGCCGCGATGACCATGAGCATGAACGGCAGACCCCACCACGAGATCGCCAGATAGGAGTGTGCGCCAGCGGTGATGGTCGGATCCGGGTCGAAGGCCTCGATCGCCGTATTCAGCAGGGGCAGTCCGATGATGATGAGCAGGACGGAGGTTCCCAGTGCCAGCCAGATTCCGTCGAATCCGGCCGTGATTGCGCCCGGTCGGTCCCCCGATCCCATCCGTTTCGCCACCCGCGGTGTGGTGGCATAGGCAAGGAATATCATCAGACCGAGCACCGTCTGCAGGATCGTCGAGGCGATCGCCAGCGATCCCAGAGCACCGGCACCGAGGTGGCCGACCATGGCCGTGTCCGTGAGCAGGAAAATGGGTTCGGCGATCAGGGCTCCGAGTGCGGGAAGAGCCAAACGGAGAATGTCTTTGTCGATCGCTGCCACGCCCCGATTCTAGCGAACCTGTTGTGCGGTGAGTCCGTCAGGAACCAGTTGTGCCGTGAGCCTGTCGCGAACCGGCGGTGCGGTGAGTCCGTCGCGATGGATCACTGCACAGCAGTTGTGGGTTCAAGCCCGATCGAAATGTCATGTCAGTGCCGAACTGTAGAGTCAGGGGACAAACAGATCAGTCTTGATTACTTTGAGAGCGAATTAGTTTTTCACAATCCTAATAGTTTTTTTGTTCTATTTGTAATCGGATTGTGACATCCATTCATGGCGATAGACCATATAATTGAGACAGGCGACTTCCCTGACGACTGACTTCCACAGAGGCGTGGAGAGGTGAGAGGCCGATGAAGAACATCGGAGACAGCGACGGACGGGTATTCGGCCTGCCCGCCGCTCCCCCTGCGGAGGCGGACGGCCGAACTCTGTCCCAGTTCCGCCGCGCTCACGGACTTCGCGTGGAGGTCGCCGAGGATTACGAACTCGTCGACCTGCTGGATGCCTATACGCGGAGCAGCCTCGCGCAGGTCAATTCCCTGATCGCCACCAGTCATGTCGTGGCGCAGGACGTCGCCTACGCTCTCGGGCTCAAGGACGGTCAGCTCGACGCGGTCTACGAGTTCGCGTCGTTCACGGAAACGTCGACCCGTTACTCCTCTCCAGAATCACGCAGCACAATTGCCGCTCGCCACGAGAGGAAGGCTCAGACCGAAGCAGCCGACAGCAGTCCCGTCACGCGCCAAGGCATCAGCGACGAAGCCATCGACCAGAAGATCTGCGCCGTCGACATTCCCTCCGAGGATCTCTTCTCCACTCGCAGGACCTGGACCAACAGAGAGAATCTGGCATGGGCCCAGGCTGCGGCTCAGGTCGAAGCGGAATCTGGAACGAAAATCGGCGTCAGCGCCGGTCCGAAGAAGGACCGCGCCGCCGGTCGCCGCCTCCGCCGAGTCCGGAAGTTGGCCGAAGAGCTCTTGTCCGACCCCGCACTGCTGCCTGACTTTCCCGGTTTTGACCCGGAACTGACTTTCTTCACATGGCTGCGCGGCAGCATCGAGCCGACCGAGGCAGGCGTGTACTCAAGTCTCCTCGGCACGACCACGAGCAAGTCGCTTCAACACATGACCTCGTCGATGACGCTGGCGCATGGTCTTCCGCGGTTCCTCAAGCGCTGCCTGGCTGGAGACTTCACGATCGAACATGTCGACTGTGTGACTCGTGCATGCCGCGACCTGCACTTCAAGCACTTGCCTGCGATGGACGACTACCTCGCGCACAGGCGCGCCGACATCACGATCGAAACTTTCAAGCGCTCGCTCGCCCTGCACATTGCAGTGCTTCAACCGAGTGAGGATACGTTGAAGAGTGTTTCGCTGCGTCGCCGAGTTGACTTCTGCACCGGTGACGACGGAACTGCCTACCTCACGCTGACCGGTCCCGCCCCGGAGCTTCAAGCTTGTTTCAGGAGGCTCGATGCATTCGCTCGTGCAGTGCACAAGAACAATACAAGTGCGTTCTCGAACCAGCTCAAGGCAGGCGACTGCTTTGATGAGGAGCGTTCGGTCTCCGCTCTGATGTTCGACATCCTCACGCGCACCCGTCCTCAGCTGAAACTGCGCATCATCAGCACGAACGAGGCAGACGGCTCGTCGACGAGCTCCGACTTCTCCCTCGACGGACTCTTCGCTGGACCGGATGGAGTGCCGATGCACGAGGGCGAGTCGCTGCTCGATTACATCGAGCGGGTCTTCGACGATATGGACACGAACGGTGACGAAGGACCGACCGGTTCACGTATCGCCGAGACAGATGGATCCAGCCGCCAGACGCCCGTGTCGCACGGTGATTCCGACCGCGCAGCACGCCCGCTGCACGATGATCCCTTCTACCAGGCACCCGCACGCACCACACCGGCCGACCGCGTCTTCGAATCACAGCTGCTCGAGGCCATCCTCAGCAGCAACAACACCACGGATCGCGTCAAGGCAGACGGGCTCTCGGCTCTCGTCGGTTCGCGTGCCAGCGGAGGTCGCCCCACGGCCGAGGGCACCGCTGCCGCAACCGCGAATAGTGTCGACGCTTTCGACAATCCCATCCTCGATACCGGCGAGCGCCGCATCAGCTTCGAATTCCTGCTCGACATGCCGACCAGCGAGTATTGGTTGGCGAATCAGGCCAGCACCTTCATCACGGTTCCTATGCTGACTCTGCTCAGTCAGTTCCAGCCGGACGGCAATGGATCGCCACCACCGACCGTCGATCCATCGGGTTCGCCGCTGCCAACCGTCGATCCCCCAGATCAGCAGTCATCGCCCACTACACCACCGATACCAGAGCCAACCGACCCAATTTCACCGCTCACAGATCCCCCGTCTGATTCTGCGTCGACATCTCCCGACGCACCGCTGACCTCAGAAGAGGTGTGTGATCTGGCGGGCATGCTTCCAGACGGTTCACCGATACCTGCGGATATGGCACGACGGGTCGCGGGTTACTCCACCACCTGGACTAGGCTGCTGACCGACCCCGCGACCGGAACACCGCTCGATGCGAAGGCAACCTCCTACGCGATTCCCAACAGTGTGCGCAAAACTCTCGTCGCCCAGTTCGTGACGTGCACATTCCCCGGGTGCACACAGCCCGCTGAAGTGACAGAGGTCGACCATATTGATCCGTTCAATCACTCCGACCCGACCCAAGGTGGTCTCACCCGCTTCGGAAATCTCCATTGCCTGTGCAAGGCCCACCACCTGCAGAAGACCAACGGCAATTTCGACGTGCGGATGACTGAGCCCGGCCACCTCGAGTACGTGTTCCGGCAGGGTGTCACCGCAGAGGTCATCTCCCCGGACAACCCCATCAGCGTCGAGCATGCGCGGCTGTTCCTCGAACGATTCGGCAGCGGCCTGTCTCGACAGGTCCGAGCAGTCACACCGGAGCGGTCGAGCACAGAGGATCTGCTTGCCCACGAGTACGTCCCGGCGCCCGAACGCGATTCTGACATCGAGCGTGAACCTGACGTTGACCGTGGATCTGACGCGGAGCCGCCTAGTGCTCACGCTGAGCCATCTGGTGCTCACGGCGGTAGAGCAGATGCGGACCACCCTGTTCCCGGCGGCCGGAAGCAAGCGAGGGAATGCCCTGAACCCGCTGCCACCCCTGGAACCCCCGGCTGGAGAGAACTCGTTGCCGGGGATCTCTACACATTCACACTGAAGCCTGCGACGTGCACCCCCGATCAAGCATCCGGCGCCGGGCAAGCAGACGAGGACAACTCCGAGCTGCGCGACTGGTTCTGGGACTCGGGCGAAGCTCCGCCGTTCTGAGGCGGCATTCATCCGGCGAGGCGAGGAGCACCGCTTCACCCGGGTCTCACAGTGACGAAGATTCACCTCACGTGTTTGTCAGACACAACGAAGGCCGACGGTACTCGGATCAGAATCGATCCGAGTACCGTCGGCCTTCTCAGCTCAGCGGCATAGTTTCACTGTTCCGGCTGAACGGCTGGCTGAAACCCTCAGCAGACTTCGAACAGTGCGGCAGCGCCCTGCCCGCCGCCGATGCACATCGTGACGACGGCGTACTTCACTCCGCGGCGACGTCCTTCGATGAGTGCGTGTCCGACGAGACGAGCGCCGGTCATCCCATAAGGATGTCCGACGGAGATGCCACCGCCGTCGACGTTGTACTTCTCCGGGTCGATGCCAAGGCGGTCACGGCAGTACAGTGCCTGGACGGCGAAGGCTTCGTTGAGTTCCCACAAGCCGATATCGTCGATCGACAGACCATGGTTCTTCAGCAGCTTCGGAATGGCAAAGACGGGACCGATGCCCATCTCGTCCGGCTCGCAACCGGCCACAGCCATGCCGCGATAGATGCCCAGCGGTTCGAGTCCGCGTCGGCTGGCCTCATCGCTCGACATGACCACCGAAGCGGATGCTCCGTCGGAGAGCTGCGAAGCATTGCCGGCGGTGATGCTCGGAACCTTCGACGCCACACCGGGCTCGAGCACGGGGTTGAGTCCGGCCAGGCTCTCCAGAGTCGTCGACGGGCGGTTTCCCTCGTCGGCTTCGAGCAGCACATCCTGACGCGAGGTCTCCTTCGTCTCCTTGTCGACGACGACCTTCGTCGTCGGCAGGGGCACGATCTCGTCATCGAACCTGCCGGCTTCCTGAGCGGCGGCCGTACGCTGCTGCGAGGACAGGGAGTACTCGTCCTGAGCCTCACGGCTGACACCGTAGCGTTCGGCGACGACCTCGGCGGTGGCCAGCATCGGGTAGTAGATGCCCGGAATGCGTTCTTCAAGCCACGGATCCTTGGCCCGGAACATATTCATCTTGTCGTTCTGGACCAGCGACACCGACTCCACGCCACCGCCGACGGCGATCTCCTGGCCGTCGAAGAGGACCTGCTTCGCCGCGGTCGCAATGCCCATCAGCCCGGACGCACACTGCCTGTCGATCGACATTCCCGGAACCGTCACAGGCAGGCCGGCTCGCAGCGCCGCCTGACGAGCGACATTCGTACCTTGGCTACCCTGCTGGAGGGCGGCACCGAAGACGACATCCTCGACCTCACCGCCTTCCAGACCGGCACGCTCGACAGCATGCTTGATCGCGTGGCCGGCCAACTCCTGAGCTTGGGTGTCGTTGAACGCACCACGGTAGGCCTTGCCGATCGGCGTGCGCGCCGTCGACACAATGACTGCTTCTCTCATGGGACTCACCTTTCGAAGATGTTCGTGAACTCGTCGTGAGGACGGTGGCGATCAGTCCTTCGGACCGCCGGCGACGTAGATGACCTGACCGGAGACGAACCCGGCACCCTCGGAGGCGAGGAACGATGCGGTGTGGGCGATGTCCTCGGGCTTGCCCGATCGTGCCACCGGAATCTGCTGGACCGAGGCTTCGACGAACTCCTCGAAGCCCATACCTACGCGCTCGGCGGTGGCCTTGGTCATGTCGGTTTCGATGAAGCCGGGAGCGATGGCGTTCGCGGTGATGCCGAACTTGCCGAGCTCGATCGCCCAGGTCTTCGTGATTCCCTGGATACCGGCCTTGGCGGCGGAATAGTTCGTCTGTCCGCGGTTGCCCTGAGCCGAGGTGGAGGACATCGAGATGATGCGGCCGAACTTCTCTTCGACCATGTAGGACTGGACGGCCCGCGCCATGAGGAACGCTCCCCCGAGGTGGACGGAGAGGACCTTGTTGAACTCTTCGTGCGTCATCTTGAACAGAAGGTTGTCACGCAGGATGCCTGCATTGTTGACCAGAACGGTCGGCGCGCCGAGGGTCTCAGCGACCTGCTTGACCGCAGCGTTGACCGAGTCCTCGTCGGAGACATCGGCTTCGAGGCCGAGCGCTTCGCCGCCGGCTTCCTTGATGGCGGCAACGGTCTCATCGGTGGGGCCCATATCAAGAACGGCGACCTTGAGTCCGTCGGCTCCGAGTCGCTTGGCGATGGCGGCTCCGATGCCGCGGCCTCCACCGGTGACGATTGCTGTACGAGTCATGAACAAGCTCCTAAAGTTGATGTTGCGTCATTGCCGTGGGGAACCGAGTGGTCGACTGCGGTTCGCGTCTGCACCGGAACCGATGTGACACAGCTCTCCCATACAGCTAAGGCCACTGTAGACCAATTCCGCCACTGAACGATTGTTTGCTCACCTTTCAGACAGATAGCCGAGTCCAGCGCCTCAGAACCTCGACGCGGTTCTGCGAGGCTCGGCTCGCAAGCACCCCGACCTCGCCTTTTGTTCTCCTCTCCGGCTCGACCCGGCAGATTAACGAACGTTCAAAAATCTAGCGCAAAACCATTGACTTCACCAGGATGATTTGGAATTGTTCACATCAGTCGAAGTCCATTTCGGATTGACGACGACTCTGAGAACTGTCATTGACGACGTCTCGGACACCGTGTGGAGCGAACCCGTTCCAGGAGCTTTTCAAAGGAGAAAAGATGAACTCTGTCTCGCGAAGTCGCCGCCGCAGACTTTCGGCAGCCGCAGTTATGGGTGCAATCGCCTTGACTGCCACAGCCTGTGGAGGCGGTGGTGGATCAGGTGAGGGCGACACGGTCGTCATCGGCTATACCGGGCCGCTCAGCGGAGGTGGCGCCGCATACGGTGAGAACGTGAAGATCGGTCTCGAAATGGCCATCGACGATCTCAATGCAGACGGCGTAGAGGTCGACGGCAATCCCGTGACTCTGGAGTTGAAGTCCCTCGACGACAAATACGCACCATCCACTGCCGCCAGCAATGCTCAACGATTAGCAGATCAGGACAAGGCGCCGGTCGTCGTCTCCCCGAACGCCGGAGCCATCAAGGCGATTCAGCAGATCAACAGCGGCAGGTCGAACTTCCTCATCTCCGCCTACACCTCTGACCCGGCCATCGTGCAGGCCGACAACCCTCTGACGATGATGATTCCTCCGAACTTCGAGTCCTATGCCGAGGAATTCTCCGAAACTGCCATGGAGCACGGAGGCAAGAAGCTCGCTCTGCTGGGAACTCAGAGTGAGTACGGACAACAGTGGACCAAGTCGATCAAGGATGCGTGGAGTGAGGCCGGTGGGAAGATCGGCGGCGACAACAGCGTCGACTACGCCACCGTGTCCGACTTTGCGGGCCCCGTCTCGAAAGCCCTGTCAGAGAAGCCCGACGCCATCTTCGTCGGCGGACCTTCCCAACCGACGGCGCTGATCATGGAGGAAGCTCGAAAGCAGGGCTTCAAGGGCAGCTTCCTCGTCATGGACCAGGCGAAATTGGATGAAATGGCCACGGTGACGAAGCTCGACAATCTCAAGAATTCGGTCGGCGTCCTGCCGGTCTCCGAATATGAGGATCCCGGTACCAAGGACTTCCTGAAGAAATTTGCTGAGAAGGCCGGAGAGAAGAAGGTTCCGACCAGTGAAACGGCGCTGAACTACCAGGGAATTGCGATCATCGCGAAGGCGATGGAAACCGCTGGGACAACCGACGACCCTGAGAAGATTCGCGAAGCCATCGGTGAAGCGCTGCCAGAGGTCGACGACAAGTACAAGGTCAATGGCTTCCCGAACGAGATCACGGAACAGGGACACCTCCTCAATCCCGATCTGGAGGCAACCTTCCTCAATGAGGACGGCAAATACACCAAGGTGCCGATCGAACAGGTATCCGACGAAAAGTAACTTCCGTCAGCGGCTGTATTGAAGGTGAGGCGCACGAGTGCGCCTCACCCGGCCGAACTCATGCCTGCAGAGGACCCGAAAATCATGACCCTCTTCATCCAACAGCTCTTCAACGGCCTCGCGCTGGGCGGCGTCTACTGCCTCGCTGCGATCGGTCTGACATTGGTGTTCGGAGTGCTGCGCATTCCCAACCTGGCTCACGGTGCGCTGTATATGCTCGGCGCCTACATCACCTATTTCTTCCTCACGACCGTCGGCGTTCCCTATATCGCCGCGATCGGCATCGCGGCGATCATGCTCTTCCTCGTCGGTGTTGGGCTCGAACGCCTCGTATTCCACCCCTTGCGCAACTCCCCGCATACCCACCACATGATCGCGGCCGTCGGTGCGATGTTCTTCTTCCAAGCACTGGCTCAAGCGATCTGGGGTGCTGACTTCCGACGTATGGACACACTTATCACCGGCGAACTGCGCATCCTCGGTGCCGAGATCTCTGCTCAGCGGATCGTCATCATCGTCACTGCGGTAATCGTCTTGGCGCTGTTGGCGCTGTTCATCAAGCGGTCCATCCACGGCCAGACGATCGAAGCGATCGAACAGGACCGCGTCGGTGCATCGCTGGTCGGCATCAACCCGTCGATGGTATCGATGCTGACGCTGGGGCTGTCCGCCCTGCTGGCCACGATCGCGGCGGGCCTCGTCGCACCGATCAATCTCCTGTCTCCGACGATGGGCGATGCGCTCAACCTCAAAGTGTTCGCCATCATCATCCTCGGTGGTCTGGGTTCGCTTCCCGGCGCCATCGTCGGCGGATTCGCACTCGCCATCGCAGAAACGATGACGGCGACCTACATCTCCTCAGCCGTCGGAGAAGCCGTGGCATTCGTCGTTCTCGTCGCTGTGCTGGCCATCAAACCGAATGGACTGTTCACGAAGGCGGTGCAGCGATGAGCTCAATGAAGAATCCTCGGATCATCGGCACCATCGCCGTCATCGTCCTGCTCGGCCTGACGCCCCTGGCGTTTGCGCAGGAGAACTACGCGATGCGAGTGATCACCGTCGGCATGTGCGCGGCGATCGCTGTCTACGGCCTCAACATCATCCTCGGCTTCACCGGACAGCTGAACCTCGCCCAAGGCGGGTTCTTCGGCATCGGCGCCTACGGAGTCGGGCTGCTCACCACCGACTACGATTGGAGCTTCTGGACCGCATTCGTCGCAACCGTCATCGGAACTGCGGTCATCGGCTACCTCTGCGGGCTGATCGCCCTGCGGACGAAGGATGAGTACTTCGCCATCTTCACAATGGCCATCGGCTTCATCATCTTCCTCGTCATCAGCCGTTGGGAGTCCGTCACCCACGCACATTCCGGCGTCAACAACGTGAAATTCCCCGAAGGCGGAGGACTCATCGACTTCGAATCTCCGGTTGCGATGTTCTACCTCGTCTTCGCCATCCTGCTCGTGTGCATCTACACGACGTACGCGATTCGGCGCTCGAGTGTGGGCCGCACACTGCTGAGCATCAGGACGAGCGAAGATCTGGCGGATGCGATAGGTGTGCGCGTCGGATTCAGCAAACAGCTCGCATTCGCCGCCTCGGCTGTCCTCGGAGGAATCGGCGGCGGACTCTACGCAACTGTGGTCGGATTCATCGGCCCCCATGCGGCATCGATCGACAAGACCTTCGAATTCCTCATGTTCATTCTCGTCGGAGGCATGGGCACTGTCGCGGGTCCGCTGCTCGGAAGCATGATCGTGACATTCCTGTTCGAACTCTTCCAAGACTTCCAGGCCTATCGATTCATCGTGCTGGGTCCCATCATCGTCGCCCTCGTGATCTTCGCGCCGCGGGGAATCGTCGGATACCTCGGCGGGTTCGTCGATAAACGCAATCGACGGCGCAGGAGCGCAGAAGCCCGCCGCTCGGAACACGACGAGCCCACATCGCCGGAATCAGCTGCCTCAGTCGGCCCCCACTCCGAGGAGAAGAAATGACTCTGCTCGAAATTCGCGGTCTCGGTAAGCGCTTCGGCGGGCTCGATGCGGTCAAGGACGTCAGTCTGGACGTCGAGGCAGGTCAGATCACCGCAGTGATCGGTCCCAATGGAGCAGGCAAGTCAACGCTGTTCAACCTTGTCCATGGTTTCTATCGGCCCACAGCCGGGACCATCAGCTTCAAAGGTGAGGACATCACACATTCGTCTCCACACCGGACTGTGGCCGGCGGCATTGCCCGCACATTCCAGACAACGAACCTGTTCGATGACAGCACTCTGTTGGAAAACGTCTTGGCTGGTCGAATCGTCCGTTCGAAATCCAACGTCTTCGACGCGGTCTTCCACACGCCTCGCCACCGTCGTGAATCACGCATCAACGAAGACAAGGCGATGGAATCTCTTGAGTTCTGCGGCGTCGCGGAATATCGGCACGATCTCGCGTCCAACGTTCCTCAGGAGGTGCAGAAGCGCACCGCAGTGGCCATGGCACTGGCCACAGAGCCCGAGCTGCTGCTGCTCGACGAACCCGCCGGCGGCATCCCCGAAGAGGAGACTGTCGATTTCGGCAATCTCATTCGGTCGTTGCCACAGCGAGGCGTCTCCGTCCTCCTCGTCGAACACAAGATGACGATGATCATGGACCTCGCGGACACGATCCTCGTTCTCGACCACGGGCAGAAGCTGGCCCTCGGCGCACCTGCGGAGATCCAATCGAATCCGGATGTCATCCGCGCCTATCTCGGTTCGACAGCACAGGAGGAGAACTGATGCTCACTCTCGACAATGTCAGCACCGGGTACGATGCCACCGATGTGCTCCATGGGGTGAGCATCACGGCGAACCCAGGAGAGCTCACCGTGGTCCTCGGTGCGAACGGATCCGGCAAGACGACGCTCTTCAAAACCATCAGCGGACTCATGCGTGTTCGTGCCGGGTCGATCACCTATGAGGGACGTCAGCTTCATCGAGCTCGCCCGAATGCCATCGTCAAGGCCGGTATCGCGCACTGCCCCGAAGGTCGCCATCTGTTCGGCAAGATGTCGGTGGAGAAGAATCTGCGTCTGGGTTCTTATCCGCACCGGAACAGATCGCGGACGGAAGAGGTCTACGCTGAGGTACTCGATATGTTTCCGATCCTCAATGAGAAGGCGAAGCAGCCGGCAGGCTCCCTGTCCGGCGGTCAGCAGCAGATGGTCGCAATCGGACGAGCACTGATGTCAGACCCGAGCCTGCTGATCCTGGATGAGCCGTCGATGGGCCTGGCTCCCATCGTCGTCGAGCAGGTCCTCGAGTCAGTCGCTCAGATCAATCGAAACGGCATCGGCGTCCTGCTCAGCGAGCAGAACGCGAAGGCATCACTGGCGATCGCCCACAGAGGATACGTCCTTGCGGAGGGGCGGATCGTCCTCGCTGATGATGCTTCCCGGCTGCTCGACAACCCCGAAGTGCAGGCGGCCTACCTCGGTCTCTGACAAGTGAACGCCACCCATTCGTTCAGGGAGGCAGCGCAGAACAAGAATCTCGCCGAGGCGGCTTGGCCACCTCGGCGAGATTTCATTGAGTTGATCTGTCCTGTCGTTCTGGATATCGGTCACGCATTTTCAGCCCGGCAGGCACGGTCGGTGCCCTCAGCCCGACCCGGTCAAAGCGACCAACGTTCCAGCTGTCTCATTCGTCTTGGAACCGGGAGACGTCCCCGGCTCCGACGCGAGCTACCTCGGGGTATCGGCCGGTGAAGTCGATGACCGAGGTCGGCACGACTCCGGGGACACCGGACTCGATGACGATGTCGAGGTCATTGCCGAGCTGGTCCATGACATCCTCGGCGTGGGTCAGCGGATCCTCATCGCCGGGCAGCAGCAGCGTCGAGGACAGGATCGGCTCCCCCATCGCCTCGACGAGGGCGAGTGCCGTGACGTTCTGCGGAATCCGAGCGCCGACCGAATGCTTCTTCGGGTGCATCATCCGGCGCGGGACTTCCTTCGTTGCCTTCATGATGAATGTGTACGGCCCCGGCGTCATCGATTTGATGGCTCGGAAATCGGAATTGTCGACGATGACGAACTGACCCAGCTGAGCGAAGTCATGGCACATCAGCGTGAAGTGGTGCTTCGAACCGAGGTGCCGGATGCGGGTGATCCGCTCGATGCCTTCCTTGTTGTCCAAAGCGCAGCCGAGGGCATAACAGGAATCCGTGGGATAGGCGATCAGGCCACCGTTCCTGAGTGACTCAGCGGCCTTCTCGATCAGTCGGTCCTGTGGGTTCTCCGGATGGATATTCAGTAGTGTCGCCATACTTCATGCTAACCACTCTGCCGGCACAGTGCGAGGGGTTGACGGACGACCGACCCCACAGCACAGGATCGCAGGCCTCATCCGACCGAAACGACGTGCATGCCCAGGCGAAACGTCAGGCGTTCTGCCCAGGCCCGCGGGCCTCGTCAGGCCGAGGTCACTGGTTTCTTCAGGCCTTTGACCAGTTCGGCTCGACCAGTGCGCGGATCGGAGGCGAGCAGGATATTGACCCACCTGGCCCTCGGATCCGCGTCGACCAGCAGAGCCTTGATCAGCAGAGTCGCCGGCAGCGCCAGCAGAGCGCCGAGCCAACCGAGGACCCACACCCAGAACAGCAGGGACAGGAACGAGATCAGCGGGGTCACACCCACCGACTCACCCGTGAACTTCGGCTGGATGATCGCCTGGATGACGAAGTTGAGCACGCTGTAGGCGATGACCACCCACAGGGCCGACTGCCAGCCGCTGTCGACCAGCGCCAGCAGAGCCGGTGGGATCAGGCCGATGACGAAGCCGATGTTCGGGATGTAGTTCGTCAGGAATGCGAGCACTCCCCACACCCAGATGAGCGGGACGTCGATGATCGCCAAGGCGATGACATCGAGGAATGCGACGATGAGGCCGAAGACCGTGGCCACCACCCAGTAGCGGCGGACGCCACTGGCGAAGTCGCCGATCGACGCCGACAGCGAGGGCTTCACATCGAGCAGCATCGCCATCCGCTTGTCGATGCCCATCGAGTCCATCGCCACGAAGAACACCGCCATGATCACCGTGGTCAGCAGGCCCGCAACCGACGACAGGTTCGTCAGCAGCGGGTAGACGGCGTCGAGGACGGAGCGGACGTCAAAAGCCGAGAGCTGCTGTTGGATCACCGAGGAGGTCACCCCGATGTCCGACAGCAGCGCCAGAGTGCTCTGGTAGGTGGCCACGAGTTCGTTGCTGTAGCTGGGGATGAGGATGACGAGCTCGGCGACAGACCATGCCGTGAGGCCGAAGAACGCGAAGATCATGCACAGCACGAGCACGACCGAGATGCACGCCCCGATCGCCCGCGGCACCTTGATCCGGGTGAGCGCCCGCTGCACCGGGTAGACGACGATGTAGAAGTTGAGCGCGAGGAACACCGGAGCCACGATGTCCTGGAGTCCGCGGAAGAACATCAGCGCGTACGCCAGCCCTGCCAGCGTCACCGCGATCATCAGCGCTCGCGCCGGTGGCCGCGTGTGCCAGGGCCGCGCCTCGCCCGCTGCGCCGGAGTCGGCACCAGCTGCTTCATCGGCCGCCGTGCCCGCCACAGTTCCAGAAGCCGTGCCCGCCGTTGCATCGGAAGAAGTGGATCCCACCGTCACCGAGGCGGCCGAACCGGTCCGGTCCCCCGCCGATCGTGAGGACGGCGCAGGCTCGGCCGGGCGCGCGGCATCGCCGGCTGATCCGGCCGCACCGTCAGCGGCGCCCGACGCCTTCGCCTGCTCGTCCTCGTTCATTCAGCGTCCCCGACGCTTCTCGCGGATGCGCATCGACACCTCGATAGGGGTGCCCTTGAATCCGAAGGTCTCGCGCAGGCGGCGGATGATGAACCGGCGGTAACCGGGGTCGAGGAAGCCGGTGGTGAAGAGCACGAACTTCGGCGGACGCGACTGCGCCTGAGTGCCGAAGAGAATGCGCGGCTGCTTACCTCCGCGCACCGGGTGCGGGTTGGCTGCGACGAGCTCGCCGAGGAACGCGTTGAGTCGTCCCGTCGGAATGCGAGTGTCCCAGCCTTCGAGAGCGGTCTCCATCGCCGGCACGAGCTTCTCCGCATGACGTCCGGTCTTCGCCGAGATGTTCACGCGCGGTGCCCATGCCACATGGCCGAGATCCCGTTCGATCTCCCGCTCCAGATAGAAACGACGTTCGTCGTCGAGCAGATCCCACTTGTTGAACGCCAGCACCACGGCACGTCCCGCCTCGACGGCGGTCGTGACGATGCGGACGTCCTGCTCGCTCAGCGGATCCTGAACCTCCATGAGGACGAGAGCCACCTCGGCGCGTTCGAGTGCGGTCTGCGTGCGCAGCGCTGCATAGAAGTCGGCGCCGCTGGCCTGATGGGCACGACGGCGGATACCGGCAGTGTCGACGAAGCGCCACTGCTTCCCACCGAGCTCGATGAGCTCATCGACAGGATCACGAGTGGTGCCTGCGACATTGTCGACGAGCACCCGGTCGGAGCCGATGAGCTGGTTGAGCAGGGACGACTTGCCGACGTTCGGGCGACCGACGAGGGCCACCCGACGCGGTCCGCCTTCTTCGACACGGGTGTCGACGGCCGAGACCTCCGGCAGGATCGTGAGCACTTCGTCGAGCAGGTCGGCGACTCCCCGACCGTGCAGAGCCGAGACGGTCCACGGCTGGCCGAGGCCCAGGCCCCAGAGTTCGGCGGCCATGAGCTCGCCGCGCTCGTCGTCGACCTTGTTTGCAGCGAGGAGGACCGGCTTCTTCTTCCGGCGCAGCATCTTCACGACCATCTCATCGGTCGAGGTCGGGCCGGTCGTGGCATCGACGACGAGGAGCACGGCATCGGCCATGTCCACGGCGACCTCGGACTGGATCGCGATCCGCGAGGCCATGCCCTTCGAATCCTGGTCCCAACCGCCGGTGTCGACGAGGGTGAATTCCTTCGTGTTCCACTCCGCCCGGTAGCTCACGCGGTCACGGGTGACTCCCGGAACGTCCTCGACGACGGCTTCGCGGCGGCCGAGGATGCGGTTGACCAGCGTCGACTTGCCGACGTTGGGACGGCCGACGACGGCCAGCACAGGTGCGGCACCGAGCGTTTCATCGTCGTCTTCGTCGAAGCCGTAGGCGCGCAGCAGCGCACGGTCCTCGTCTTCGAGCTCGTAGCTTTCGAGTCCGGCCTCGAGCGCGGTCGCGCGCTGCTCGGCCTCCTCGTCGCTGATGCTCTCGACACGATCGACGAGGTCTTCGTCGGGTGTCTCGTGGAATTCGGATTCGCTCATTGTGAGTCCTTCACCAGCTGCAGCACCGTCTCGACCACCTGGTCGAAGTCGATGTCGCTGGTATCGAGTGTGAACACTCCGTCGGCGGCCTCTAGGAAGCTCGTCGTGGCGGAGTCCTTGGCGTCACGGCCCGTGACGAGGTCTTGGGTGGCGGCGATCGCCTCGGCGTCGGCATTGCCGTGCACTTCCTTGGCCCGGCGGGCCACGCGGACCTCATCGCGGGCGGTCATGAGGATGCGCACATCGGCATCGGGGGCCACCACGGTCGTGATGTCCCGGCCCTCGACGACGATGCCCTCGGGTGCGGCGGCGATATAGGCCCGCTGCATCTCGATGAGCTCCTCGCGGGCGTCGATGACACCGGAGACCGTCTGCACGTTCGCCGAGACGTCCTCACCGCGGATGTCCTCGGTGACGTCGATGTCGTCGACGGAGACGAAGAATTCGTCGGGGCTGAGCGAAATCTCCAGATCCGCTCCGCGCACCTGTTCGAGCACGTCGACGGGGTCGGTGACTCCGCGGTTGAGGCACAGCCACGCCATCGCCCGGTACATCGCACCGGTGTCCAGGTACTGGCAGCCCAGTCGACGCGCCACCTCCTTGGCGGTGCTCGACTTGCCCACTCCGGACGGTCCGTCAATGGCTACGACGCTCATGCAGTTCCTTCTTTCTCGATGGCGGATTCGGGGATCTGCCATCCCTTCGACAGCAATCCGATCTCCAGCTCCTGCTGGATGGCCGGGACCACGGACACGTCGACCATGCCCAGTTTCCGACCGGAGGCGTGATCCATCCGGAAGTCCTCGACATTGACGCCGAGGTCGCCGATGTCCTTGAACAACCGGGCCAGCATTCCGGGCGTATCCGGAACCAGGATCGTGACAACAGCATAGGTGGTCGGCGGCTGCCCGTGCTTGCCGGGAATCCGGTCGTGCCCCTCGTTTCCCAAGGCGATCGCCTTGGCGAGCAGCCCCGTCGACCCGGGTCCGAGTTCGAGTGCACCGATGACCTCGTCGAGCTCGGTGCGCAGATCGACGAGGACCGAACGGACCTCTTCGGCGTTCCCGGTCAAGATCTGCGTCCACAGACCCGGGTCCGAAGCGGCGATACGGGTGACATCACGCAGTCCCTGCCCGGCCAGCGAGATCTCCTCGAGCGGCGCGTGCCGCAGCTGGGAGGCGACGAGGGAGGACACGATCTGCGGCACATGCGAGACCTTGGCAACCGCGGCATCATGGATGCGCGGATCAAGGTGGAGCACCGAGGCGCCCGTGTCCTCGGCCATGGCGATGACCTCGCCGAGGCGGTCGGCCGGGGTGTCCTCATCCGAGCAGATCACCCAGGGGCGGGCTGTGAACAGGTCCGACTGGGCGGCGATCGCTCCGGACTTCTCGCGTCCGGCCATGGGATGGCATCCGATATAGCGATCGAGCTGAGGTCCCGTGACCAAATCTCGCACCGCCTCGAGGAGGCGGGTCTTCACGCTGGCGACGTCGGTGACCGTGGCGTTCGGGTAGTCCTCGAGCGCCGAGGCGATGACCCGTGCGGCGACATCGGGCGGAGTGGCCACGACGACGATGTCCGGGTGGTCGGGTGAACCGACCTGACCGGCACCGAGGTCCGCGGCTAGCTGCTGCGCGGTCGGCGAGGTGTCTTCGAGGGTCACCTGATGGCCTTTTGCGCTCAGCGCCAACCCCAGGCTGGCACCGAGCAGGCCGGTGCCGATGATGTGGACTCTCACAGACCGACGGCCTCGAACAGTGCGCCGACCTCATCGGAGCGCAGCGGGCGGATCTTGCCCTGCTTCTGCTCGTCGAGGACGATCGGACCGAACTTCAGCCGCACGAGTCGCTCCACCGGGTGGCCGATCTCGGCGAGCAGGCGGCGCACGATGCGGTTGCGGCCGGAATGGAGGGTGAGTTCGACGACGGACTTCCCCGGAGTCGAATCGACGAGCTTGAAATCATCGACCTTGACGAAGCCGTCCTCGAGGTCGATTCCGGCCTTGAGGATGGCACCGGCATCCTTCGCCAGCTGCCCCTTGACCTTCGCGAGGTAGGTCTTCGGGATCTCGTAGCGCGGATGGGCCAGGCGGTTGCTCAGCTCCCCGTCATTGGTGAGCAGGATGATGCCCTCGGTCTCGGTGTCGAGACGGCCGACGTGGAAGAGGCGCTCGGTGTTGCTGCGCACATAGTCGGCCAGGCAGGGGCGGCCCTCGGGGTCGCTCATGGTCGACACGACTCCCGCGGGCTTGTTGAGCACGAGGTAGACCTTCTTGGTCTGTGTCGAAATTCTCACTGTGTCCACGTACACGGACTGTGTTTCGGGGTCGATCCGGGTGCCCAGTTCGGTGATGATGGACCCGTCGACCTCGACACGGCCGTCGGCGATGAGCTGCTCACAGGCACGGCGTGAGCCCAGACCCGCCTCGGCGAGCACCTTCTGCAGCCGCACACCCCCGCTGACGTGGGCGTCTGATGTCTGACCGGCTCCCGAACCGCCCTTGCTGGAGGCCTGATTCGCCGTCGCTGCGCGCTGTTTTCGGCTGGGTCGGTTCTGGCGCCCGCCGGGGGCGCGGTGATCACGGTAGGGACTCATACTTCCATTCTCTCAAATCAATCAGCGACTCGTGACATCTCGGCGGCCGAATCGGAGTCTTCGTCGAGATCGTCATCAAGGGCGCCGCCGATCTCGGCGAGCACCTCGGTGTCCTCGGCGCCGAGTTCGGCGACGTCGGCGTCTTCGGGCAGGTAGGGGGCGATATCGGGCAGGTCGTCGATCGCGTTCATGCCCATCGTGTCGAGGAACGTACGCGTGGTGGCATAGAGCAGCGCCGAGGTGGACGCCTCCTTGCCGGCTTCGACGATGAGTCCGCGCAGCAGCAGGGTGCGGATGACGCCGTCGACGCTGACTCCGCGGATGGCTGCGATGCGGGGCCGGGAGATCGGCTGCCGGTAGGCGATGACTGCCAGAGTCTCGAGCGCGGCTTGGGAGAGCTTCGCACTCTGCCCGGCCGTGAGGAAGTCCTTGACGACCTCGTGGTAGTCGCCGCGGGAGAAGATGCGGAAGCCGCCGGCGACATGGCGGATCTCGAACCCGCGCTGCCGGTGGTGCTCATCCCCGTCGTAGTCGGCCTTGAGCGTCTGGATTGCTTCTTCGACGGTGTCCGCATCGAGGCCGAGGGAACTTGCGAGGTCTTCGGCAGTGACGGCCGAATCGGTGATCATGAGTACGGCTTCGATGCCGGCGAGGATCTCGTCATCGATCATTCTGTGCTCCCCCATCGTCGTCGTCATCTGCGTCTTCGTCGCCCGCTTCGTCGTCGCCTGTCTCTGCAGTGAGTTCGCCCGCACTGTCTGCGGCCACTTCGTCTCCGCTCCAGTCGCCTTCGGTGCGCAGGTCGACTCCGTCTTCGTTCATCTCGGTGCGGTGGATGAGCAGCCGTCCCAGAGGTTCGGGCTGGTCGAAGTCGCAGAGGCCGACCTTGAACAGTTCGAGCAGAGCGAGGAACCTCGCCACGACGACCAGGGTGTTCTCGGCTGACTCGAGCAGATCCTGGAAGTCGACGTCTCCGGCGCGCAGCAGGGACAGGATGTGCCCGCGCTGTTCGGAGACGCTCACCAGCGGCAGGTGGATGTGGTCGACGGCCACACTCGGCGGGGTGTGGTCGCGTTGGAGCACGGTGGCGAAGATTCCGGCAAGCTCACCGGGACCGATGTTCAGCTCCAGCGGCGGCAGCACATCCTGGAACTCCGGTTCGAGGTCGACATCGCGTGGGGCCCGGATCGACCCGGCTGCCATCGCTTCGGCCAGGTACCCGGATACGGACTTGTACGCCTTGTACTGCAGCAGCCGGGCGAAGAGGAGATCGCGGGCCTCGAGCAGCTCGAGGTCGAGCACCTCTTCACCGTCTTCGTGAGGCAGCAGGCGTGCCGTCTTGAGGTCGAGCAGGGTCGCGGCGACGAGGAGGAACTGGGAGATCTCGGCGAGATTCGCCTGATCCTTCAGCTCAGTGGTGTAGGCGATGAACTCATCTGTCACCTCGGCCAGCGCGATCTCCGTGACGTCGAGGCGGCGCTTCGAGATCAGTCCGAGCAGCAGGTCGAAAGGGCCGGTGAAGTTGTCCAACCGCACCTGGAAACCCTGCGCAGAGTCATTCTCGGAGGCCATGTCATCGCCGGGCGCCGTGTCATCGCCGGGCACATTGTCAGTGACGGAATCAGCGCCATCGCCGACGACGACGTCGGCATTCGCGGGTGCGTCCTCCGAGGCGACGCCACCACTCGAGGCAGACGCCGCTTCCTCCACATCTGTTACGGAGTCGCTCAGGGTGCGCCTCCGCGGGCGATGAGCTCCCGGGCGAGTCGGCGGTAGGCTTCGGAGCCGGCGTGCTTCGGGGCGAAGCTCGTGATCGGTTCGGCGGCCACGGAGGCGTCGGGGAACTTCACGGTGCGGTTGATGACGGTCTCGAAGACCTTGTCACCGAAGGCTTCGGTGACTCGCGACATGACTTCCTTCGAGTGGAGGGTCCGCGAGTCGAACATCGTGGCGAGGATTCCGTCGACCTCGAGCGAGGGGTTGAGCCGGTCCTGGACCTTCTCGATGGTCTCGACGAGCAGGGCGACACCGCGCAGGGCGAAGAACTCGGTCTCCAGCGGGATGACGACACCATGGGCGGCGGTCAGAGCATTGACGGTGAGCAGTCCCAGCGAGGGCTGGCAGTCGATGAGGATGACATCGTATTCGTCGGCGACCTTCGACAGGGCTCGGGCGAGCACCTGCTCGCGGGCGACCTCGCCGACGAGCTGGACTTCGGCGGCGGAGAGGTCGATATTGGCCGGCAGGATGTCGATGTTGTCGAATTCCGTTTCGACGATGACCTCGTGCGGGTCCAGTCGCGGGTTCATCAGCAGGTTGTAGATGCTGATGTCGAGCTCATAGGGATTGAGTCCCAGTCCGACCGACAGTGCGCCCTGCGGGTCGAAGTCGACGAGCAGCATCTTGCGGCCGTAGGCGGCCAGAGCCGCACCGAGGTTGATCGACGAGGTCGTCTTGCCGACCCCGCCCTTCTGGTTGACCATCGCGATGATGCGGGCGGGTCCGTGCGAAGCCAGGGGTGCCGGCTCCGGGAAGTCCTGGGGCTCGTCTGCGGTCCGCTGCTGGGGGATCTCCAACGCCTCTTGCGTATTCATCTCTCGGATGGCCACCTTTCGTTGCTCTACGTCCAACCCTACCGCGCCCGGGGGTGCGAGGTCGCGTACACTTCCCGCAGTGTCTCCTCTGAGACTTTCGTATAGATCTGCGTCGTCGTCACCGAGGCATGGCCGAGCAGCTCCTGGACGACGCGGATGTCCGCACCGCCCTCGAGCAGATGCGTGGCGAACGAGTGCCGGAACGTATGCGGAGACACCTCGGCGTCGATCTTCGCAGCCTCTCCGGCGTCCTTGACGATCTGCCACGCCGAGACTCGGGAGAGCCGGGTTCCGCGTGCATTGAGAAACAGCGCCCCGGCCGGAGCCGAGGATCTCGCTTTCGCCGCCATCGACGGGCGCACCCGTGACACCCACGCTCCCAGGGCTCGGGAGGCGTGGGATCCGAAGGGCACGATCCTCTCCTTCCCGCCCTTGCCGTAGAGCCGGACGAGTCCGGAGTCGAGGTCGAGATCGTCGAGGTCGACTCCCACGGCCTCGGAGATGCGCGCTCCCGTGGCGTAGAGGAGTTCGAGCAGGGCCGCGGCCCTGATCTGCACGGGTTCGTCACCGTCGGTGGTCGCGATCATCGCTTCGATCTCGTCGAGGGCCAAGGCTTTGGGCAGGCGCAGTCCTTCCTGCGGTGGGCTGACCTCGGAGGCCGGGTCCGAGGGCGCGAGGTTCTCCCCGAGGGCGAAGGTGTGGAATCGTCGCACCGCGACGAGTGCGCGGGCACGACTCCGCGGTGCCAATCCCGAATCGAGCAGGTGGAGCGCATAGCTCTCCACCTTCTGTCGATCGACCTCGCCGAGGCGGCTCACCCCGTCCTCGGTCAGCCAGGTTCCGTACCGGGCGAGGTCACGAGCATAGGCATCGATCGAGTTCATCGACAGTCCCCGTTCGAAACGCAGGGAGGACAGATAGGACGCAAAACCGCGACGCAGATCGTCAGGCAGATTCTCTGGCAGCAGTTCAGCACCGTGCCGGGCCACGGGTTATCAGTCCTCGCCCGTGCCGACCTGCGTGAACAGGCCATCCTCACCAGCGGAACCGGTCGTCTCCGCCGACGCCGAACCAGTCGTCTCGACGGTGGCACCACGACCGAATTCGGGACGGCCGTCGACGAGTCGCCTCGGCGCATCGACGGGACGGAACTCCACCGGTGCTCCCGCCGCTTCGGCGCGCAGCACCCGGTCGACCTGGAAGATCGCGAGCTGGGCGATCGCGTTGGTGATCCGTCCATCGGTCACGGCTTCGAGTGCGTCGTCGATGCCGACCCAGGCGTAACGGAAGCCCGCCTCTTCTTCGCCGCGTTCGTGACGGTCGGCTTCGGGAACGGAGGACAGCCCGCGGGCCAGGTAGAGACGCATCGTCTCCGAGCTGCCGCCCGGTGTCAGGCAGGAGTCGCTGAGGACGTCCCAGTGGTCGGCCGTGAGGTCGGCCTCCTCGACGAGTTCCCGCTTCGCCGCCTCGAGCGGGTCCTCGCCGGGCACGTCGAGCAGACCGGCCGGGACTTCCCACAGCCTGGCCCGGACTGGGTGCCGGTACTGCTGGGCCAGCAGGATCCGCTGCTGGTCATCGACGACGGCGACGCCGACGGCACCGGTGTGCGCCATGAGGTCGCGGACGAGTCCGGGCGCCTCGGGCAGGTCGAAGGTCTCCTTGCGGATGTCCCACACCGCGCCTTCGTAGACGACCTCGGAGTGGGTGATCGGCGGGATCACCGGATCGTCCTGCAGGATCTCATCGTGCTGAGTGCTCATCGGCTGCCTCTCGAAACTCGACGGTGGTGGAACGGCGAATGCCGCCGGCGCTCTGGCCGACGGCATTCGTTGTGAAGATGGACAACGGTCACTGACGCTCGAGCGCGGCGGCGACCAGACCCGCGAACAGCGGATGCGGTGAGGTCGGACGCGACTTCAGCTCGGGATGCGCCTGAGTGGAGACGTAGAACGGGTGCTTATCGTGCGGAAGCTCGACGAATTCGACGAGCTCACCGTTCGGTGAGGTCCCGGAGAACTCGAGCCCCGCCTCGGCGAGCTGATCCCGGTAGGTGTTGTTGACCTCGTAGCGGTGACGGTGACGCTCACTGATCGTCGTGTCGCCGTAGACGCCGGCCACGACGCTGCCTTCGGTGAGCTTGGCCTCGTAGGTGCCCAGGCGCATAGTGCCGCCGAGGTCGCCTTCGCCCTCGACGATCGAAAGCTGCTCGGCCATGGTCGCGATGACCGGAACCGTGGTCTCGGGGTCGAACTCGGACGACGAAGCCGCCTCGATGCCGGCGACATTGCGTGCGTACTCGATGACCATGCACTGCAGACCCAGGCACAGACCGAGGGTCGGAATGCCGTTGGTGCGGGTGTATTCGAGTGCGCCGAGCTTGCCTTCGATGCCGCGGATGCCGAAGCCGCCGGGCACGCAGATCGCGTCGAGGCCGGACAGTGCCGACGCGGCGCCGGCTTCGGTGGAGCAGTCATCGGACTGGATCCACTTGATTGTGACCTTCGCGTCGTTGGCGAAGCCGCCGTGGCGCAGCGCCTCGGTGACGGAGAGGTAGGCGTCGGGCAGGTCGATGTACTTGCCGACGATGCCGATGGTGACTTCCCGGGACGGGTTGTGCACGCGTTCGAGTACCCGGTCCCACTTCGTCCAGTCGACGTCGCGGAAGGGCAGGTTGAGGTTGCGGATGACGAACACGTCGAGGCCGCCGTCGTGGAGGACCTTCGGGATGTCGTAGATGCTCGGGGCGTCGACGCAGGACACGACCGCTTCGGTCTCGACGTCGCAGGCACCGGCGATCTTCGCACGGATCGAATCCGGCAGCTCGCGGTCGGAGCGCAGCACGATCGCATCGGGCTGGATGCCGATGGAGCGCAGGGTCGCCACCGAGTGCTGAGTCGGCTTCGTCTTCAGCTCTCCGGAGGGCCCGAGGTAGGGCACGAGGGAGACGTGGATGAAGAACACGTTGTCCCGGCCGATGTCGTGACGGACCTGACGGGCCGCCTCGAGGAAGGGCTGGGATTCGATATCGCCGACGGTGCCGCCGATCTCGGTGATGATGACATCGGGGCGGTCCGCCTCGGGGCGTTCGGCCTGGGCACGCATGCGTGCCTTGATCTCATCGGTGATGTGCGGGATGACCTGGACGGTGTCGCCGAGGTACGCGCCACGGCGCTCCTTCGCGATCACCGAGGAGTAGATCTGTCCGGTGGTCACATTCGCGGCACCGTCGAGGTCGTTGTCGAGGAAGCGCTCGTAATGACCGATGTCGAGGTCGGTCTCGGCACCGTCTTCGGTGACGAAGACTTCACCGTGCTGGAAGGGGTTCATCGTGCCGGGATCCACGTTGAGGTAGGGATCCAGCTTCTGCATGGCCACGGTGAGGCCGCGCTGAGTGAGCAGATGGCCGAGGCTCGATGCCGTCAGACCCTTGCCCAACGAGGAGGCGACGCCTCCCGTGACGAAGATGTGCTTTGCCGTATGTGTGCCGCCTGGGCCAGTTCGATTCACCACGGAATTTGATTCTATCAAAGTCCGGCTCACGAATCCGAGACGGCGTCGACCTCGGCGTACAGATCGAGCAGCGTCTCGGAGATCGCCGCACCGTTGCTCACGTCGATGACCCGCTTCTTTGCTGCCACAGCGGAGGTTCCGCGTCCGGCCGGGTCGTCGAGAAGATGATTGATCTCACGCAGCAGCGCTTCCGTGTCGTCGGCGGGAACGGCCTTCGCGGCCTCTCCCCAGATGCCGGCGCGGCGTTCGCTGCCGATGAAGACCGCGGGCTTCGACAGCTGCATGAGGTCTTCGTGGGACAGTCCCGTCATCGTCTCGCTGGCGATGACGACGTCCGAGGCGGCCGCGACATCGACGAGGTCTCCGGCCGGTGCCACGAGGACGCCGCGGTCGGCGAATTCGCGGGAGATCGTCGAACGGTCCTTGCCTGTGCCGGTGAGGACGAAGACGACCTTGCGGTCACGGCGACGCTGGTTGATCTGGTCGGCGGCGTCGAGGACCGTCGCCAGGGCAGTGTGGTCACGCAGCGCGATGGGGCTGGCGACCATCCAGGTGCCTTCGGACAGGCCGAGTTCGCGACGGACCTCGGCGCGCGGGGTGCGCACGGTGAGATCGACGTCGATGTCCGGGTGAACGAGTTCAGCGCGTTCGACGACCGGGACGCGGCCGCCGTAGTAGTCGACGACGGGTTCGGTCGTGCCGAGCACCGCGGTGGCCGTGCGGCCGACGATCTCGGCTCCGGTCTTCTCGATGACGTTCGCGGAGTCGAAGGATTCGATGGTGGCGACGACCTTCGGGTGCAGGCGGGCGGGCAGACCGGTGAAGGCCAGTCCGGCGAGCGTCGCCGCATGCAGTCCGTGCGCGTGGACGATGTCCACGTGCTGGTAGTACTTGTGAAGAGTGAAGGCGGTGTTGGGGTCGGCCATCGAGAAGCGTCTGCGTGCTGCGAGTTCGATCTCGCGGAATTCGCCGGCCAGTTCCTCAGGGACTCCGAAGGTGCCCAGCAGTGACCGGTGCGCGGCGACGGCGACCTTGTAACCGGCCCGGAGGTGACCGAGCACGGCGAGCTTCGCCACTTCGACGACGGGACCGGTGGTATCGGCGAGCACGTGCAGAATCCTCGTGTCTGCGCTCAGTGGGTTGACCTCGCCGGATTCGCTCATTTCCTCATCCTCTTCTTTCGTTCGACGCTGGTTCTAGCCTACCTGGGCAGGCACGAGTTCCGTGTAAAGACCTGCGAGTTCTCCGGCAACTTCCCTCTCATCGGGAAGCTCCGCTCCGCGTGCCCGGGCCCTGGCACCGAGTTCGGCGCGGCGGGCCGGATCGACGGCGAGTTCGGCCACGGCTGCGGCGAAGGCGGCATCGTCGTCGAGGTCGATCAGCATCCCCGCGTCGCCGACGAGTTCGGCGCTGCCGCCGGTGGCGGTGGCCACGATCGCCTTGCCGGAGATGAGCGCCTCCTGGAGCACGAGCGCCCGAGCCTCCCACACGCTGGTGAGTGCGTAGATGTCCGCAGCCGCCGCGAGTTCCGCGATGTCATCGCGGGGTCCGAGGAAATGCAGGGCCGGAACCGCCGAGGCGGCTGCGACGGCGTCGTACTGTGCGCGGACACCGGCGAGCACCTCCTCGTCGGCGGCACCGGCGATGAGGGCGACGATCTTGCCCTGCCGGTTCTCCTCGCCGAGGCGGGCGAGTGCGCGCACGAGCATCGGGTAGTTCTTCTGTTCGGCGACGCGACCGACGGCAAGCACGATGAGTGCCCCGGGATCGAAGTCGAATTCCTCGGCCAGTGCCGCACGCGTGGCGGCGGCCGCCTCGGTGGACACTTGGGTCACCTCGGGGGCGGCGGCGGGGAGGAACCGGGCGGTCTGTGCACCGAGTTCGCGGGCGCGGTCGACGAGGTCGGTGCTCGCGCCGAGGACGAGGTCGGCCCCGCGGGCGAGCATCGTCTCGACTCGGGTTTCGACCCGTCCGCGCAGTCCCTGTCCGCTGGCCTGGTTGTGGAGGCTGAGGACGAACTTCGGTCGGGTCTTCAGCGTGCGCAGGGTCAACAGGGTGATGAGCCCGGCGCGGAAGCCGTGGGCATGGACAATCTGCGGGGCGAAGCTGCGCAGCAGTGTGCGCTGTCTGCGGACAAGAGCGGCGTCGGAAACGCCGATTCCGGTGCCGAGTTCGAGGACGCCGAACCGGACTCCGGGCAGCAGCGAGAAGCCGAAGTGTTCGTCGGTGGCGGCCGGTCCGATGACGCCGATCTCATGTCCGGCGGCGGCGAGGTCACGGGCGAGTGCGTGCACGTGGGTGCCGACTCCCCCGGTCGAGGTGCCGATGGTGAAGACAATTCTCATGAGTCTTCCTCCCTGTCGGTGTCGCTGAACCTGTCGGTGTCGCTGGTTCTGTCGGTGTCGCTGGGTCCGTGGTCTCCATTGTGCGTGCCGGGTCTGCTGTCGGTGCTTGATGCAGCCGAATTCGCTTCGACGGCATGCACGGTCGTCTCGTCATTGACGACGGCCCGGTTTCGGTCGGCCAGCAGGCCGCGGACCTCGCCGAGGAACCCGCGGTCGACGACGAGCACGATGATTCCGAAGACGATGCAGCCGAGGAGGGCTGCGACGATTCCGGCGATGACCGCGGAGCTTGCCGAGTTGTCGAGGAGTCCCCCGAACCACTGCGAGGTCACGACCCCGGCGGTGCCTGCGACGACGGCGGACCCGAGCGCGAGCAGCGACCGACGTCCGACGAGAGCGAGTCCGGTGGGGCCGAGGACGCGGCGCATGTTCACGAGCAGGAACACTCCGGCGACGGTCATGCCCAGCACATATCCGCTGCAGATGCAGACGAGGGTCAGTCCGGGATTGCCGTTCGAGCCGGTGACGAGGATGGCTCCGACCATGCCGACGATGACGAGGATCCATCCCGTCGTCGTGGCGGCAGCCGAATAGCGGGAGCGTTCCACCGCGTAGAAGACACGGGTGCCCCACGCCACGAAGGACCACCCGGGCACGGCCAAGGCCATGACCATGATCGCCGTGGCCATGGAGTCGAAGGGTGCGGCGGATTCGCTTTCGGCGTCGATGGCGATGAAGAAGGTCTGCAGGGGGCCCGCGGCCGAGAGCAGGATGACGGCACCGAGTCCGCCGATGGCGATGATGAGCGCCGTCGTCGTCGAGGTCACCGACCGCATCCGCACCCCGGCTTCCGCACGTCTGTGCTCGGTCGCCTCGGGGTCGGTGGATCGTCCCACCCAGGTCGACAGGGTCGGGAAGACCACCGTCGCCACGGTCACGGCGAGCACCGCGTAGGGCAGCAGGTAGACGGCATTGATGTAGCTGAAGAGGACGAGCGTGCCGTCCCCACCGACATGGTTGGCCAGGCTCAGGGTTGCGAGCACGGCGGCCTGCTGGGCGAGCAGGGCCGACATTCCGGCTCCGGCCAGGCGCAGCGCACGGTGGGCGACTCCGGGTGGGAAGGAGAAGGTCGGACGCAGCTTCAGCCCGGTCGTGGCCATCGGCAGGGCGAGCGGCAGCGCGAGGGCTGCGACGCCGACGGTGGTGCCCCAGCCGAGCCAGCCGAGGTGGGTCTGCCAGGTATCGTCGCTGCCGCCGACGGCGTTGTAGGCGATATAGCTGCCGATGACGATGAGGCTGGACAGAAGCGGGGCGAACGCCGGCCACAGGAACTTCCGGTGGGCCTGCAGCACTCCGGTGAGCACGGCGCCGATTCCGTAGAGGACGAGCTGCGGGGAGAACATGAGCAGCAGCTCCACGGTCGCCTGCACTCCCGCGGCGCTCGTCTTCGTGTCGACGAGGATCCTCGCGATCTGCGGGGCGAACACGGCCAGCAGGATCGACAGGGGCAAGGTGACGCTTACCGCCCAGGTCAGCAGGCCGGAGGCGATGCGTCCGGCGGTCTCCCGGTCCGATCTGGCCAGCGGCACTGCAAGCAGCGGGATGACCGCGCCGGCCAGGGCACCTCCGGCGACGACCTCGAAGAGGATGTTCGGGACCTGGTTGGCACTCTGGTAGGCGGTGCCGACGGTGCCGGCGCCCACGTTTGCCGAGAACACCAGCCAGCGCAAGAAGCCGACCAGTCGGGTCAGCAGGGTGATGATCGATACGAGCAGCGCCGTGGAGGCGAGGACTCGAACGAGCTTGTTCACTTATCCTCGCGGCCGAACGAGTCGATCTCCCGCAGTCCCGGAGTCGATTCGATGACGGAGGTGAAGGAGACCTTCTCGCTGGCCAGGGTGAGCCCGGCGAGCACAGCGAGGATGAGGGTTCGCTGTGCCGGTGTGGCCGTTTCGGCGAGGATCACGCCGATCGCCGCTCCCAGAGCATTGGCTCCGGTGTCGCCGAGCATCGCATCACCGGCGAGGTCGTCGGGCCAGGCAGCCGCCGTGGCGCCGGCGATCGCTCCCGACGGTGCCCAGGACACGCGGCGATCGTGGTCGGTGAAGGCCAGGGTCAGTGCTCCGGCCTTGAGTGCCCGGCCGGGCCGCAGGTCGAGGAGGTTGAACAGGTTCGCAGAGCCCGCGATCACTCCCCCGGTGACGATGACATCCGCGGTGGCCGCGTACCAGGGTCGGTCAGAAGTTGAGTGCGTGGAGCCGAAGAGCCCGGACGGGCGGGTGCGGCTGCGCAGGATCGCGGCGGCCGCGATCGAGGCGAGCGGAATGCCGGTGACCTTGATGGCCCCGGTCGTGATCTCCCCGCGGGCCAGGGCCGACAGATGACCGCGCAGCCCTTTGGAGGATCCGGATTCGCAGAAGTCATCGACGGCACCGAGGCTGCCCGCCGCGGCCGTGGCCAACAGGGTCGCCGACCGCTGCCGAGTATCTTCGATGAGTAGGCTGCCGGCCACCAGTCCCGCCGCGACGGCAGGGCCTTCGGCGAGCGAGACGTCGTGTCCGGCGTGGTTGGTGCGCACCACGGAATCGTGGGTGCGCAGCCGTGATCTGAGCACGGCTTTCGTCGCGGCGAAGCCGGCGAGCCCGGCGACGGCGGTGCTGACGATGGAGCGGATCATTTCTCGTCTCCCTTCGAAGTGTCGTCGGACGACTTCTCTTCGATCTTGCCCGGCAGGATGCCTTCGGCGTCCTCGGCGAATCCGAAGTGACCGTGCTTTCCGGCTTCTCCGGAGGCCAGTGCTCGCACGGTGATGACGGGACCGGCGCCGAGGCCGAGCCCGTCGACGGTGCTGGCGCGGGACTTCTCCGTCCGCAGCACGTTGACGAGTCCGTTCTGCGCCGATCCGGCATCGCCGGCGACAACCACCGAGTTCGCTTCGGCGGTGAGTGCGGTGATGAAGTCGGTGACGAGGGTCCGGGTTCCCTTGTCGTCGGTGGCCTTCGGGCTGGGCTCGGTGTCCTCGGCCAGTTTCGAGTTCTCATCGTCGATGACGATGAACAGCGAAGTGGTCTTGTGGTCGGTGTCGGTGCGCAGACGGTCGGCTTCGACGAAGACGTCGTAGAGCTTCGCCGCCTGCTTCTCCGCATCGGCCTGATCGTCTTCGTCTTCGAGCATCGAGGCGTCACCGGTCAGGGCGATGACGAGGGCGGCGCGGATCGCGGTCGAGTCGTCCTTCGGCAGGTTCGGTACGACGGTGCGCAGCCGCTTGAGGAACTGGGTGGAATCATCGAGGCTGAGCGTGTTCGGCACGAACGACACGTCGCCGGCGATGGTGCCGTCGGCTTCCTTGACCCGGTTGCTGACCTCTTCGACCTGTTCGGAGTCAGCCTCGGGGGCGGCGATGATGCTCACCTCCTGCCCGTCGAGGGTGCCGTCGATGAGTTCCGGGGCCGCGGCGGTGACGAATTCGTTCTGCTTGTCGATATTGCCCTTGGCGGCGTCGAGGTCGGAGCGCAGGTTGTCGCGGTCCGAGCGCAGCGCGTCGACCTGGCTCTGCAGGGACTCCCCGATCGGTTCCTTCAGCGGTCCCGCACCGAGGACGATGCCGACGGCAAGGGCGAGGAACACCGAGACGAGGGAGACGAGGTGGTAGCGGAAATCAATCACTGGTCAGTCCTTGGATGAGTCCGGCGGAGTCGGTGGATGCTGCGGGGTCGCCGCCGAAGAGGGAGCCGATCCAGCCGAAGAGGCCGTCGAGTTGGGCGCCGATAAGGCCGAGGAAGGTCTGTCCGGCCGAGGTCGCGGTCATCGCCACACCGAGAGCGACGAGTCCGGCGATGATGAGCACGGCCAGCTGCAGGCTGGAGATGCGCTGCCGGTAGAGCAGGGACACGCCCTTGGCGTCGATGAGCTTCGAGCCCACACGCAGCCGGGTGATGAAGGTCGAGGCCATGCCCTTGCGGCCCTTGTCGAGGAACTCCATGACGGTGTCGTGGGTGCCCACGGCGACGATGAGCTCGGCACCCTTGTCATCGGCGAGCAGCATGGCGATGTCCTCGCTCGTGCCCGAGGCCGCGAAGGCCACGCATTCGACTCCGAGGGCTTCGACCCGCTCGGTGCCCGGGGCGGTGCCGTCGCGGTAGGCGTGGACGACGATCTCGGCGCCCGAAGTCAGGGCGGTGTCGGACACGGAGTCCATGTCCCCGACGATCATGTCCGGTCGGTAGCCGGCTTCGATGATGGCATCGGCTCCGCCGTCGACGCCGATGAGCAGCGGACGGTATTCGCGGATGTAGGAGGCCAGCATCGCCAGGTCCTCCTTGTAGTGGTACCCGCGGACGACGATGAGCACATGCCGGTCGGTGAACTTCGTCTTCACCTCCGGCACGACGAGTTCGGCCGAGAGCAGGTCGGAGTCCTTGCGGATGTATTCGATCGTGTTGTCGATGAAGTCCACGAGCACGGAGTTCATTCCGGCTTCGGCGGCGTGCATGTCCGCGGAGATCGTCTCCGACGTCTGCAGGACTCCCGTGGCCACCTCGGTTTCACCTGCGTACACGGTGGCGCCCTCGATGGAGATCTCGGCTTTCTCGTCGACCGCGTCGAAGATATCGGCTCCGGCGGCGTCGATGAGGGGGATGCCGGCGTCGACGATGATGCTCGGGCCGAGGTTCGGGTAGCGGCCGGAGATCGACTTGTCGGCGTTGATCACCGCGGCCGGCCGGCAGGCGACGAGGGCTTCGGCGGAGATGCGGTCGATGTCGGAGTGTTTGATGATGGCGATGTCGCCTGCTTGGAGGCGTTTCGTCAGATTCTTCGTGCGTCGGTCCAAGCGGGCAGGGGCGGGGCCGAACCTGGTCGGTGCGGTGAGGTTCTCACGGTGTCTGCGCACTTTCATGGTCCGCCCATTCTCTCATCTGCTGCCAACGCCGGCCTCCTTGACCTGCCGAGCGTTGTCGAGCAGTTCGGCCGCGTGGGCCTTCGCAGAGGCGGAGTCGTCCATGCCTGCCAACATGCGGGAGAGTTCGACGACGCGTTCTTCGTCGGTCAGTTCCTGCACGCCCGAGCGCACGGTCTCGGCGTCATCGTCCTTGACGATGGTCACATGGGTGTCGGCCCAGGCGGCGACCTGCGGCAGGTGGGTGACGACGATGACCTGGGCGTTCCGGGCGAGTTTGGCCAGCCGGCGGCCGATCTCCACGGCCGCTTTGCCGCCGACTCCGGCGTCGACTTCGTCGAAGACGTAGGTGGGGATGGATTCGCTGGCGGCTCTGACGACTTCGATGGCGAGCATGACACGGGAGAGCTCACCGCCGCTGGCGATCTTCGCGATGTCGTCGGGGATCGAGGATTCGTGGGCGGCGAAGGTCAGCCGGACGTCGTCGGCCCCGTGGGTGGTGGGTTCACGTTCAGAGATCTTGAAGGCGACCGTGGCTTTCGGCATCGACAGGGCGGTGAGTTCTTCGCTGACCGCTGCGGAGAATTCGTCCGCGGTGGCCTTGCGGATCTCGGTGAGCGCCGAGGCGGCCGCCTCCATGGTCTCGCGAGCCCCGTCGAGTTCGGCGTCGAGTCCGTCGAGGTCGCGGTCCTCGGCTTCGAGTTCGGCGAGCTCCGCGGCCGAGCGGGTTTCGAAGTCGAGGACTTCGGCGACGTCTTGGCCGTAGGGAGCCAGGGTGCCGAGTTCCGCGCGGCGTGCTTCGGTCTCTTCCAGCGAGGTTTCGCCGAGTTCGTCGAATCCGGAGAGGTAGGAGGACAGTTCCGCGGCGGAGTCGGACAGGCGCAGCACGGCGTCGCCGAGGGCTTCGCGGATGGTGACGAGTTCTTTGTCGGAGCCTTCGACATCGGCGATCGTGCTGATGGCCTGGTGGACGAGGTCGACGGCGGCGCCGGCATCGTCGATCTCGGAACCGAGCAGCAGGTCGTGGGCGGCGCCGACGGCGCGGGTGATCTCGGCGGCGGCGCCGAGTTTCGCCGACTGTGCGGCCAGGGTCTCGTCTTCGCCGGGTTCGGGGCGGACCTTGTCGATGGTCTCCAGGCAGCCGCGCAGCCACAGGATGCGTTCGCGGCGGGCGGCGGTGGAGTCTTTGATGCGGCTGACGCGGGCTTCGGTCTCGCGCCAGTTCTCGAAGGCGGCACGGTAACGGTCGGCCACCTCGGCGAGTGCAGTGCCACCGGCGGCGTCGAGAAGGTGACGCTGTTGGGCGGCGCCTTTGAGGCGCAGCTGTTCGGACTGGCCGTGGAGGGTGATGAGGTCTGAGGAGATGTCGGTGAGCACGGAGATCGGCACGGTGCGACCGCCGGCCGTGGCTCGGGCGCGGCCCTTGAGCGCGACGGTGCGGGAGATGATCGCTTCGTCGTCGGCGCTGCCGCCGGCCTCTTCGATGCGTTCGCGCACGGGTTCGGCCACATCGGTGAAGATGCCTTCGACTTCGGCTTTCTCTGCGCCTTTGCGCACGACTCCGGAGCCGACCTTGCGGCCCATGAGCAGGGACAGGGCGGAGACGAACATGGTCTTTCCCGCACCGGTCTCACCGGTGACGACGGTGAAGCCGGTGTCGAGTTCGACGGCGGCTTCGGCGATGACGCCGAGGTGGGAGATGCGCAGTTCGGAGATCATTCAGGCCTCCTTGATCGGTCCTCGCCAGCCGGAGACGGGCAGGCGGAACTTCGCGACCAGTCGGTCGGTGAAGGGGCCGGTGTGGAGGCGGGCGAGTCGGATCGGTGACTTCGAGCGGGTGGCTTCCACGCGGGCCCCGGACGGCAGTTCGAGGGCGCGGCGGCCGTCGCACCACAGCACGGCTGAGAATTCGGGGTTCATCTGGGAGATCTCCACGCCGAGGCGGGAGGTCGGGTTGACGACGAGCGGTTTGGAGAACAGGGCGTGGGCGGAGATCGGGACGAGGATGAGTGCTTCGACTTCGGGCCAGACGATGGGTCCGCCGGCGGAGAACGAGTACGCGGTCGAGCCGGTGGGGGTGGCGAGGATGACGCCGTCGCAACCGAAGGAGGACACGGGGCGGGCGTCGACGCCGAGGACGACGTCGATCATCCGGGATTTCGAGGTCTTCTCGATGGTTACCTCGTTGAGTGCCCAGGCATTGAAGATGTTCTCGCCTTCGTGCCACACGGACACGTCGAGCGCGAGCCGCTCCTCGACGGAATAGTCACGTTGGGAGGCGCGGTGGACCGCCTCGGCGAGGTCTTCCTTCTCACTTTCGGCGAGGAAGCCGACATGGCCCAAGTTGATGCCCATGAGCGGGGCACCGGACCCGTGGAAGCGTTCGGCGGCGCGCAGGATCGTGCCGTCGCCGCCGAGGACGATGACGAGTTCGCAGGCGTTCTTCCACTCACCGAGTTCGGAGGGGTCGATGATGACGCAGTGGTTGAGGATGGGTTCGTCGTCGACGGCCTCGGCCTGACGGGCGCGGATGCCGACGATCTCGTCGGAGAGGACGACGGGGGTGACTCCGTCGTCGAGGAGGGCCTTGAACACGCTGACGGCGGCCACGGCCGACTCATCACGTTGGGGGTGCAGCAGCACCATGATGTGTCTGGTCACGACTCTCCTCTCATCATTTCGTCCAGGTGGGCGGGGATGTCTGCTTGATCGAGCCTATCGGACTGGTGATGTGTTCGGCCTGGGCGAACACGCAGGAAGTACTCTCGGTTCCCGCTGGGGCCCGGCAGCGGTGAGGGTGCGATGTCGGTGACGCGTCCGGCGTGTTGTCTCACGGCGTCGAGGACGGAGTCGATGGCACGGCGGCGTTTCTCCCTGCTGGCGACGACGCCGTGTTTGTCCAGCGATGCTCGTGCCAGTTCGAATTGGGGTTTGACCATGAGGAGGAGTTCCCCCGTCGCGGCGGTCGCGGCCAGCAGCGGTCCGATGAGCAGGCGCAGAGAGATGAAGGAGACGTCGGCGACGACGAGGTCGACGGTCGGCACGTCGGAGTCGGTCAGTTCGCGGAGGTTGAGTCCTTCGCGGACGTGGACGCGCGGGTCGTCGCGGAGGACAGTCGCGAGTTGATCGTGGCCGACGTCGACGGCCCAGACGTGTGCGACACCGTGATGGAGGAGGACTTGGGTGAAGCCTCCGGTGGAGGCGCCTGCATCGAGGGCTGTCAGATCATTGAGTCGGTCGGTGAGGTCGAAAGCCTCGAGCGCGCCGAGGAGTTTGTGGGCGCTGCGGGCGACCCAGGGGTCGGGTTCGGTGACGGAGACATCGTCGGTGGCTCTCACGTCTTGGGAGGCCTTGGTCGCGGTGCGGCCGTTGACGCTGACGCGACCGGCGGCGATTTCGCGGGCGGCGCGAGAGCGCGAGTTCAGCAGCCCGCGATCGACGAGTGCCCGGTCGAGTCTGCTCACAAGGAGCCCACCTGCGCGTCGAGGTCGCCCAGCAGGGAGTTGAGAAGTTCGTGCCGCTCGGCCGCCGGTGCTTCTTTGGCCTCGGCGAGGCTGGACCGCCAGGTCTCGATCGGCACGTCCCCGCTCACCGAGGCGGGCGTCGGGGCAGAAGCAGGGCCGAGTATCGAAGTCGAGTTCGTGCCGGGAGTCGTTCCGGGTCCTGGGCCGGGTGTCGGGGTCTCGCTCATTCGTCCCCTCCGATCCGGCGGGGCAGGCGTCCTTCAGCCAGGACCGTCTCGGCGTCGGTGTCCACCGCATCGATGGCTGCCCAGACTCGGCGGAGTTCGGCTTCGATCCGTGCGGACTCGCCGCGGTCGGTGCCGGTGATGAGCGCTTCGAGTCCGCGCAGATTCGGCAGGATGAACGTCGGTCGACGCTCCGGGCCGGCACGCAGGGCATCGTGGATGTCGTGGATTCCGGTGAGGACGAGGGCGGTGTCGATGCCGGCGGCACAGCCGCCTGCGATATCGGTGTTGAGGCGGTCGCCGACCATGAGGGGCCGGTGCGCGCCGAGGCGGCCGGCTGCGAAGTTCATCATGTGCGGTGCAGGTTTGCCGACGATGACTGGGGCGGCGTCGGTGAGTCGGGCGATGAGATCGACGAAGGCACCGTTGCCGGGGACTTTCCCGGTTTCTGTGAGGAGGGAGAAGTCGGGGTTGCTCGCCCACCATTCGGCGCCCGAGCGGATGATTTCGCAGGTGCGGACGATCTTCGCGTAGTCGATCTCCGGGTCGAGTCCCTGAGCGACGGCAACGGGTGACGCGTCGAGTGAGTCGGTGATCTCGAGACCCGCCTCTTCGAGTGCGACCCGCAGTCCGGTCGTGCCGAGGAGGTGGACGCGGGCGCCCGGCCCGAAACGTTCGGCTAAGCGTTCGGCGAGCACCTGCGCCGAGGTGGTCACTTCGTCCGCAGAGGCGTCGACGCCCATTCCGGTGATCTTCTCGGCGGTGGCTGCGGCCGTGCGAGTGGCGTTGTTCGTGACGTAGTTGACCGGGATCGACTGGGAGTGGAGCCAATTGATGCCGTCGACGGCGCCATCGACGGCGTGGGTGCCGTGGTAGACGACTCCGTCCAGGTCGAACAGGACGCAGTCGATGGGCGTGCCCGATGATTCGGGCAGGCGCCCATCTGCTGAGTTGTGCTGTTCGGCGGTCAGTGTCACTGCTCTCCGTCGGCCTCGGCTGCTGTTGCGTCGGGCTCGGAGCCTGTGTCGGCGTCGGCTTCTGCATCGGCGAGGATCTCGTCGAGTTCGGCTTCGATCTCATCGTCGGAGACCTTGACCGACTTCAGTTCCTTTGCCGAGACATGTGTCTTCGACTTCGGCGCTGCGGCTGGAGCCTCGGTGTCGGCCCCAGCTTCTGCTCCCTCCGCGGAAGCGTCAACAGCGTCGG
Source organism: Brevibacterium sp. H602 (assembly GCF_051172395.1). Lineage (NCBI taxonomy): Bacteria > Bacillati > Actinomycetota > Actinomycetes > Micrococcales > Brevibacteriaceae > Brevibacterium > Brevibacterium sp. H602. The sequence goes on along the minus strand of NZ_JBPIZD010000015.1, from coordinate 9,166 downwards.
ATTCCACCTGCGGCTCCTCGGCTTCGGCGGCTTCGGGCTCGTCCTCGACTTCTTCCACCGTTTCGATTTCGACGCCGGCGTTGAGGTCGGGCTCTTCGTCGCCGAAGAGGGTGCCGGTCGCCTTGGCGGTCCGGCGGGAGAGCTCTTCGTACTTGTCGGCGAGTTCCGTTTCGCCGTCGATGCGCAGCACCTCGGCGTAGGCGGCCATGAGACGGACCAGTCCGCCGCCGGGCTTCTGGGTGAAGTCCTCGGCTTCGATGAGTCGGCGCGCACCGGCGATGTCGTCGAGGTCGGACTTGGCGCCGGCCGCGACGATGACGAGTTCGGTGCGGGTGTCGTTGTCGAGGTCGAGCTCTTCTGCGTTCTTCAGCAGCTCGATGGCCTTCTCGGGCTTGCCGCGACCGCGTTCGGCGTCGGCGATCAGCGCGATGTTGTCATTCGAACCGGAGATGCGGCGATGGGTGCGCAGTTCGCGGACGGCTTCGTCATAGTTCTCCACGTAGTACGCGGCGATGCCGAGTGCTTCGCGGACGACGGCGACACGACCGGCGCGGGCCATAGCGGCCTTGGCGTGTTCGTGGGCGCGTTCCGGGTCGAGGTCGAGCAGCCCGCCTGCGGCGACGAGGTGCTTGGCGACCATGTCGGCGTTCTCTTTGTCGAGGGAGCGCAGCTGTGACGAGATCTCTTTGTCGAGTTCACGGCCGGTGACGCCCTCGGGAATCTCGGGTTCCTGAATGCGCGGACGGCGGGCACGCTGTTCGCGTGCGTAGTCGCCGGTGTCGGTCTTGCGGGATGCACGGCGGTCGTTGTCGTTGCGACCGTAGCCGCCGCGGCCTCCGCGGTTGTCGTCCCGTCGGTTTCCGCGGTAGCCGCCTCGGCGGTCGTCATCGTCACGACGATCACGGTTGAAGCCGCCTCGGCGGTCGCCATCGTTCCGGCGGTTGCCCTGGTAACCACCGCGACGATCATCACCATCACGGCGGTCCCGGTTGAAGCCGCCCCGACGATCATCATCGTTCCGACGATTGCCCTGATAGCCGCCTCGGCGGTCGTCACCGTCGCGACGGTCACGGTTGAAGCCGCCCCGACGATCATCATCGTTGCGACGGTTACCTTGGTACCCACCTCGGCGATCGTCGTCATTGCGACGGTTACCCTGATACCCACCGCGACGGTCATCGTCATTACGACGATTGCCTTGGTACCCGCCACGACGGTCGTCGTCGTTGCGACGGTTACCTTGGTACCCACCTCGGCGATCATCACCATCACGGCGATCTCGGTTGAAGCCGCCCCGACGATCATCATCGTTGCGACGATTGCCCTGGTAGCCGCCCCTGCGGTCGGACTGGCGTGGCCCGCGGCCGTCCCGGTTGTCCGGTCGACGGTTGCGATTGTTGTCGCGATCTGAGCGGTGACCGCCATCTGCGCGGCGGTTGTCCTGGCTGTCTCGCGAATCCCCTTGGGCCACGATTCTCCCTATGAAGTCTTTTCGGTGTTCCGCTATATTCTAGTCCACTCACCGCCTCGTCGCCGTGTGGGCGGGGACACGTCAGCACCTCGATTCCCCTCAGCACCGTGCCCGCTGTTCTATGGGTCAACGCCCAGGTCACCGCCTCAGCACTCTGTTAGAATCAAGGCGAATCCAGTGGAACGGCCGACGGCAATCGAAGAGGTTCGGCGGCAGCGGATGTCCGCGCCGCCTCGACACCAGGGGACGAATGACACCTGACGTGGAAACTCATTGTGCGGATGACGGATGTCTCCGCGATTCCACGATCAGAATTTCCGGCCCAGTTGCCTGCCCGTCCCCCAGCGCGGTTAGCGCCTGCCTGTCCCCCAGTGCAGCCGCCGTCCCTCGCCACGTGATGACCAAGATCACTTGCCGGTGTGACCAGCATCATTCGATTGCGCATTCGGCCCCTGACTTCGCCTATTGTGATTGCCGGAAGCATGTGCATGAATGCCGCCGGAGCAGTTCGAGTCGCAGGTCAAACGGCAGTTCCGCGGCAGTTCGGAAACTCCCCGACACCTCAGGCTCCACTGCCGCGACTGCGCGTTCGGCCCTTCAGATCGCACAACCGTTCACCCGCTAGGAATAGGAGAAATCGTGCCAAACACACTCTTCATCGACGGACAGTGGGTTTCAGCCGTCAACGGTGGAACCCGAAAGATCCATAACCCGGCCGACGGCAGCTTCGTCGCCGAGGTGGACGAAGCCAGCCCCGAAGATACCGAGCTGGCGATCAAGGCCGCTCGCCGTGCCTTCGACTCCGGCGTCTGGTCCTCCGTCCCCGCCAGCGAACGCGGCGATCTGCTGCTGAAGTTCGCCGCCGCTCTGCGTGAGCGCAAGGACGAATTCGCGCGTGCCGAGTCCCTCGACACCGGCAAGCGCTTCGTCGAATCGCAGATCGACATGGACGACATCGCGAACTGCTTCGATTACTTCGGCAAGCTCGCGGCAAACGATGCCGGCCGCGTCGTCGACGCCGGCACCGACACCGTGGCGTCGAAGATCGTGCACGAGCCCGTCGGCGTCTGCGCGCTCATCACCCCGTGGAACTACCCGCTGCTGCAGGCCGCGTGGAAGATCGCCCCGGCCATCGCCGCCGGCAACACCTTCATCCTCAAGCCTGCCGAGCTCACCCCGCACACCGCGATCCTCACCATGCAGGTGCTCGAAGAGCTCGGTCTGCCGGCCGGAGTCGGCAACCTCATCCTCGGTGCGGGCGCCGATGCCGGTGCCCCGCTGTCGACGCACGAGGACATCGACATGGTCTCGTTTACCGGTGGCCTCGTCACCGGTCGCCTGCTGTTCCGCAACGCCGCCGACTCGATCAAGAAGATCGCCCTCGAACTCGGCGGCAAGAACCCGAACGTCATCTTCGCCGATGCCGACTTCGATGCGGCTCTGGACAATGCTCTCAACGGCGCTTTCGTCCACTCCGGGCAGGTGTGCTCGGCCGGTGCCCGACTCATCGTCGAGGAATCCATCGCCGAGGAGTTCGTCAACCGCCTTGTCGAGCGTGCCGAGCAGATCCGACTCGGCGGACCCTTCGACGAGAACGCCGAGACCGGTCCCCTCATCTCCGCAGCACACCGCGATAAGGTGCACGCCTATGTGGAGAAGGGCATCGCCGAGGGTGCGCGTCTGCGCTGCGGCGGCAAGTTCGGCGAGGGTGACCTGGAGAACGGGTTCTACTACCTGCCGACCGTGCTCGACCAGGTCAAGCGCGGAATGTCGGTCGTCTCCGACGAGGCTTTCGGTCCCGTCGTCACCGTCGAGACCTTCTCCACCGTCGATGAGGCTGTCGAGATCGCCAATGACACCTACTACGGTCTGGCCGGAGCGGTGTGGAGCCAGGATGCGGGCAAGACCCAGCTGGTCGCTCAGCGTCTGCGCCACGGCACCATCTGGATCAACGACTTCCACCCCTACCTGCCGCAGGCCGAATGGGGCGGTTACAAGCAGTCCGGCTTCGGGCGCGAGCTCGGACCCACGGGTCTGGCCGAGTACCAGGAAGCCAAGCACATCTATCAGAACCTCGAGCCGGCAGTCACCGGCTGGTTCCCCGATCACTCCAAGTGATCCGCCGCAGCCTGTAGACGCATACCTCAGTACAAGGAGAGATGAACAGTGAAAACTACTCATAGCTTTGATTACGTCGTCGTCGGCGGCGGCTCTGCCGGCGCAGCGGTCGCGGCCCGGCTGAGCGAGGACCCCGAAGTCACCGTCGGACTCCTCGAGGCCGGCCCCACTGACACGGACAAGGACGTCGTCCTCGAGCTCAACCGCTGGATGGAGCTCCTCGAATCCGGCTACGACTGGGACTACCCGATCGAAGAGCAGGAGAACGGCAACTCGCACATGCGCCACGCCCGCGCCAAGGTGCTCGGCGGCTGCTCGTCCCACAACTCGTGCATCGCCTTCTGGGCTCCGCGCGAGGATCTCGATGAGTGGGAAGAGAAGCACGGTGCAGCCGGATGGGGTTCGAAGGACACCTTCGGCCTGTACAAGAAGCTCGAGAACAATGAGCTGCCCGGCGACCACCACGGCCACGACGGCCCGGTCCGTCTGATGAACGTGCCCCCGGTCGATCCCTGTGGTGTCGCGCTCCTCGACGCCTGCGAGCAGGCCGGCATCCCTCGCGTGCAGTTCAACGAGGGTCAGACCGTCATCAACGGTGCGAACTTCTTCCAGGTCAACCGCAAGGATGACGGCACCCGGTCGTCCTCCTCGGTGTCCTACCTCCACCCGATCCTCGATCGTGAGAACCTCACGATCCTCACCGATACTCAGGCCAAGGAGCTCGAGTTCGACGAGGACGACAACTGCACGGCTGTGCTCGTAGTCAACAATGCCTTCGGCAAGACCAACCGGATCGAGGCGAAGAAGGAAGTCATCGTCTCCTCCGGCGCGATCAACACCCCGCAGCTGCTCATGCTCTCGGGCATCGGTCCGAAGGCCCACCTCGCCGAGGTCGGCATTGAGGCTCGCGTGGATTCGCCGGGAGTCGGCGAGCACCTGGGCGATCACCCGGAGGGCGTCATCTCCTGGGAGGCCAAGAAGCCGATGGTCGAGGATTCCACCCAGTGGTGGGAGATCGGCATCTTCTCCCCCACCGAGGAGGGCCTCGATCGTCCGGACCTGATGATGCACTACGGCTCGGTGCCCTTCGATATGCACACCCTGCGTCAGGGTTACAAGACCTCGGAGAACTCCTTCTGCCTCACCCCGAATGTCACTCATGCGAAGTCGCGCGGCACCGTGCGCCTGCGCTCGAAGGACTTCCGTGACAAGCCGAAGGTCGATCCCCGCTACTTCACCGACCCGGAGGGCCATGACATGCGCGTCATGGTCGCCGGCATCAAGAAGGCCCGCGAGATCGTCTCCCAGGACGCCATGTCCGAGTGGGCCGGCGAGGAGCTGTTCCCCGGCAAGGACGTCCAGACCGACGAGCAGATCGCCGACTACATCACCCGCACCCACAACACCGTCTACCACCCGGTCGGCACGGTGCGTATGGGAGCTGCCGATGACGAGATGTCGCCGCTGGATCCGCAGCTGCGAGTCAAGGGCGTCAATCGTCTGCGCGTCGTCGACGCCTCGGCGATGCCGGAAATCACCACGGTCAACCCGAACATCACCGTGATGATGATGGGCGAGAAGTGCGCGGAGATGATCAAGAACGGGCAGTGATCTGACCCGATCGTCTGAATCCCCGATCACCGAGGCGGCCCAGCGCTGATTCGATGACCTGAGTGGGAACTTCGGCCCAGACCCGAAACGAAGGGGGCGCTGCGATCGCAGCGCCCCCTTCGTCATGCCCGAGCTCGGTCAGCCGCCGCAGTCGGTGTCGGCGTCGCCGCCCTTACCTTGACCGTGGCTGGTCGCACGGCTGCCCGTGCGGCTGGCCAGCGTCCCCTCACGGCGTCCCTTCTTCTCGCGAGGGATTTCGACATAGGGGTCACGGAACTTCGGTGCCGGTTCGACTGCTTCGGGTTCGGTGACGACCTCCTCATCATCGTCGTATTCGTGGCCGAACTGTTCGTCTCCGCCCTGTCGGCGTTCGACCTCCTCGGGTGGCAGGACCTTCTTCCAACGGCGCATGCGCACCCGCGGCAGAACGCCCGCATCCTCGCGCAGGGCTCGCATGAGAGCGTAGATCTGGAAGTAGGCGATGATGAAGAACGGCAGCCCGACGAGGATGATCGTCGACTGCAGCGCTTCGAGTCCGCCGGAGCCGGAGAACACGAGCAGTGCCGCAGTGACGACGGCGACGGCAAGGGCCCAGAAGATGCGCTGCGGCAGCGGGTTGAAGTCTTCGTGACCGTTGTTCATCGTGTCGACGACGAGCGCCGCGGAGTCCACCGAGGTGACGAAGAAGATCACCACGAGGACGATTGCGATCACCGACACGGGCCCTGCCAGCGGGTAGTGGTCGAGGAACGCGAACAGCGCTCCCGGGATGTCTCCCTGATCGACGACTCGGTCGACCAGTCCTCCGCCTTGGTTGAGCTCGATGTCGAATGAGGCGTAGCCGAAGATGCCGAACCACAGGATCGAGAAGGCGGAGGGGATGGCGAGCACGCCGATGACGAACTGGCGGATGGTGCGTCCGCGGGAGATGCGGGCGATGAAGATGCCGACGAACGGCGACCAGGTGATCGTCCACGCCCAGTAGAAGACCGTCCAGGTGTTCTGCCAGCCGGTGTTGGCGAATGTGTCGTTCCACAGCGCGAGTTCGGGCAGCTGTTGGATGTAGGTGCCGAGAGATTCGAAAACGCCCTTGGCCATGAACAGCGTCGGGCCGAAGACGACGATGAAGACGAGCAGCAGCACAGCCACGACGATGTTGAGGTTCGACAGGACCTTGATGCCTTTGTCGAGGCCCAGCGAGACCGAGATCGTGGCGAGTCCGCAGACGACGCCGATGATGATCAGCTGCCACAGAGCGTTCTCGGGGATGCCGATGACCTGGGCGAGACCGCCGTTGATCTGCAGCGTGCCCAGACCGATCGAAACGGCGATGCCGAAGACGGTGCCGATGATGGCGACGACATCGATTGTCTTGCCGATGGGACCGTGGATCTTCTCACCGAGGATGGGCTGGAAGATCGAGCTCACGCGCGGCGGCAGGTTCCTCTTGTGGATGAAGTAGGCGAAGCACAGCGCGGGCAGGGTGAAGATCGCCCAGGTGTGCAGGGTGAAGTGATAGTACGTGAAGTTCATGGCATCGACCGCGGCAGCAGGCGTGCCCGGTTCGATGCCGAGGGAAGCCCGCGGTGGATCGCCGAAGTGGCTGACGGGTTCGGCAACGCCCCAGAACATGAGGATCGAGCCGATGCCGGCGGCGAAGAGCATGGCGAACCAGGCGCCGTTGGAATGCTCCGGCGGTTCGTCGTCAGGGCCGAGTTTCGCTCGCCCGTAGCGGGAGGCGGCGATGTAGATGAGGAACGCGACGAAGACGGTGACGCCGAGGATGTAGAACCAGCCGAGGTTCGTCAGCAGCCAATCCGAGGCGACCGAGACGCCTGCGTCGAGCTGATCGGTGAAGAAGATCGTCCCGAGGACGAAGATGATGATCACGGCCGCTGAGGAGAAGAAGATGGCCGGGTTGGTGCGGAGTCGAAGTGCGTCGTGCAGCTTATCGAGCATGGGGTGCCTTCCTTAGGATCTTGCCGTACACACTACAGAAGCATCAATCGATTTCAACGCAACCGCTTGTCACGAATACGTCTCGCTGCGCGCGAGCGAGAACCCGCGCGGAGGCGGCCTTCCCATGCGAATCACGATCGCTTGCAGTGCCCGGAGGTCCGAGACCAACGAGACGGTGCCCGAACCGTGGGTGGTTCGGGCACCGTCTCATCTGACTCTAGCCGACGATGTGTCAGTGCCTCGGAGCTTCGGGGTCCCCTCCGTCATCGAGCGGATCCACCCTCCGATCGCCGCGAGCGTATGGGTCTTGAGTGCCGCGTTGGCCGACTCGAGGATCGTACTCCTCGGCCAGCGGTTCCTCGGCGTGGGGCCGGACTCCGTTTTCCGGCGGCTGTTGGTCCGCGCGGATGTCCTGCTCCGCGTACGGATCGCGGCGCACGGGTTCCTGAGGGCCAGGCTGGTCCGGACGCGGCGCGTCCTGCCGAGCAGGCTGTTCGGCATAGGCGTCATCACGATAACCATGATGGTCCTGACGAGGTGCGTCCGGCCGTACATGCGGTTCATGGCGTACATCGGTTCGCTGTACCGGTTCGTCAGGCCGCCGCCCGGTCTGCGGTGCGGTTTCGTCGGGACGGTGCTCAGTCTGGTGGTTCGCCGACATCCCATGAGCCCCAGCCGCCCCAGCCGGACCCGAGTTGTCTGCACGACGAGCGTCATCGGCACCACGAGGTGTATCCGGGTCCAGTTCGTCGGCATGTTTCAACCTGCGGTCGTGCTCGAGCCGTTCGGCTTTCACAGCTTCTTCGCGTTTCGCAGCCTGAGAATCCAGCTGCTCGGCCTGTGCCGCCTGACGATCAGCTTCAGCAGCTCGAGCATCGGCTTCGGCTTTTGCGCGCTTTGCCTCTGCCCTCTGTTTCTCGACTTCGGCCTCTCGAGCACGAACATCATGTTCGGATTCGGCAGCTTCCTGTCGAATCTGGGCGGCCTCTTGCCGCTGGTGTTCGCGCTTCTTCGCCGTCGCCTTTCGGCTGACTGCGATGATGATGCCGACGATGATCAGAACCACGACAATGGCGACGACGATCCAGATGATGGTTGATGCGTTCATGCGGTCTCTCCCTTGCTGTCTATTCGGATGTCGCTATTCACTTGCATCCGGCGCAGCGGACAACTTCATCGTGACATGCAACACAAATATGGACAAGCATTTGAGCTTCGGTGGGAGAACGCGTCGCCTACCATCCGGAAGGGATCTCCTCAGGACGACACCGGGTTGAAAGACGTCATTGGACTGTCTGGACGAAAGTCAGATCGGGTTGCCGCGTTCCATCAGTTCCATGACGATCCACTTGGCCAGAACCTCCGGATCGACCGTGAGCATATGCGGCAGACGCAGCGTCCGCCGGCGGTCAGGCGTATCGGGAGTTCTGATGCTCACATCGATATACGAGCTGACGTTCACCTTGGTGATGTGGACTTCGAGAATACGGGCCCATGGCACGCCGCCTTCGGGGAATCCGTCCACGGCGGCCCACAGACCGAAGTTGTTGACGATCACCTGTGGTGAGGGCGGGGAGGAACGGCGCAGCCCGAGAAAACCGGCAGGATTACGCAGAAACTGCTTCGTCCGATTGAACCCGATCGCAACCTCGCCGTCGCGAGCAAGCTCGGCTCTGAGAGCGTCAATTGTCTTCGTCTCCATACCTTCCTCCCATTTACTACCTGACGGGGGCCCAGCTACCTGGCGCCAGGTTGCTGCGCCCCCGTCAGGTAGCACCAAGCACACCCATCACACCCACCCACGAAAACAAACAACCCACATGTGAATAAAAGAAGAGGCCCTGCCCCTGACCCGAAGATCAGAAGCAGAGCCTCTCAACAAAATATTGCGGCAGTCACTTACTCTCCCACAACCACCAAGTTGCAGTACCATCAGCGCGAATGGGCTTAGCTACCGGGATCGGAACGGTTAACCGGGCGTTTCCCCACCACTATCACCACCGCAAA